>NZ_JADEXU010000360.1 GCF_015206895.1 Nostoc sp. LEGE 12450 | reverse complement strand
CCTCTGACTTGTCTACTTTATCTCTTATTCATGCCCCCATGCCCAATGCCCAATGCCCATTACTTAGGCGTAGGCGTACTTTTCAATGAAGGCGCGGGAGATACGGCCGAATTAGGAATGGGAGAAGTCATTCCTGCCTTTTTAATTTCGTCTTTGTACTGAGCAGGTGCTAAAGCTGCGGCACTATCAAATAAAGGTTTTGCATCTGCGTCTTTGCCCTGTTGTTTCAAAAGCATCGCTTTTGCTACAACAGGGCGAAAATCTTTAGGATCTCTCTTAATTGCTTGGTCATATACAGAGCTAGCTTGAGCGTAGCGTTTCTGGGAAGCATGAACAGAACCTAACAACACCTGCACGGCTACTGTATCTACACTTCCAGGCTGAATTGTATTTACTTGGGCTGCTTTCGAGAGGGTTTCTTGCAGCAAACCAATAGCTGCTTCCGGGCGTTGCTGACTGATTAACAAAGCCACCATTCCTTGCAAAGCCTTCAAATCGCCAGGTTTGGTAGACAAAATTGCGCGATAAGCTTGAGCGGCTCCTTCGCGATCGCCTATTTGCTGTTTAGCTTGAGCTAGTAGCACTGAATATTCTGACTGTTCGGGATTTAGCTTGGCTAGCTTTTCCAGGGGTTCAATGACAACTTGGATATCAGCTGGTTTAACCTCACTTTTTTCTTTTTGACTCAGTAGTTGTAGACGCGCTTGCAATAAGCCCTTAAGCGCAGTCTGATTTTCTGGTTCCCTTTGCAAAACCAGTTCATAACCCCGTACTTCATCTTCTAATTTTGATTTTTGGTCAGCAGAGGGCAAAGTGCCTCTGGTGCTAGCAGTATTTTGGTTTGAGGGTGGCGTATTATTAAATGCTCCAATTATGGGAATCACCGAAACACCCACAAAAGCAAGAACTGCCAGCGCCAATACGACTTGAACTATCCAGCGATTGCGTGGTTGAGACACAGTTTTGTCTTTCTCCTGAACTCTAATGACATTATCATTTACACAAATCGTAAAGTTATAAATTTCCAAAACTTTGCGGAATATCGCCAATTGCCTGTGAATTTTATAACAATTAACTATTTACACTGCTAAAGTAAGTGATGACTTTAGGAGGAGCCGTCAGAATTGTAGCTATGATATGCTTCCGAAACTAGTGTAAAGGCGCTAAATTACACGTTTAATGTACAAACACTAAATTTAGCGCCTTTAAGATTGTATAGAGTACCCTAGTGTGAATTTGTGAAAAGCAAATATACTTTCATCAATCGCACAAATGCTCTTTCCAGCTACCTTTATAAAATCCCACAATGGGATGTGTCTCCGCCGCAAGGAGTTTTTATGAATTCCGACCTGATGCCGTTGCCTGAATCCTCCAATTCTTCTGCCTCTAACCAGGGCACAAATAAAATAGAGGCTGCCTCTAATGTTCACATAGTAGCCAAGCCCTCTAAATTTGAAAATTCGCCTGTCAACCCCAGCGAGACTGACTCAAATGGGAACTTAGTCAATCGACAGCAACCGATTCCGCCTCCCAGCGAACCGATGCAGTACCGAGCTATCGGATTAGTCCGGGGTCGCTATCATGCTAGCAGCGAACAATTTACTCAAGGTACACTGCTAACCACAGATGGTGTAGAACTCAATGCCGTCCTCCTAGGACGGATTATGAGCTTAGTCAAGAATCATCTAGACTTAGAAAAAGAACACTTGTGGGTAGTATATCCACGTACAAGGCAAGAAAATGACACCTTGCACATCCAAATCGTCGGAGTTTGGGAGCCAGAAAATCTGGCTAAAAGCTCAACAGATGAGGACGAGTCAGATTTAGAAGAGTTGCAAGAGTCACAGACAGTTGATGATGGCTTATCCGAAAATTCTGAATTAAGCACAATTCCCGCGATCCCCTCATCAGAAGTAGCTGATGGTGGTTTTTCTGTTCGTGGTGAAGTAGTATACCAATCTTTTGACGCTAAGAGTTTGGTAGTCAAAATTAGGCAGGCTGCACGCAAACCAACTGACAAACCCAAGTATTTCAAGTTGAAATTGAGGGGTGTCCTGACCACTAAAGCGGTAGGAAAGTTCTGGGATTTCCAAGCCAAGCGAGAAGCTGATGTTTTGATAGTAGAAAAAGCTGAAGCGATCGCTGACTTGCCCAAAAAACGCAAACCACCATTCAGAGGTGGCCCTCGTGCTGGCGGTGGTGCTGGTGCTGGTGCTGGTGGTAGAAAACCATTCCCCCCCAGACGCAGTGGCGAAACTCCACGTCCCATCAAGAAAACAGGCGCAGGCGGCGACACCTCTGTGGTGTCAAAACCTATACCAAAAACGCCTGCTCCTAAACCCATCAAGCGACCGAAACCGACTCAAGAGTAGGAATTGGGAATGGGGCAGGGGGAATTGAGAAGAGGACTTGGGGACAAGGAGAAAAACTTGTTTCAAGTTCTCACC
>NZ_JADEXU010000072.1 GCF_015206895.1 Nostoc sp. LEGE 12450 | reverse complement strand
GATGGGTTGCAGGCATTTTTTCATATTGCTTTGCAAATTGTCTCCATTCTTGATGGACTGTATCACAACCGAGTGATTCACAAAGACATCAAACCCGCCAATATTTTGATTAACCCCATCACAAAAGACATAAGACTCATCGATTTTAGTATCGCCTCTTTACTTTCCAGAGAAACTCAAACACTGACTAATCCAAATATTCTGGAAGGGACGTTGGCATACCTTTCTCCCGAACAAACCGGACGAATGAACCGGGGAATTGACTATCGCAGTGACTTTTATTCCTTGGGCATCACTTTTTTTGAACTTCTCACTGGACAGTTACCTTTTAGGACAGATGAACCGATGGAGTTGGTGTATTGCCACTTGGCAAAGGTTCCTCCACAGGTGCATAGTCTGAATCCTGAGATTCCCCTAATTTTGTCTGAAATTATCGGCAAACTGATGGCGAAAAATGCCGAAGATCGCTATCAAACTGCATTGGGGTTGAAATATGACTTAGAAATTTGCTGGTATCAGTGGCGAGAAACTGGCAGTATTGATGCCTTTGAGTTAGGAGTGCGAGATATTTGCGATCGCTTCATCATCCCAGAAAAACTCTATGGTCGGCAAGCAGAAGTAGAAAACTTACTCGCAGCATTTGACAGAGTAGCTAACCCCCCTGGCTTTGCTAAGGGGGGACTCAGGGGGGTAGAAATGATTTTAGTCGCAGGTTTCTCTGGTATTGGTAAAACTGCTGTTGTTAGCGAAATCCATAAACCCATTGTGCGATCGCACGGTTATTTTATCAAAGGAAAATATGACCAATTACAACGCAATATTCCTTTGAGAGGTTTTGTACAAGCATTTCGAGATTTAATGGGGCAATTGCTTAGTGAAACGGATACCCAACTTGGGGTGAACGAAAAAAGGTGTGGGAGAGTAGTTAGCGGATGAGGTACGCTAACATAGCTCTTGATGCTATGCAACCAAACTACCCATGAACAACCTCCAATCAATTCTGTCTCACATCAGTGACACACTCCAGAACTTACCGGAGTGTCACCAGTTAGAAGGATTTGTGAGCGAATTTTACAGTATTTGGCTAAAATTGGGAAATTTTGTGCAACAAAGCTTATTCCAAGCCTTAATTGAAGAAAAAGAAGCCGAATACTCACATCCGAGAACTAAACGAGAAAAAAGATATTACACTCCATTAGGTGAAATGGTTCTTGTACGTAGAGCTTATGAGACAACAGATGGTATTAAAGTTAAAGTTGATGAAGAGTTAGGGCTACCAAAAGATAAATGGCTACCAATGGTATTAGAGTTAGCCTGCGCCTTGGGAGTGAGTAGTGAATTTCCGAATTCTCACTCGTTGTTTCAAAAATGGACAACGCTAAATTTGACGCAAAAAACCTTAGCGAATCTTGTAGAAAAGGTAGGAAATCAACTACAAAGTCAAGAATTTCAAGTTGAATGTGATATGGATTTGAGTTCACAGTTGTCAGGAGATAATTTAGAGTCAGAGCCAGAAGATTTATTATATGTGGGAGTTGATGGAGTCATGACTCCCTTGAATCAAAAACAAGGATATAAAGAAGCAAAAGTTGGTGTAATTTTTTGGAATAAACACCATGAAAAAGTTGGTAAAAAAAGAGGTGTTATCCGACAACGGGAATATGTAGCTACTTTAAAATCCCGCCTAGAATTTAGAGAAAGAGTATCGCAGTTATATAATCAAGTAGCAGGTAAAAAACCTACAAAAACCGTATTTCTTGGTGACGGCGCACATTGGATTTGGGCGATGGCATCAGAAAAATTTCCAGGTTCGGTGGAGATTCTCGATTTTTTTCATCTCTCGGAATATGTGTGGGCAGTAGCGAAAGCAGCGTATCCAAATAAAGAAGATACTCAAAAAGATTGGGTGAAAACTCAACAACAACTACTGAAAAAATCACAATGGACTACAGTCATTGAAAATTGTCATCAATTCCAAAAGAAAAAGAAAGATTTAAGCAAAGCAATTACTAATTTAGAGCGTTATTTAACTAATAATCAGAGTCGGATTGATTATCGCTCCTATTTAAAAGCAGGTTTAATGATTGGTTCAGGAGTTGTTGAAAGTTCCAATCGTCGTGTAGTTACACAAAGATTAAAACAGGCTGGTATGCACTGGTCTTGTTTTGGAGCAGAAGGAGTTATGGCTCTTAGAGCAGCATACTTAAGTTCTTCTTCTCGATGGTCAAATTTTTGGTCATCCTTATCTTATAATCACAGTAAGTTAGCATAAAGCTGACAATAACACTTGTCCAAGTAAGCTTGTATTTAATAGTGGTTAAAACAAGAGAACAGAGTCTTTCAGATTTGGCACACAGAATAGAACTTTTACAAGCTAAAAGAGAAGAAATCAACCAAGAAATCTCTACTCTTAACAAGAGTGATGTCGCTGAATCTGGTTGTTGGATTGTTCGTTACCGCGCTAAAGGTAAGGGCGGAGCTTATTGGTATTACAAGTGGCAATCATCCCAAGCTATCTTTGTTACCAAAAATGGTAGCAAAAGTTGTCATCAATATATTGGTAAAGCAGGTAGTCCAGCTTTTTTAAAGGCAGTTGAGATGATGAAAAATCGGACAAAAATCGAAGCGTTAAACCAGGTGCTTCATACACTAGAACTAGGACTAAATGACCTAGTTGAAGAAGCTACAAGATATCAAAAATCTTATGAAAGTTAAAATTTATCTTACTCAGAGCTTAGTTAGCGGATGACATACGCTAACTAAGCTCTTCCCCACACCTTTTTTCGTTCACCCCTCACGCCGTGAGTAGCTACTCCGCATGATGTCCTAAGCTTAACAATTTGTTACTATTTTATGGTGTCTCTTGTGTATAATTTTTTTTCACAACCCCATAACCGTCCGATAATGTGCTTCAATTTGCGCGACGGTTTCAGACTTACGCTTTGTCTCCCATTGACTGCGATTAAATAATTCTTGTCGCAATTCATCAACGTTAATTGTTGTAACTTTACCATCAGCAACAATTTGCCTGCCATTAACCCAAGCACTATTAACAACATTGGTAGGACGGCCTAAAACCAATAAACCAATGGGGTCTGTACGCGGAAGCAATGATAAATTGGTGAGATCATAAAGTACTAAATCTGCTTGTTTTCCCACAGTAAGGGAACCGAGTTTGTCTGCCAAATTCAGTCCCTTCGCACCTCCTAAAGATGCCATTTCTACTGCTTGCCGGGGCGTAATCCAGTATTGATAATCTGAGTCTGTAATATTATGTAAAATAGAACCCATTTTGATTGCTTCTAGCAAATCTTGAGAGTCATTACTAGAAGCACCATCACAACCAAAAGTTACATTTACTCCAGATTGGCGATATTTTAAAATTGGGGCGATGCCACTGCCTAAACGCAAATTACTTAAGGGATTATGAACAACTGTAGATTGAGTTTCGGCGAGGATGGCGATATCCGCATCATTTAACCAAACGCAATGAGCAAGTGAAGTACGATCGCTCAAAAACCCGATTCTTTTCAAATGTTCCACGGCAGTACAACCGTACTTTTCTTGAGCGAGTTTTTCCTGTGCCCTAGTTTCGAGTAAATGGGAGTGACGACAAAGATTATAGCGATCGCTTAACTCGATACATCCTGCAAATAAAGCATCACTACACAATTGTATCCCCGTTGGTGCGACCAAAATATTTACACCCTCATCTGGGCGATGAAACTGTCTCACCGCCTCTTCGATAATTTCAAATGTTGCCGCAGTTGAACGATGATAAGGTTCATGAGTTCTTGCTGATTCTCCAGATGGAAGCCCTGCGGTGAGGGATTCATCTTGAATTAAGGGGGCGATAAAGGCGCGAATCCCAACTTCTCTATAAGCACGGGTTGCAATAGCAATCGTTTCTAACTCAAGTCCGGGAATTAACACTAGGTGATCTACTACACTCGTACCGCCAGAAAGTAAGGTTTCTACCGCAGTACCCAAGGCGCTGAGATAAACCTGTTCAGTGTCGAGGGGGGCAAAATCATACAGTTCCGCCAACCATAATTCTAAAGGCAAAACTGACATGATTCCCCGTTGCCACATCTCTGATGAGTGGGTGTGGGCGTTGAAAAAACCAGGTAGCAGTAGCTTATTTTTGCCATCTATGACAGTGCCGATTACTGGTAGATTGGGGGCAATGGCTGCGACCGTCCCGTCTACAATCTGTACATCTACCGTCGCATAATCATCACTGGCGGCAATTAAAACATTCTGAATAGTGAAATTTACCATATTTAACCTTGATTAAGTAATTGTATTTTCAACTGAATTTCAAGTTACAAGATAGAAAATGGTGTAGGGTATTGCAATTTTATGAATTTGCCTTTTCGGACATTGGGAGTCTCACCAAATGCGTGGACAGTGAATGATGCGATCGCAGATATCACTCGTCCTCAAAAACCCCCACAACCCGTTATTTTATCAACAGAAACTAAAACCCTGCGTTTAGACTTGGCAAAAGCCGCTATCCTCGTCATTGATATGCAAAACGACTTCTGTCACCCTGATGGCTGGTTAGCGCATATTGGCGTGGATGTAACTCCAGCACGTCAGCCGATTAAACCTTTGAATAACCTACTTCCAGAACTTCGTGAAGCGGGTGTTCCAGTCATTTGGATAAATTGGGGGAATCGCCCTGACTTACTCAATATTAGTGCTGGTTCGCGTCATGTCTATAACCCCACAGGGGCAGGCGTGGGATTAGGCGATCCCCTACCAAGCAATGGTGCAAGAGTACTAATGGCGGGTAGTTGGGCCGCGGCAGTAGTAGACGAACTAGAACTGCTTCCTGAAGATATTCGTGTGGACAAATATCGGATGAGTGGGTTTTGGGATACCCCATTAGATAGTATCTTGCGGAATCTGGGAAGCACAACATTATTTTTTGCTGGTGTTAATGCCGATCAATGCGTGCTAGCTACATTATGTGATGCCAATTTTTTAGGATATGACTGTGTGTTAGTTAAAGATTGTAGCGCTACTACTTCGCCTGAATATTGTTGGCTAGCAACGTTGTACAATGTTAAACAATGCTTCGGTTTTGTCACTGACTCCCAAGAGATTTTAACAGCGCTGCAAAAGAATGAGGAGTGATTAGATTTTAGATTTTTCCTTCAATCCAAAATTCAAAATTGGTTGAATGAGGAGTATTTAGTGTTTAACAATTAGTGATTTTTTCATTTATACAACTTAGAACTTACGCATAACCCACGCGGTAGGGGCAATTAATTCATGAATTGCCTCTACTTGAAAATCTTTCTTGGTGGCTATTGTTTGCATCATTCCTGACAACTCACAACTTAATATTCAAGACTTGAATTTTAGGAATTTTCATACCCATCGATAACTTTAGAGGGGATAAATAAATGTACGCTACTCGTTGTGTAATTCCGGTTATCAAATCTCCCAAAGATTACCAAGTATATCGCATTAGTCCCAATGACTCTAATCGATTAGCAATTATCTTCGATTCGACAAATGCTAATACTTCTTTGACTTGCTGTATAGAAATTTTTGATATCGGTGGACAAACACCGCCAAACCGCCATCAGTGGGCGGTGGAAATGTTTTTTGTCCTCAAAGGCGAAGCGATCGCTATGTGTGACGGCAAGAGTGCCACAATCAAGGCTGGAGATAGTTTATTAGTGCCTCCCACTGGGACTCATTTGATTAAAAATACTGGTTCTACTCGCTTGTATACGTTGACTGTGATGGTTCCAAATGAAGACTTTTCCGAATTGATTCGCAGTGGCATTCCATCGGAGTTAGATGCAGAAGATATGGCTGTACTAGGAAGATTGAATACTTTGATGCCCTGTTAAATTAATTCGTAATGGGCTATGCCGCAGGGTTTATGTAATTCGTAATTGACTGAGATAGAAAGTGGAAAGTTATCTTATTCCCAGTCATAGACTGGGAATAACTAATGTGAGTTTCCTTTTTTTGAAATTTAGCTACGAACTTTTGTGAGGATTTTTTGCGAATAAAACGAAGCCGATTCTTCGTTTTTGGAGCAATCTTGTGCGAACTTAATCAAATGATGCCCCACAAGTCCGACGTGAATCAAGTTTTCAATATCACCTGCTTTCAGCGCTGGCTTGGCCATTTTCCAGAAAGTCTGACGATAGTTACTAAATAAGCCTATCCGCAGCAAAATATTAGTTAAATAAGTTAAACCTTTACGGATATTAGCCCCAGAAGTGCGAGCAGGACTGTTAGGTACTTCGATGCGATTTGGATAGGTGTGTTCCATATTGTAAGCAAACCGCTCATATAAAAATTCCGGCTCATAAGCAGTTGTGATGCAGCGCCGCCACATCTCGACAACTTGCTCGTAGGGCATCAAAAACTCAACATTTGATTCGCGGTTTTCATCAAATACGAGTCGTCCTTCTGCTTCTAACCTCCGCCATAACGGAGTTCTAGGCAAAGCATGAAGTAGATTAATTGTCAACATGGGAATTTGAGATGCCCGAATAAATTCAATAATTCGGTCTGCTGTTTCTGGTGTATCTGTATCTAACCCGATAATGATTCCTGATACTACTTCCATGCCATAGCTATTTAAAACTTGAATTGCTTTTAAGATTGGCATACTCAGATTTTGATCTTTGGAAATAGCATGGAGAGCATCTGGCTCAGGTGTTTCGATACCGCAAAAGATCGTGCAGAAATAGGCTTCGCGCATCATTTCCAGCAGTTTTGGACTTTGGGCTAGGTTGAGAGTTGCTTCACAGGCAAACTGGATGGGGTAGCCATTGCGTTTTTGCCAGTCAATGAGATGAGGAAGTAACTTCATGGCAGCGCGGCGATCGCCAACAAAGTTATCATCGACAAAATACACTGCCCCCATATTGCCAGATTGTCGCATTGCATCTAGCTCGGCAACCACTTGCTCTGGTGTTTTCATTCGGGGACTGTTGCCATAGAGTTCGGGAATATCACAAAACTCGCAGCGATAAGGGCAACCACTAGAAAACTGCACATTTGCTAAGAAATAATCATCGATATCCAGCAAATGATAAGCTGGAGTTGGAAACTCTGTTAAAGGTAAACGTTCCTTCGTTTCAAAGCGGATTTGCCTTTGAGGACGTTCTAAGTTTTGGTCTAGATACTCGATCATGCGATCGCTAGCATCTCCCAACTCACCCAAATGTAAAATGTCAAATTCAGGATAATATTCTGGACACCCAGATACCGAAGGGCCACCCACCACTGTGATTTTCCCGGCGCGATGAGCAAGTTCATTAATTTGATTAATTTGTGGTTTTTGGATATGCATTCCACTCACAATTACCACATCAGCCCATTGGTAATCAGCCCTGGTTGCTGATTTGACATTCTCATCAATAAACCGCACTTCCCATTTTTGAGGTAAATAGGCAGCCACAATTAAAATACCTTGGGGTGGCATAAAAGCCCGGACATTACCCATCAATGGGTAGGCGTAATGAAAAGTACCAAAGGAGCGGCTGTACTTAGGAAAGATGCAAAGAATGCGTCGATGGTTCGAGGGAACGTAGCTGCTTCTCTTAGTATTAGAAGCGGTTTTGGAATCGGCCGCTATATAAGTTGGATTCTCTAAAGACTTAAGATTTACGGTCATCGCAAATTTCACCCCAGAAAACTGAGCAGTTAATTTGACAATTTATTGACACAATTCAGTGATAATTCCAACTAGCTTACCGCGATCTTTCAGCAGTTTTTAACTGTAAAATATAAAATTCCTCCTAGAGGGGTATGATTCGCCCTTTCTCAGAATGCAGTTTTGCAATTACCGATGCGTTTGAGTCGCCAGATTCTGGCTTATGAGTTAATTCATCTAGAAGGCTTAGGGAAAAAGCAATTACCGATATAGTTGGTTATAAGTTGGTATGTTTGGTATTATTTTACCTAGCATCAGTTTTATGGAAGAAATTTCTCAAACGCCTTTTCTATGAAAAGAAGACAAATTTTTGGCTTATTGGGTATAGCAGTTGCTGGTTTGCTCCTGGCAATTGGTTTACCGTTAGTTAATCCTTCTCCGGTAATAGCGCAAAATAGCACTATCCTCGTCTCCGCAGCCGCCAGCTTAAAAGAGGCACTAGAGGAAATTAAGCCTTTGTACCAACAAAGTAAATCAGATGTCAACATTAATTATAATTTTGGGGCTTCTGGTGCCTTGCAACAACAGATTGAGCAAGGTGCCCCAGCAGATATCTTTATTTCTGCTGGCAAAAAGCAAGTGGATGCCCTAGAACAAAAAGGACTTTTGGTAACAGGTAGCCGTGCTAACTTGGCGAATAACCGTCTAGTCTTGATTGTGGCTCAGGATGTTGTAGGCATCACTAGTTTCTACAATTTAACAGATAGTAAGATTAAAAAAATTGCGATCGGTGAACCTAGAAGTGTACCCGCCGGTCAATATGGGGAGCAAGTCTTAAAGAAATTGAAACTTTATAATCAGGTAAAGCCCAAATTAGTCTTTGCTAACAACGTGCGTCAAGTTTTGGCAGCAGTAGAAAGTGGTAACGCTGAAGCGGGTTTAGTTTATGCTACTGATGCCAAAATTTCCAACAAGATAAAAGTCGTAGTTGCTGCTGACGATAAGTTTCACTCACCGATTGTCTATCCAATGGCAGTAATTAAAAGCAGTAAAAATATTCCAGCAGCCAAAGAGTTTATCCAATTTTTATCTGGCAATGAAGCCAAGACAGTACTCAAAAAATATGGATTTCTTGTAAGTTAGCAAGAAGCTTAAGAGTTCATTTGAATAAGTGTTTCGCTGTGACTTGAGGCACTTTTAAATCCCCCTAACCTCTTTTAAAAGGGTTGGGGGATATTTTGTGCATAAGTTTTAAAGGAGAATAACCAATGCCCAATTCCCAATGCCCCATACCCTTTAATACAACGACTTAATCCACTGCCATTCCTGCGTTAAACCCTCTCTTAGAGAGACTTGTGGCTGATATCCTAGAATTTTCTGCGCTTTAGATACATCAGCAGCAGTGTGGCGTGCATCTCCCATCGCTTTTTCTATGTGGTTTCTTTTGATTGGTTTGCCAACGATTTCTTCAATCGTATCTAAGACTTCTGCTAAAACCACCCTGCTACCACCACCGATATTAAAAATTTCTCCCACTGCTTGGGGTGTGGAAGCAGCCGCTAAATTGGCGGCGACGATATCACCAACAAATGTAAACTCCCGCGTTTGCTGTCCATCGCCGTAAATAGGAATCGCCTCATCTTGCAAAATGGATTTAAAGAACTTATGAAATGCCATATCTGGGCGTTGTTTAGGGCCATAAACTGTGAAATACCGCAATGATACAGATGGCACACCAAAGTTTTTGTAATACAGTCTGCACAAAGTTTCAGCCGCTAGCTTAGTAATGCCGTAAGGAGAAACAGGTTCAGGGCAAATTCCTTCGTGAGTAGGTAAAGTTTCTGCATCACCATATACACTTGACGAAGAAGCAAACACTAATCTTTTCAAGTGTTTTGCATCTTTAGCCGCTTCTAGCAAAACTTGCGTAGCATTAATATTTCGTTCTGTATAACCTCGAAAAGCCTTACCCCAGCTTGCCCTGACACCTGCTTGTGCTGCTTGATGGTAAACGACATCAACATCTTTTAAGAGTTCCTGCCAATCTAAAAACTGAATATCTGCTTCAATTAATGTAAAACTAGGTGAGCTATGTAAGTGTGCAACATTCTTACGCTTTAACATAGGATCGTAATAATCATTGAATTCATCAATCCCAATGACTTCTTCCCCTTGTTGTAGCAAGATGTCTACCAGGTGAGAACCAATAAAGCCTGCTGCTCCAGTAACGATAATTTTAGCCATGTTAGCTATTTTTTGCTATTTTCATAAATTTCTATATTCACAGGTTAGTACTTGTAATCAATAATCGTCATTACTTAAGCTTGATTTTTAATCAATTATTGTACTGTTTTAAACATAAGTATTACTTAAATAAATATACTTATAATCTAACTAATGAAAGTATATTTATTTGGTTACTGTATGACAAAGTTAACTAAGCAAATATACTAGTTGACAGAATTTAATCTTGAGAATAGACGCAGTTGAAATTCCAATCATGAAATGGTCTTAAAATCCAATACGGTTCAGTTAGCGATAAAAACCTTAAGCTGCGTCGGTTTGCTTGAGGAACGAAACCCAACATCAAGCGTTAGACGCGTAGCGACTTATCGTTAGACATCGCCTGTTGTACAAGAGTGATTGCGATCGCCATCAGCATTACGCTCAAATCTGATTAATTCATTTATCTGACATAAGTGGAAGAATTGCTCATCTATTATTTGAAGAACAAGAGCAAAGTTGATAGTTAACGCATCCATATAAAAATTTAAATTTGAATATTCCCATAAAAATGCCTAAAGCGAATGCACTTTAGCGAAAAAAATATTTAGAATGATTGACTCTAAGTATTGATTACTTTATCCGCAGCACCAGTTAAGATTTCATCCATCCAAGCATTTATGCTTTTGCCAGCCTTTTTAGCAGCAATAAATATTTTGCGGTGGTGTTCTGGAGTTGTGCGGAATGGAAGCTTACCAGAGAATGGTTTATCAGGCTCCTCCCCTAGTTCTTCACAGAAAGCAAGATAATCATCAACAGAAATTTGAAATTCTTGACGCGCTTCGTCTACAGTTTTTGCCTTAAAGGTAATTACGTCATTAATATCTAGGACTTGGCCAAAAAGTATTTCCGCTTCTACATCTACTTCTATACTAGCTGTGTATCCTTTATAAGTCATCATATTTCAATTCCTGCCTTAATTAAAAATTCTCTAACAGATTTGACTGCTCCTTTATCTGTTTCATTTTGAGGATGCGGTTCGTGAAAAACAGCTTTCACATAATTTCACACGAACCCGCGAACCTCTACCTTGAGTAATATCAGCACCGAGAGCTATAAATAAACTTTCAATATCTTTCCAAAGAATATTAGATGGTACAGGATTTGTAAAAATTAACTCTAAAATCTGACGTTGTTTGTTATTGAGATCCATTTAATCAATACAATTAGAGCCATGTTACAGTTAACTTGAATATATTCAGAGATATAATGATATCATATTATGATATCATTGAAAATATAGAAGCGATCGCCTGTTGTGGAAGGGTGAGTGCGATCGCCTTGCAGAAAACCTCAAAAACAAAGTGTAGAGGCATGGCGGTTTGTCGTTAGATATCGTCTGTTGTAGAAGAGTAAGTGCGATCACTTTACAGAAAATCTCAAAAAAAGGCGATCGCCTGTATGGGAGAGTGAGTGCGATACCTTGCAGAAAACCTCTTCAAAGTAGCTGTGATGTCCATCCTGATTAATTTGGAGTTAGGAAGTGATTGGTACACCTTAAATATGGCGGACAAGATTGAGGACTTACCCTGAAAAGGCAAGTGCAAAATTTATTACATATTTTTGTTAATCCAAGTAATTTTTTGGGAAACATACATGAAGGTTAAGATACTTTCATTTATTTATTCAAAAAAATGGCTAATTTAGACGGTATTCTATACAATCTAGAAACGGAAATCAACAAAATATCTGCTGATATTAAAGTTGACTTTGGTAACAAGCACCTGATGACATAACAATTAAAATCTCTTAATATTTATCAATCTCAACTAGAACAATTACAAATCAGAATATCTGGAATAATCAGAGAAACTGAATCAGCAAAGCCTGATTTTCCTGTACTTGGTACTCTTGCAGGGGGTTTACTAGCTCTGTTTGGAGGTGCTTCATCTGGATTAGGAGGAAGTTTATTAGCAGGCTCTGTAGGAAAATATAACGAGAAGAAAGATGATTTAATTAGCATACGTCAAAAATTTATTAAATTATATGAAAAAAATGAAATACTATATATCTATCTATATCAAAAATCTTAATTATGTAGCCAATGAATCACTTTCAAACCCCAAAATAATGAAACATTTAGCAGCCAAAAATCCTCATAAAAATACAATTATATCTATTTTTATAGTCATCAGCTACTTCTTTTTTGTATGCTTTTTAACAATATTACTGTGTTGTTTATTGTTTTTACTAACAGGAAATATAGGAATTTTTTTAATTGGATTAACCCTGGCTATTTTAGCCTTATTAGCATTTTTGTTAACATATTCTGTTGTAGAAAAATTTAATAAAAATTGGCAACTATTAATTGCAAAAATAGCAGAAAATCATTTTAGTTAATAATTAATAACTTTACCAATTCAAATCATATAAAATTTAAGTTCAAGACTTATCAAGACACAAACACTATAGCCTTTAGTTACCAAATTGCTTCAATATTTAAAATAAACCCCTGTAAAACATCTTCCCCTGACAAGGTAACAGGCGATTCCAACACCTCAACCTCTTGCCCTTGCCGATAAATCTCCACTTGCCGCGATTTACGATTAATTAACCAACCCAAACGCACACCATTCTCTATGTATTCTCTCATCTTTTCCTGAGCAACTTTCAAACTGTCACTTGGCGAAAGTAGCTCAATTACAAAATCAGGACAAATGGGGGGAAACTTTTGTTTTTCTTCTTCAGTTAAAGCATCCCATCGTTCTAATTTTATCCAAGAAGCATCAGGCGAACGATCTGCACCATTAGGTAATTTAAAACAAGTAGAAGAATCAAAAGCGATGCCAGTACCATCGGTATCTGTCCAATTCATTAATTGTTGAGTGATTCTGGCATTCTTATTTCCGGTTTCTCCCCCTGTAGGTGGCATGATAATTAATTCTCCCGTAGCCGTGCGTTCAAACCTCAATTCACGGTTTGCCTGACATAGATTAAAAAACTGCTCATCTGTCAGTTCCAATACTGATTGAAGGTTGACCGTTAAAGCATTCATAGTCATATCTCAGGTTGAAAAGTTAAGGCAGGCTTTATGCCTACTCATGTAATCCTAGTCTATACCTTCAATCCGGTCTTCAACCTCTTGGTACAACTCGCGCAGGCGATCTAAATTATCCTCGCTAGTCTCCCAATAACCGCGTCCATTCACTTCCAACAAAGTTGATACAATCTTGCGGAAAGAATAGGGGTTATCATTCATTAAGTCGCGCTTGGTGATTTTCAAAACATCTCCTAACTCACTGCATATTCTGTAAATTGTCTCATAAAAGGAGACTGAAAACCTAACACAATATCTTCCTTGGGAACTCCCGCAGCTACCAAATTAGCTGCAATATCATCTTCTGTACCATTCCACTGAAGCCAAATTTTCCCACCTTTAATATCAATATGAATAATACAACTATGTACCCAGTCTTGACCTTCCCACCCTACATGAACTATTTGATAATGGTCACGTTCTGTATCAAAAATTGTTTCAACTTCTATATTTCCGAAGGCTGGTTTTTGCTCACTATAATCATGTAATATCTGTTGTACAAGCTGGCGATATCGAGTTAATTTATCCATTGGAAAATCACCTCTTGTTCTACATCATAAATAAGCATTTTCAGTTGATTTTCTACAATCATCTCTTTAGGAAAATCAAGCTGAAAAAACGTTTTATAAGTTGTTAAAGGTACTGCTAAATACAAAACACGCTCCGGTTGTCGCCGTCGTAATGCACCTCTATAGTTAATAAACTGCCCTAATGCTGTATGAAATTCTGAAATAGCAGACGACCTCTCTAAAAAACTTTTGACTTCGACTGCAATTTTTTGTCCTTCACGTTCTGCTGCAATCAGCTTTTGGGCGGCTAAATCAATCGAAAGGTTAACTCCTCCCACGCTAATTGTGAGTGGATCGTGAGTAATTTGCCAACCATCTTTCTGTAAAGCTGTTTTGACAACTTCATGAAAGACATCTTTAGCAGACATACCTATTTATAATTATATATTTGATTTTCATTTAGTCGGATTCCATACAATTTGTCAAAACCGTTTTTTATGTAGAGACGTTCTATAAAACGTCCCTACATTTATGATTAGGGATTATTCTATCCCTTCAATCCGGTCTTCAACTTCTTGGTACAACTCGCGCAGACGATCTAAATTATCCTCGCTAGTCTCCCAATAACCGCGTCCATTCACTTCCAACAAAGTTGATACAATCTTGCGGAAAGAATGAGGATTAAGGTTCAGCAACCGTTTCTGCATTTCTTCATCTTTGATGAAGGTTTCGTTAGTATCCTCATAAATCCAGTTATCCACAGCGCCTGCTGTTGCACTCCAACCTGTTGTATTCACCAACCGCTTGGAAAGTTCGCGCACACCTTCATAACCGTGAGATAGCATTCCCTCGTACCATTTGGGATTTAATAATTTGGTACGCGCATCCAAACGCACGGTTTCTGATAATGTCCGCACTTGGGCGTTAGCTGTGGTTGTATCTGCAATGTAAGATGCTGGTTTTTTACCATCACCGCGCAGACTTGCCACCAGCTTAGTGGGATCTGAATCGAAGTAGTGGGAAACGTCAGTTAAGCTAATCTCGGAAGAATCCAAATTTTGGAAAGTTGCGTCAGCAGTTTTCAATGTACTTTCAAAAATCTGCCGGGATTCGTCCATAATTCCGGGGTTATCGGAATTGAAGGAGAAGGATTTCCGATTGAGATACATTTCCTGCAACTCGGCTTCGCTATCCCAAGTGCTGTTTTCTACCGCCAAGTTGATATTTGACGAATAGGAACCAGAAGCATTGGAGAAAACGCGCGTCGCTGCTTGACGCAGATTAATCCCCATTTCTTCAGCTTGCTGCAAAGCGTGTTTGCGAACAAAGTTCATTTCTAAGGGTTCATCTGCCTCAGCCGCCATCTTCACCCCTTGGTCTAGCAGGTTCATTTGGTTGATGAACAAGTCGCGGAATACACCAGAACAGTTGATTACCACATCAATTCTAGGTCGTCCTAACTCTTCTAGAGATATCAATTCCAACTTGTTCACCCGTCCCAAGGCATCGGGAACTGGACGCACGCCCACCATCCACATAATTTGCGCTAGGGATTCACCGTAAGTTTTGATGTTATCGGTTCCCCAAAGGACGCAGGCGATGGTTTCTGGCCATTTTCCATCGTTTTCTGCCTTGTTACGTACCAAAAGCCTATCTACAACGATTTTGGCTGATTGTACTGCTGCTGTTGTTGGGATGGATTGCGGATCGAGTGCATGGATATTCTTACCCGTGGGTAATACATCCGGGTTGCGGATGGGATCGCCACCAGGGCCGGGTAGGATGTACTCGCCTTCCAAGCCTCTGAGTAATGCTCCGAGTTCGTTATCGGCACAAACTTGCTCTAGGCAGAATTCCAAATACTCAAATAGGGGTTTTAGGGCGGCGTTATCGACTTTGGGATAACCTGCTTTATGCAATGATTCTACCCAAGGTTCTTTTTTGCCCATGTTGAAGAAATTCAACCGGGAAACTAAAGAAACTCGTCCTTCCGCGTCGATTTGCTCTTGGACAAGGGCAGTAACTGCTGCACGGGTTGCCAAAGTTATATCTTGCAATAACTGGACATCTTCTAAAATACCTCTGTCATTATTTTGGTAAATATCGTCAATGCTACGTCCAAGGCTGTTAGCGATAATTCCCGGCAAGCCTTGAATTCCTTCTTCTTGACGATCTAGACTAGCAATGTTGACAAGAGTTGCGATCGCTTCTTCTGCACTTGGCGGTTTACCAATGACGTGCAAACCACAAGGCAACAACCGAGACTCGATTTCCATCAACTTGCGGTAGACGTTGCCAACAATATTATCCCGCTCATCAGCACTCATGTCTCTGGCATCGGTTTCTGGCAGGTGAATATCCTTATCCAGATTCACGATCCGGCATTTATCCATGATGCTGTTGACAATGGAAACACCACGTCCACTATCTTTCAAGGTTTGGTAGGAAGCAATTAATTCGCTGAGTTCCTTTAAACCTTTATACAAACCAGCATTTTCTGCCGGCGGTGTCAAGTAAGAAATTGTTTCGGCATAACTCCGGCGTTTGGCAATTGTCGCTTCACTCGGATTATTAGCTGCGTAGTAATACAGGTTGGGAATTGAGCCAATCAAGTTATCTGGATAACAGTCACCAGACATCCCCATTTGTTTACCTGGCATGAATTCTAAGGAACCGTGTGTACCAAAGTGCAGTACAGCATCAGCTTTCCAAACTTGCTCTAGGTAAGTGTAGTAAGCAGCAAAACCGTGGTGAGGACTAGCTGAACGGGAGAATAACAGCCGCATCGGGTCGCCTTCGTAACCAAATGTAGGTTGTACACCGATGAAGACGTTACCGAATTGCTTACCATAAATCAGCAAATTTTGCCCGTCGCTGTTGAGATGTCCGGGAGGTGGCCCCCAGTTTTCCTCTAGGCGTTGCGAGTAGGGTGTTAGCGCCTCATACTCAGGAACCGACATTTTGTAAGCAACGTTCAGTTCTGGGCTGTTGTACTGCGCTTGAGCGTCATGGATGACTTCTTGCATCAACGCTTCGGCTGATTCTGGCAATTCTGGTAAGTCGTAGCCGTTATTCTTGAGGGCTTTCATCACCTCGTAGATGGAACCGAATACATCCAAGTAAGCGGCGGTTCCCACGTTGCCTTTATCTGGCGGAAAGCTGAAAACGGTGATGGCGACTTTCTTATCTAGCTTCGGCTTGCGGCGGAGGTTAGCCCATTTTAAGGCGCGTTCGGCTACAGCTTCAACCCGATCGCGCAGTGCGATCGCTTTCCCTGTAGCTCCATCTCTACCCGATAATATAATCGGCTCAATTGCCCCATCCAATTCAGGAATCGCAATTTGCAAAGCTACTTGAATTGGATGTAACCCTAAATCGCTATCCATCCACTCTTCTGTGGTTTGGAATACTAAGGGTAACGCCACCATGTAAGGACGATTTAAGCGTTTGAGTGCTTCAATTGCCTTGGGATGATCTTGTCTGGCTGGGCCACCCACTAAAGCAAAACCAGTCAGCGATATCACTGCATCTACCAACTGTGTGTTGGTAGTCGGTTCATAAAAGTAAGCCTCAACAGGCTTGGAGAAATCCAAACCACCAGCAAACACAGGTAATACCCGTGCGCCTAGTGCTTCCAACTCCTGCACCATTGCTACATAATGGGCATCATCCCCTGTAACAAGGTGAGTGCGTTGCAATACTAACCCGACACAAGGAGCTAGGGGATCTTTTAGATCGCTAGAAATATCCTTACGAGCTGTATACCAATTGAGGTACTCTCTGACATCTTCAAACATACTGGGAGCCAAAGGATGCCAAATCCCTAGATCGGGATAAACCACCGGCTGTTCATACGTAGAAGGTGCAAAATTTTGTTTTTCTAAACCTTTAAATACATATTTATCAGCTAGCATCAGCAAGAAGTTTTCCAGATTTTCTGGAGAACCACCTAGCCAATACTGAAAACTGAGCATGAAATTTCGGGCATCCTGTGCCTTATCCATTGGAAGGAACTTCAGAACTTGCGGTAGGGTTCGCAAAAGCTTCAGCATCCCATCTTGGAATCCCGCACCGGATTTTTCTTTGCGTTTCCGCATGAATTGGGCGATCGCACTTTTTGACTGACCCAACTGTGCCAAGGAAAAGCTGCCCATTTTACTCAGGCGCATTACCTCTGGCATTGAGGGAAAGACAACAGAAACATCGAGATGATCGCGGTGTGGTTCTACTGCTGCTACAACTTTCTGTGCTAAGTCTTCGATGAAAATGAGGGAAGCGATGAAGATATTCGCATTCTCAATTTCTCGTTTGAACTCCTCGTAATTTTCGGGGTCGCGGAGTTCCTCAATCAAGTACCCGCTAATTTCAATCGCCAAGTTGGGGTTGTTCGCGTTAATCGTGCGAACTGCTTGCGACAATGCGCTCTGGTACTGGGACTCAAGCACGACATAGACCACCTTGATTAAACTACGTCCGCGTAAGTTATCAGGCGCAATGTGTCTAATGGTGGACTTGACGTGTGTGAACATGCTTCTTCGGCTCCTTTGATGCGTGTTCTCTGAAGGAAGTTCCTAGCGGCATCATCAGCCACAGGTAACTTGTGATCTTTTAAGCAATATCTGTTTTTTATCAGAAAACGCTTACCCAGTAGGCATTTTATCGCCTATATGACACAAATCGATATAAAAAACGAAATATTTCTTTGTAATTGTTGACTTTATATAAAAGTACTAGCTCACCTATTTGTAAAATTTTCGTAATATTTTTATATAGTTAAATAGCTATTTATTTATATTATTACAGCTACAAAACAAAACCCGCTTGTGCGGGTTGTAAAATTTTCATGTTTGGCGAAATGCTTAGGCGTAGATGATTGTAGACATCGCCTAATTACTATAATTTCTTCATTTAAGAATAGAGTTTAGCTTCTAATTGTTTCAAAATCTTCCTCGGATCGTTCTTATCTCCCTTCAGAAATTTCCAAGCAATAAGACCTGCACCAAATGCAACTAGCGCAGATCCTCCAGTCATCACACCAACACCTCCAAGGAATGCCATCGAAGCGCTGTAAGCAGCGGCTCCAGATAGGGTACTAATTGCGGTACCAGTGCCAGCCACACCAAAAGCACCAGCAGCAGCCCAGGCTGTACTAATAGCAGCAGCACTTGTAACTACTCCCGCTCCAGCTGCAATTCCCAAATTCTTGTGATCCTCAGAATCCATTTGAGTAAGGGAGGCGACAGATACTAAAGCAGCCGCACCAATTAAAGCAGCTCCTCCAGTTGCTACTGCTAGTCCTCCCAACATTCCCAAGCCACCCGCAGCCACAGAACCACCTCCTAAAAGAGCTAGGGTTGCATTAGTTGCCGCACCTCCAGATAAAGAACTAATAGCTACCCCTGTCCCTGCTTTTATTCCTGTAGCCTGAGCCATAGTTGTAGCATTTGGAACAATATTAGATGCTTTTTTAACGGATTGGTAAACTGTTTGAATAGTTTCTAATACTGAACTTTCTGCTGCGGACTTCCCTTTTTGAGAATTGATTGGTTCTCGCATAAACTTGTAAATTACCTTACAATCATCTGGTATATTAGAACCCAGAATTAATGCATCTAGTGATTTTAAGTCTGTTGAAGAGTTAACTTGTTCACCATTTCTTAATTTAGTGTAAGTAGAAAGTAAGTCTGACCTATAAATACTTGCTGTAACACTATTAATTATATCTAAGATTAATAATTCAGTAGTCATTGCCTTAGATTTAACGCTAAAGTTAAAGTACAGTTGTTTAATATTTTCAGGAATTGAGTAGTTCTGTACTATTGAGTCCAGTTGCTTCAAAGAAGTAAAATTAGATATACTTTCTCCGGCTCTAATACATTGAAATACCCCTCGAATAGATTCTTTTTGAAAATGATTCAGTTTAGATATCTCTAAAGATTTATCAATACATTGTGCAATTGCTATTAACCTAAAATTTTGACTAGCAATACTATATCGCCTACAAAAAGATGTATCACTCTGGGCTGAGTCAACAATAAAGTCTAATAGTTCTAATGCAGACAAATCATTTTTATATTCAGCATTACTAAGTGAAGTGTAGATATCGCTACATCTAGTTTTACTTTCAAGTTTTATATCTGCATTATTAATCAAATTAAATATCATTTTGTCTATATTATCATTCTGCTCAAATAAGGTATGCAGAGTTATAACACTGTACTTTTGATTGAACACAGTTTTTTGTGAAAACAAATCAGAGATTTTATTCAAAAAGCTAGAAGATGTCTTGTCTAAACGGATTTGACTTCCTTCTGTACAGTTGGCTGGAATATTTACTTCATATATTTTTCCTGTTCTAGAAGTAAATTTTTGAGTTCCACCCTGCTTGGCTATTTGATAAGGTACAAAGACATGATAGAGTTCATCTGTTGTAACTTGGGTATTATTTGTCATGATTCAGAATCTAAATTAAAAAGCTTTTTGACAACATTACTACTTTCAAAATGCCTTATTTTGAAATATACTGACAACCGCAAAAATACGCACTAATTTTCGTGCGATCGCCATTCCTTCATTGAGCATATTTCCTGCAATTTATTAAACTAAGGTGACTGATTTAACACCCACTTCAACCACTGCCTAAAGGAACTTATAGTATCCAAACGATGAACTCCAGGCGCACGGGTGGCAGCGAGTCCATCAACGGCGACTAATGCAGCATATTGCAAACCCAAAAAACTATCAACTGCTGCATAAGGGCCACCTAAAGTAATAGCGCCAGCAGCATACATTTGACCTTTGCCACTACGCATTTCTATTAATTCAAAATTGTTCGCTACAGTCAATCGTCCCAGATGATTCACTGGGAGATTGTAATGTTTTACTAAATCTGCTATCAGAGGATTGGCATCTACTTTCGCATCCAGTCCAGTAGCATCAACAATAAAGTCAGCTAGCAATTTTATTTCCCCAAAGCTTTGTTCTCGGATATGAGTAATAGTCCGGTTTTGGGCATCTCGTTCTACATCCAAAACCTCACCAAAGGTAATTTGATACCAGCCTTCGCTGATGCCTTGGGCAGTAATTTGTTGCCAGTCTTGGCGGTCGGCGGTGGTAGTTCCACCCCAGTCTGCTAATAAACGCTTGCGTTCATCGGGGGTGGCTTTTTCTAACATTGCCCGGAGTTCGCCGCCCCAACAGGCTTTTGGCCAGTTAAAGGGTTGAAATTCGTAATGATTTTTGACTAGGCGCTGGGTATTTTGAAATTTATTACCTTGAGGTTTAGGCGATCGCATTAAATGCAAAACTGCAATATTCCGATTTCGCTTTCTAGCTTCATAAATACGCTGAATAATGCGCGAAGCTACAATTCCCCGCCCACGAATCAATACCGTACCACCTTGTCGCTCTAGTTGTTCATAAACATGATCGTGTGCTTCATAAGCATTGACGACAGATTTAAAATCTTGATATTTTTCTCTATAAGCTTGCAAATCTGGAAGAAACTGAATTGCTGGATATCCAGTAGCTAAATGTAAATAACGAGTAACTAAAAAAGCATAATTTCCTGGGGCGCGAGAATAGGCTACGCAATATCTACCATCATCAGTTTTGCGAATTGCCCTAACTCGCCCATAGCGATAAATTTGATTCCAGCCAATGCGCTTCGCTTCCCGGTCTATGGAATCAAAGACATTACCCGCACGGGGTGTATAAGTTTCGGCAAATGTTGGTTCAGCAAACACTTGCCATAAATACTTCAATGCTGAGTTTATCTGTCCCTTGCTGCAATCACGCCAAGCCTCGCGCAAGGCATAACTAGGCCAGCCCCAAATATTATCAGGGCAAGAGTCAGAATTAGAACGCAGTCTTTCATATAAGGGAATTTGCGAATTCAAACAAAGGCGCTTGTAACGAGCATAAGGCTCTGCTTCCAATCCCAAAGCTACAATCTTGTCAGGACGCACACCACTAAGTCGCAGCAAATCAGCCCAAACAAAGCTACCCAATCCTGCCCCGATCGCTAGATAATCAGATTCATCTACTGATAAACCTGTAGCATGAAGCGCTTGGACAGCGACATTTTCCGATTGAAACGCTAGTGGCGGGAAATTACTTGCCAAAGGCGTTAGCGGTTGGGCTACAGGCAATGTGGGGTCTGGAAGATTGGTATTTGCGTTGAAGTGAATCGTTGAAGGCGGGCTGGTATCTGGTTCAGAGACGTTAGCACCAAATTTTACTGTGATTACATAAGGGCCAATTTGCAATGTATCGCCATTAGCCAAAACACTGCGCGTTTGTGGTTTACCGTTGACATATACACCGTTAACGCTGCCTTGGTCAATCACCACTAGATGGTCTTGTTCCCAGTCAATTAGGGCGTGGTAGCGAGAAACTTCGTTACTGTTAAGCAACATCCGAGAAACGCGCATTCCCCTAAGTTCGGCAGGTAAGCGAGGGAATTCTCGACCAAAAGCGATCGGCATATTCAACCTTGGTTCTCGCCGTTCACCCGTCGCTGGTTCTTCCCAACTTAATTGGATTTGTAAGTCATTAGTCATTGGTCATTTGTCATTGGTTATTTGTCATTAAGTCAAGAGTTAGGAATTCTTCTTCTGCTCCTCTGCTCCCCTGCTCCTCTGCGCTCCTCAACTACCCGGTGCTACTAACACACTCACAGCCGCAGCCAAAGATGTTCCACACCAATGACAACCAATTTGTAGATTCTCTCCTGGGGAAACTTTATGACATTTGGGGCATTCTAAACCATAAATTCCTAGCGCTGGCGCGGGAGGTGTTGGTGAATGGTGATGATGTCCGGGATGTGGTGGCATTAAAATTGTTGCTGGAATGCTGCCTGTGGAAACTTTAGTAACGTTGAGTTTTATTTGTCCCAAAGAGATAGTAGTACCCTCTGTTAAAGGCATTTCACCTTGGACTAATTGTCGTCCATCGACAAGGGGGGGATTTTGCGATCGCAAATTCCTGATATAAAAGCGCTGTTGCTGTTGATGAAAAAAGATTTCAACGTGCAGACCAGATACAGTAGGGTGACTCAAAACAATATCGCACCGGAGTCGATCGCGACCAATGCGGACAGTACCAGGATTTTGACTTGGTTGTTGTTCGTAAATGTTCTGAGTTTTATCTTGACCTGCATCGTGCCACTGTAAAGTTAGTGCGTTCATTGTTCTAACTTCGTAAATCGTATTTAGCTACTTCAACTTCTTTCTGTGCGATTCCTAACATGATTGAGTAGGCGCAAGCAAGTATTTAGAAAAAACTTCAACAAGCTTTATTTCGCCGACGCTAATTTATCAGCAATGCGTGTAGTTTCTGGCAGCCGATATTTTGGCGTGCAGCGTAATACATAGTCAATTGCTGTAGGTAAACTAATTCGATGTCCACTGGAGATGTACAGAGGTTTTACTCCGGTGCGCGATCGCAAAACAACTCCAACGGTTTCACCGTTATATATCAGTGGTTGGCTGCTGCCTTTGGTTTCTGCCAATTCCTCATATTTACCTACCAACCTGGACTTAGCTACACCAATTGTTGGCATATCTATAAGTAACCCTAAATGGCTAGCTATACCTAATCTGCGGGGATGAGCAATTCCTTGACCATCACACAGGATAATATTTGGTGTTGTTTGAATTTTCTCCAAGGCATCGAGAACAGCTGGAATTTCCCGAAATGAGAGGAACCCAGGAACATAAGGAAAGGTAGTAGGACGGTGTGCTAGGCTCGTCTCAATTACTTGTAAATCAGGAAAACTCAGTACTGCGACAGCTGCCCGGCTAATGGTTCCATCAGCTTCAAAACCCATATCCACTCCAGCAACGTACTGGATCGGTTCTTCTAGTTGATCCTCAGTAATTACTTGATCTCGCAGCTTTTCTTGGATAACTATGGCTTCTTCCAGCGTCGAAGGCCAAGCATGATCTCGATAAAATTTCATATTGAAAATGGGAATTAAACTGATTAATATTAATCCTGTTAATTTGGCAAGGGCAAAAACCCATGTTTATCCAGGGAAATATATTTTTTACAAAAGTCTGTCAAAGACTATCTTTATACTAAATATTTTAACCTAATTTAGTTGATATTTTGCATCATAATGTTACTTAAGGCTGTTAAGAGGGAATTCTAAGAATATAAGCTTATTTTCCTAGATTTTCTCTTTTAATGGTTATGACACAGCCAAATATTCTGGAACTTGCAAAACAGGGAGATGTAGATGCGATCGCATCTCTGATGAACCGCCACCTACACCCTAAAGGGATCACAGCAAAAGTTGCCTTTCAAGATGCTTGGTTAGAGGTAACGCTAGAATCTGCCCAAGTACCAAATCAGCAAATTTTAGTTGCATTTATTCGCAAAGGTTTAACTGGTTTAGGGGCTGCATCTATTGAAAGCGTAAAAATTTATGGGCAACAAACGGGTAAGAAGTTTCCAGCTTGGATTAAAGAGTTTAATCTAAGCATAGTAGAAGATGAACTAGAAGCAGCAGATAATAAAGAGTCTTCTAGCGAACCTCAATTTCTAACTATTTTTATTAATTTAAGTGGCGATACTGCGCGGGGATTAACAAACCAAGATTTTGAATCTATTGCTAATAAAATAAGCTCTGATATTTTATCATCATGTACTGACGTTTTTATTCAAAAAGTAAGTATTAGTAATGGTAGCTCTGTAATTACAAAGGAACGTTAGTATTTAAATATTTAAATTTCCTAATCCAGAGATACATAGGTACAGAGAAAAAGTTTAAAGCTAGGGTTTTTGTAAAAAATATAATAAATTCAAGCAAGTTTGATATGTAGGGCTGGGAACTTTCTAAAAATGTTGCTTTTGTGTATAAATTGGGAACCCTGAGATAGACGATAATTTATCAGTTTTCCAGATTTATTGGTTATGACGCAGCCGAATCTTTTAGAACTTGCTAAACAGGGAGATGCACAAGCAATTGCTTCAGTAATCAATTACCTTTTGAAACCAAAAGGTGTTAGTGCCAAAGCAATATTGAAAGATAGCTGCTTACAGATAATCCTCGAATCTTTTCAAGTACCGGAGCAAGAATCTTCAGTTACTTTCATTCATAAACTAATAATTAAGTTGGAAGCTCCACCTATTAAGTCTATAAAAATATATGGGAAAAAGAAAGGACAAACCTCAGTAAGTTGGATAGATAATTTAAGTTTGAATTCAGTAAATGATGAGACTAAAAAACATTCTAGTATTTTCGAACTAGCTAAACAGGGAAAATATGAAACTCTCTCTAAAATATGGCCAGTTTGGTTTCCTTATCCTAGTTCTTGGCTCAGGGCAATTATTCTAGTTCCCATAGCATTTCCTGGCACACGTTTAATAGTCTTTGGATTGGCTGGAGTATTTATATCAGTTATCGGTAACAGCCCTATATTATTAATATTTTCTATTTTATTCGGCTTATTAATACCAACAGCTTTCTTAGCCTTTGTCTATCATATTTTCTGGTTTATTTGGCAAAAGCCTAACTCATCTAATAAATTACCAAAATGGATGCCTACTTTCAATAGCTTATGGGCAGGTTTCTATAGCACATTAGTAATGGGATTATCTTTTATGCTAATCCTAGCTATCTTTTCAGAATTAGCTTTTTCTAGTTGCAACTTTTACAATAAAATACCGGAGTACTTCAATGGTTGTACAGGACATTTAACAGGACGCGCAACAAACGGAATTTTTTACAGTATTGAAAATAATGATTTTTTGAGTCAACGCTGGTTCATGATTTGGATCTTTACTGCCGCATATCTATATCAATTAGAACATTTGGTAATAAAACGCTTCATTCCTAAGCTGAAATTTCTACTACAAAGCTTGCAAACTAGACCTAAAAGCTACAGTGTTGATCGCACAGATTTAGAAATTGGCAGATTGCGTGGTGATATGGGTCTAACCCAAATAAAGAAAGGCAAAAAACAGCATTTGCTTATAAAATCACTATCTCAATATCATTACCAAACGCCTAAAAATTTAAATAAAAAGCTGCTGATAATTATGTTAATTCCCTTGCTTGCGATCGGAATATATTTATTGGCAACAATTTCAAAAATGGAAGAACAACCAACAACTTCTATAGCTTCTCAAGTTACTTCGCCAACTCCATTTTCAGCAGCAATCATACCTCAAACTAATACATTCCGAGATGCTGTTAATCAAGCAATCAGTGCTGCCAAATTAACTCAATTAGCAAAATCTCCAGATGAGTGGAAGACAGTTGTGAGTCAGTGGGAAGCTGCGATCGCACTTATGAAGACTGTGCCATCTTCCAGCCCAAATTATGCAATCGCTCAACAAAAAATCATAGAGTATCAGAAAAATCTTAACTACGCTGATAAAAACGCCGTCGGTAGTAAGTAATGCGATCGCACCTCAAAATTAAGCTAAAAAAGGCAGTGCGTAGCTTGCCGACGTAGGCATCCCTTTGATTTTCACCTATCCTGATGAAATGGGATGTTCGACACTAATGAGGATAAATTATCATGCTTAATGGACTCAGGCAACACGCGATCGTCAAACCTGGTGGTGTAGTAGAAATCTCTTCTCCAGAACTTCCAGCAGGTGCAACTGTAGAGGTGATAGTACTTCTGGAGTCACCCCCAAAGCATTCTGAAAAGCCCCTAACTAGCTTTATCGGTTCTGCTAAAGGCAGTTTTGCGACACCGGAAGAAGTGGATAAGTTTATTCGTCAAGAACGAGATGCATGGGAATTCTAGATGCTATTCAAGGCACAAAGGTATACCTCGATACCAACATTTGGATCTATGCTTTAGAAGGACATCCAGCATTTGCCCAAGATTTAACCCAGTTATTCCAAAGTATTGATCGAGGTAACTTGAGTGTAGTAACTAGTGAATTATCACTTGCTGAAGTATTGGTAAAACCTTTCCAAAATCATGACTTAGCTCAACAGACAACTTACCAACAACTGATTAGCAATTCACAAAATTTAACAGTGATTCCTGTCAGTCGTCAGATTTTAATTGAAGCTGCTCAACTTCGTGCCAGTATTAACATCAAATTACCAGATGCTATCCATGCAGCAACAGCGCTGTTGACTCAATGTTCTACTTTTCTAACCAACGATCAGCGCTTTCGCAGTGTTTCCAAACTATCAGTAATTTTGCTTTCTGAGATTAATCCCCCCTAGCTAAAATTTTATAATAAAAGTAATTTCGCCCCCGAAGCCAATTATGACAGAAGGAAAGACGCGGCGTAATTTCCTAATTACCAGCATTGCTTTGACTGGAGGGATTGTGGCAACTAATGCCTTGCAGCAAAATACTAACAACACCGCAACACCGCCAGCAACTATGCCAGAACGGATGCTGGGACGCACGGAAGTAAATCTGCCTATCTTCGGGTTAGGAGGAGCAGGACAAACGCCACTATCCTGGGAAGGAAAAGAGGATGATGCTGTGGCAATAATTCAAAGAGCGCTGGAACTTGGCATTCGCTACTTTGATACGGCGGCTAGTTATGGGCCGAGTGAAGATTATTTAGGCAAAGTGCTACCACCCCATCGCTCAAAGATATTTCTAGCAAGCAAGACCGATCAAAGAGATCGGGATGGAGCCTGGCGAGAATTAGAGCGATCGCTAAAACGTCTCAATACAGATTATCTCGATTTGTGGCAGTTGCACCACGTTTCTTTTTCTCAAGAACTCGACACTATCTTTAGTCCATCTGGCGCAATTAAAGCTTTAGAAGAAGCCATACAACAAAAACTTGTGCGCTTCGCAGGTATTACCGGACATCACGATCCTCAAGTGATTGCCGAAGGGTTACGTCGCTATCCTTTCCACACTACACTGATTCCTGTGAATGCCGCCGACCAACACCACCCACGTCCATTTATCCCAGTAGTTTTACCAGTTGCTCAAGAAAAAAATGTCGGTGTGATTGCCATGAAAGTTCCGGCTTATGGTCGACTGTTTAAACCAGGTGGGTTGACAGGTATGGAGCAAGCTTTAGGTTACACAATGTCTCAGTCTGGAGTTCATTGTTGTGTAATTGCGGCAGAAACAGTTACACAATTAGAGAATAATGTCAAGATAGCGCGGGCTTTTATGCCTCTTAAAAAGGAAGAATTAACAGCGATCGCACTGGCGGCTGCTAATATCTGGGAAGATAGTACATTTTTCCGTACTTGGACTTAGCGCAACCTTGCACATATTACGAAGTGTATTATTACTAGTCACGCTGATAATATTGTTCCGCTTGCGACATCTTAAGCTGTAGTAGCTTCTCGTCTCCCAACTTGTATCGCAAACTCGGCTTAAAAGGCGAAATATTCAAACTACTAATAATTTCACCAGCCACAGCCTTTGCTAGTAGCGGTGGTACAGAGTTACCAACTTGCCGAAAACCGTGCCATTTAGTTACATGAAATCTAAACCAATCGGGGTAAGAATGTAATCTCGCCGCTTCTCTGACTGTAATGCAACGAGGCGTAAATGGATGAATCGGTCTAGGAGATGTGAAAGAACCCCTATATTTGTCTGTTCCGGCTCTTAAAGTATTGCAGACACCAGCAGGATGTAGCTTATAAAAACGACTAATTTTTTCTCTATCGCCTTGTTCAGTCTCCTGAAAGCGTTGAATAGTTTCCGCAGAATGTTTTGTTCTTAAACTTGAAGAAAGGATTCGCAAATCATATTCACGTTTATAAGAATAATCATTTTTTAGGCATTTAAGACCACGAAGTACACGAGCATAGTTACTAGGCTTTTCGTATTCTGCTATAACCCAATCTCTTGTTACTAAATCAGGATAGTTTTCTATTTCGGGTAAATCTTTAATTGCATCCCATACTGTAGGACTCAATGGGATATTAGATATTTTTTTAGAAGTTAAATTATTTGGTAATGCTGGTTTAGTAATCGACTGAGGATATTTTGGTAATTCTACATCCTCCCTTGCACCTATAAGAAATAATCTCTCACGTGACTGTGGTACTCCGTAATTTGCAGCATTGAGAATTTGGTAATTTTCTTCTACTTTATAGCCGTAAATTTTAAACTCACTAATTAAAGATTGGAGGATTTTTTTATGTTCACCAACTGTGATTCCCCGAACATTTTCCATTACAAAGAATTTCGGTTTTAGCTCAAAAACCAGCCGATGAAAGTGAAACACTAAAGAATTTCGCGGATCATCAACAACCCGTTTACCAATTAGAGAAAATCCTTGACATGGTGAGCCACAAATTACCACATCGATTTCGCGATCGCCAATTTTAGACCGACTCCTAATTTCTTCACCGGTTGTATCCACAACACTTTGACATAACACTGAGCAATAAGGAAAGTTAAACTCATGTGTTGCACAGTGGATAGGGTCAATTTCTACAGAGGCTAGCACGTCAAAACCAGCTTGTTCAAAGCCAAGAGTCATACCCCCCGCGCCAGCGAACAAATCAACTGCGATCGCTCTTTGTTTTCTCATCTCATAAGCCATGACACCCCAATCTAATTCGTAATTTATAATTCGTAATTACCCTATGATAAATGCGGCTTCTGGCAAAAACAGGTGCTTCACACTTATTTTATTCATAAATAGACTGATTGATTCTCTATTTTTAATTACGAATTACGAATTATTTAGTCGCATTTGCAAAATTTCTTGAGCAACGCGATCGCACACTCCAACTTCTCCTAAACTTTGCCGCATTTCTTCATAATCTAGCAAAGTTTGCTCTCTGCGACTGGGATTGAGTAGTAGTTCCATCGCGGCTTGGATAATATTCTCTGCTGTGGCTTGCTCTTGTAAAAATTCTGGCACAATCGGCTTCATCACAACTAAGTTGGGTGGCGATGCAAAAGCGATAGAACCTTTGAGGATTTTACGAGCTATCCAAGCAGTCAGGCGACTGAGGCGGTAAACTACAACTTGGGGCACATTTAACAGAGCAAGTTCTAAATTGACAGTACCAGATTTACTAATGGCTAAATCAGCCGCAGCAAAAACTTCCATTTGTTGACCTGATAGAACTGTCGCCCGCAAACCGTAACGCTCAATAGCCTCTTCAATTGGCTGTCTATAGACTTCCAAAGAAAGGGGAATCCAGAAATGAACTTCAGGTAATTTAGCTTGAATAGTTTGGGCGGCTTGAAAAATTACTGGTAAAAGATATTTTAATTCTTGGCGGCGTGAGGCGGGGAGAAGTGCGATCGCAATTTGTTCTGGCGCAATCCCCAGTGTTGCACGCGCTGCTTGGCGACTGGGAGCGTCTTGCATTCGGTCAATCAAAGGATGCCCTACCCAAGTAACTTTTGCCCCTTGCTCATGAAAAAAACGGGCTTCTTGTGGGAAAATTGCCAACAGCTTATCTGTAAAACCAACAATCCGGTTAGTTCTACGTAAACTTAATGACCAAGCCCATTCTTGGGGAGCAATGTAATACACCACAGGCACATCTGGTAACTGCCGTTTCATATAAGTCCCAATTTCCAGATTGGGAGTCATATAATCGATCAGCACTACTAAATCTGGTGGATTTTGTTTTAGAGAAGCGATCGCCTGACGTTGTACCTGGAGAGTAGGTAGAATATAAGGCAACCCTTCTAGAATACCCATTGAGCCAATACTACTAGTATTGCCCAGCAGAATTGCCCCAGCCTCCACCATTTTTTCGCCACCCAGCGCCACAATCTCTAATTTCAACCCAATCGCCATAGCTTGACGCTTCAGCGCTGTAATGAGCAGCGATCCTTGTAAATCGCCAGATACTTCCCCAGTGCTGATAAAAATCCGCATTTGATAATTGGTAATTAGTAAAAACTTAGGAATGAATAGTTAGTAGTGAATACTTAGGAATGCGGAGTTAAAAATTTAATTCATCAATTCATAACTCCTGTAGAGACGCGATTAATCGCGTCTCTACTAACTCATAATTCACGATTCATCACTCGTGCTTTTTTTCCCTTTACCGGGAATCAAGCCACGTCTACCTGGCATCTGAGAAAGCAGCAGGAAACGACGCAGATGTTGTAATTGTTCGCTATCGCCTAAAAGTTCCAGTTTTTCCAAAGCATCCTTAAAGGACAAATCAGAACGGTAGAGAATGCGGAAGGCTTTTTTGAGCGCAAGCAAATCTGCTGAATCCATACCAGACCGTTTGAGTCCCACAAGGTTGAGGGTTCGCACTCGCGCCGGATTTCCCTCTACTAGCATATATGGGGCTACATCCCGGTCAATACGTGCCATACCTCCCACCATTGCGTGTCTACCAATACGCACAAATTGATGGACACCTAAAACCCCACTCAGCCTGGCACGTGACTCTATATGCACATGACCCGCCAACGCTACAGAGTTGGCAATCACTACCTGGTCTTCAATTACACAGTTATGAGCCACATGGACATAAGCCATCAGCAAATTACCATCACCAATTACCGTTGCTTCACCAGCACCAGTAGCACGGTTAATGGTAACGTATTCACGAATTAAGTTGTTATCACCAATTTTGACCCAAGTTGGTTCTCCCACAAACTTGAGATCCTGGGGTTCCATACCGATGGCTGCACCTGTAAAAATCTGATTTTGCGCCCCAATCTCACAAGGTCCCTCTAACACAGCATGAGCGCCGATTATTGTTTCAGGGCCCACTTTGACATGCGCTCCAATCACAGCATAGGCACCGACTTGCACTGTATGGTGGAGTTCCGATTTCGGATGAATTACAGCAGTTGGATGAATTAGCGTTTTCAAGGGTGAATCTCCAGAACTGTCTTGATAAGTCAGCGCCAGATAGGGTTTCTAAGGCAGCGTGTTAATCTGGTTAAGAGATTTATACAAACATACCGCCCCATCAAGGCGACTGGTAGAGCGTAAAGTATTTCAGTGAACGAAAGTGTCGGGCAAAGCAAGTTAAGTGTGTTCGAGTAGCATCTCGTAGAGAGGGTGTCGAAAATCAAGAAATTATCAGATGCTGTTGTGGATTTTTTTTACTGTTATCCTTTTGTAGGATTCAGTAAGGGCATTTCACGGCTATGCCCACACCACGAAAGCAAACTTTTAGTTGACTAAAGAAAACATTAATTCCCCTTCACAAGCAAGTTGACCGTCAACTTCGGCACGACCTTGCATCTTACCGAAACGACGTTGTTTTACCCATAACAGTTCCACTGTCATGACTAGTTGATCCCCCGGTACAACCTGGCGGCGAAAGCGAACTTTATCGATACCAGCGAAAACTAGCAGTCCACCTTCTACCGGAGACATTTGAGTCAGAACAATGCCCCCAACTTGTGCCATTGCTTCGACAATTAGCACCCCTGGCATCAGTGGACGACCGGGGAAATGTCCTTGGAAATAGTTTTCGTTGATAGTAACATTTTTAACGCCAACAGCTTTTTTACCTGGAACGTAGTCAATTATTTTATCTACAAGTAAAAATGGGTAGCGGTGGGGTAATAATTTTTGAATTTCTTCAGATGTGAAAGTTGTTTTAATTTCAGAGGCGATCGCAGTCTCATTTATAGCCTGTAGTTCGGTAGATGTAGGTGTAGTTGGATCGATAGTATTCACTTCAGTGAGGATTGACATTGGCCCTATAGTTAATTTTTCATCTGAAAGTTTAGCAGGCAAGCGCAGATCGAAACCTTAATAATCCTGGATTTTAAGCTTTAGAGCAAATTCAAAATCTAAAATCCAAAATCTAAAATTTTCTGAGCCAGTTGAATGTGTAAATTATGGCTGGCTTTATACGCTAAGAAATGAGCCCGAGGAAAAGCCCCTAGTAAACTCAAATCTCCGACTAAATCCAAAATTTTATGACGGACTGGTTCATTTGCAAATCTCAACGGGGGATTTAGCCACCCTTCTGGGCCGCAAACAAGTGCATTATCCAAACTACCACCTTTAATTAACCCAGTTTTTTGTAAGTGTTCAATTTGATGCAGTAACCCAAAAGTACGGGCAGGAGCAATTTCGGCAGCAAAGCTAGCAGAAGCTTTTTCTAGTTCAGTGGTTAGTGACCAACTATACCATTGATTACCAATGGCAGGCAGGTCAAATTCAATACCGTAACTAAAACGAGTTTCTGGTGCTGGGAGGGCACATACAAAGGCATCCCCTTGATAGACCCATATTGGTTCTGTAACAGTCAAAGGAACTTGGTTGTTAACGGGTTGTGATACTAGGCCAACTTGGGCAATGTTGGCTACCCACACACTTGCTGAACCATCCAAAAGCGGGACTTCTGGCCCATCAATTTCAATCCGGGCATTATCCACACCCATACCCGAAAGTGCTGCCAACAAATGTTCTACCGTGCGAACATATACCTCACCCTTCCCCAACTGAGTTGAGAGAACAGTGTGACTAACTGCCGCAACTTGGGCTGGAATAATCGGCAAATCCGGCAAATCCACTCGCACAAAGTAGCGTCCACTTCCCGTTTCCACTGGTAGTATACGCACCTGGGTATTCACACCGCTATGCAATCCCACCCCTACTTGGATGATTTCGGCTGCTAGAGTGTGCTGTTGCATAGCCGAAAAGTCAATATATTTTGTTTAGTATTGTTCATCGTCTGTTTTGGTAAAGTCCCTGATATTCCCCTAAAAAAGTCATTAATCCCTTTATCGGAACAGTATTGAGGTAAATGTAAAAATTAGCAAGCTAATTGTCATTTGTCCTTTGTGATTCACTAATGACTAATGACAACCGACTAATGACAAACTAAAACCTTTCACCAATACCGAAATTAATCCGACTATCTCCGTCATCGTTGATACCGTAGTCAATACGAATTGGCCCCAGTGGAGACTGGACGCGAACGCCAAGACCATAACCGTAGCCACTACCATTTTTGTTCAATACTTCAGCCGCCCTGCTGCTAGTTCCTAAATCGCTGCCGAGATCAAAAAATAGTGCGCCACTGACTACTGAAAAAACTGGGAACCGATATTCAACTGATGCTTGCACGTAAGAGCGTCCACTACCTAATGCTCCTTCTTCGTAACCCCGAACGGAGTTGCTACCCCCAAGAGTAAAGGCTTCGTAGGGAGGCAAATCACCAAGGATCGTTCCTGCTTGCAGGTTAAATGCTAAAGTTTGTGCCCCCTTGGTAAGGTTAATCAGCTTAATGGGTAAATATTGGCTGTAGCTACCCCGCAATCTGGTTAGGAGAATGTTTCCTAGTCCGATGGGAACCGACTGATCAACCCCGAAGCGAAGATAAGAACCGCTAGTGGGTTGCAATGGGTTATTACGGAGATCGCGCTGTGCCCCTAGTTGCAGCAGTAGTAAATCGTCTTCACCTCCCGGAGACAAGGTAAGTGGAATTTCTAGTGGTTGACCAGTGGCGGTGGGGTTTCCATTCTCGTCGAGCGGAACTCCATTATCATTGAATACCGCTCCTGTTTTTCTGAGATTGCCATCGGCATCACGGGCGGAAACTCGTTGATACTGTAAACCTGCTGAGGCAGTCCAAACAGAAGTTTTGTAAGGATTGCTGGAAAGAGGACGGGTAAAGGTGACACCGCCACCTAGACGGAGAATGCGGGGGCGATCCTGAGTATCTGTATTACTGGGATTATTTGGGTCAAAAGTCCTAATATCTTCATCTTTGCCATCAAAAATCAATGAAATGGAACTGCGGCGAAAAAGATTGGTTGTGTAGGAAGTCCGGTAAGGATCTCCCGCAATCCAAGGGTCTGTATATCGCACGTCAAATAACAGTTCTCGTTCTCCCACCTGCACTTCTGCGCCCAGTTTTTGGTTTCTACCGTTCAGGTTTTGTTGTTGATAGCTAACTGTTCCAAAAAGTCCGCTAGCAGAACTAATCCCTGCCCCAGCCGCAATAGAACCACTACTGCGTTCCGCTACATTCACGACTACATCCACCTTGCTGGGGTCAGTACCAGGGTCTAGGGAGACATTCACATCTTCAAATAGCCCTAGTCCATACACGCGCTGTAGGTCTTTTTGCACCGTGTTGCGGTTGAATGTTTGCCCTGGCTTCAACTCCAATTCTCGGGTAATGATGTAGTCTTGTGTCCGTCCGCGAATTGGTTGTCCCTTCTCGTCTGTCTCTTGACCATCTTTATTGCGGAACCGGACTCTAATATTCTCTACTACACCTTCTGCTACTTGTAAGGTAACAACTCCGTTTTCAGCGACTTGGGGCGCTCCAATGACGTTGGCTAGCACATAACCTTGGTCTTGATACCGCTTGTTTAACTGCTTGATGCCTTCTTGCAAGTCACGCAAGTTGAGGATTTTGCCATACTGCTCCTTAAATACTTCATCCACAGTAGTAGGTGGGAGTACAGAGGGAACACCAGTGCCAGGATTAGCTTGCACTTCTACTTTGCTCAGGACGGGGTTAGGCTGTACAACAAAGCTCACCCGCACTCCCAAGGGGGTATCTTCTGGCGATGCTTGGACGTTGGAGAAGAAGCCAGTACCAAAGATGGCGTTAATATCTTCTTGCAGTTGGCTGCGAGTTGTTGTTCGTCCTGGTTGGGTACGAATTACCCTGTAAACTTGTTCTTCCAGTTCTGGTGATAGTTGCCCAGACTGGGATCTAATGAGTACTTCCGACACCAGTACGCGGGGGTCATTGGCATCCGGGGCTGTGTTGGGTTGGGTACTTTCTGGAGTTGTCGGCGGATTAACATTCTGCGGACTGGGTGTAGCACCTGGCCTTGGAGCAGGTGTTCGTTGTTGACCATCTGGAAATGGAACGTCTGGAGCGGTAGATGGTTCTGGAGTTGTAGGTAATAAAGGTTCTGTTGTCGGTGGATTGACGTTCTCTGGGACTGGAGTTGTCTCAGGAGTTTGGGAAGGCGTTGGTTGTTGAATTTCTGGCGGTGGAATGTCCGGGGCTGGAGAGGGCTGTTGAGTTGGACTGGGATTGATTTGAGGGGTTTGTTGTGCAGTTTTTGGCGTTGTAGAGGTTGGTACTATTACCCCTGGTGTCGCGTAAGCGTAGCCCGCACTTCGGCTGCGCTCAGTGACCACCGCAGGCTGTGCTGCTGGATTAGCAGGGTAAACTGCGACAATACGAGATTTCTGTTCCTCTATAATCCCTGTGAGATTAGATCGAGATTTTAGATTTTTACTAGAGTCAAGCTGACTAGTATCCTTTTCTGGCTGCTGATTTGGTTCTAGTGTCAAAACTTCTGTTGTCTGTTTTGAACTTTTGGCGGTTTCTGCTTTTGCACTCAATGAGCCGCCCAAAGGGACTGTAATTGCTATTGCTGCCAGCAATACGGGAGATAAACGCATTTTACTTATGATTCCTCTTCACGACCACACACACACCATCACAAGGCAATAATGCCCTTATGCCAAAGGTAAAATTCAAAATATAATTTTTTTCTTTTGCTTTTTTACTTTACAAGGCAAAAGGCAAAAGGCAAAAGTAAAATATAATTCCTTCTGACCTTTTGGTTTTTACCTGTTTAAGTTGTAGTTTCTACTGCTTTTAGCACTCTTTGTAAAACCTCCTGGTAAGCATCCTCTACATTTCCTAAGTCTCGGCGAAAGCGGTCTTTGTCCATTACCCGGCGGTTTGAGTCTTCTTCTGTGGTATCCCACAAACGGCAGGTGTCGGGGCTAATTTCGTCTGCCAAGAGCAACTGTTGTTGTGAGTCCAAACCAAACTCTAGCTTGAAGTCTACTAGGGTAATCCCGCATTGCTGCCAAAATTTATTGAGAAATTCATTGATTTGCAATGCTAGATGTGTAATTGCATCTACTTGTTCCGCAGTAGCTAGTTCTAGCAGGTAAAGGCGATCGCGTGTAAGCAAAGGATCTCCTAACTGATCGTTTTTGTAATAAAACTCAACCAAAGGCTGCTTCAGAATTGTACCCACTGGCAAGCCTGTTTGTTGACACAGACTGCCCGCTGCAATATTTCTGATAACTACTTCTAAGGGTAAAATTTTTACTGCCTTCACCAGCATCTGATTCGGGGTAGGGCTGTCTATAAAGTGAGTCTTTATACCATAAGCCTCTAACTGTTTAAAAAGCTGGCTGGAAATGCTACAATTTATTTTTCCCTTTCCTTGGATACTGCCACGTTTTTGGGCGTTAAACGCCGTGGCATCGTCTTTAAAATCAGCCAACAAGACTTCCGGATCGTCCGTTGTATAGAGAATTTTTGCTTTGCCTTCGTATAACTTGGAATTCACAGACATGGTGGCAGTTAAAGTTCTAGGCGATGGACGATTTTTGTCCTTTCGGGCTTAACCATTTTATCTTTAGTTATTAACTATTAGCCATCGGTGATTTTGAAGAGGATGCAAGGACGTGGAGAATTTAGCAGAAAAGTATGAGGGAGAAAAATTTTCCCCTCAGTAAGAGCAGCAACCCATCCCTCTGCCTCTTTTCAATACTCAATGCCCTCCATTAGTCAGTTGTTAATATTTAGCAACTGAATCTCTAACTTTTAATAGAGGACAAGTGACTCTGGTTTATAGTATGTTCAACTAAGTAGTATTACTGTTTCAAAGGTAACTATTTTTGCCAAAATTATTTGGTAAGATATACTTGTATTTCTTAAGAGTTTTTAATTCAGGGTTTGGACTGAAGTTAATTACAATTTGAACTTCATAAATTAAGATTGAGATAAATTGATGATCGGGAGGAAAATAAAATATTCTCTCTAGTTACTTTAGCAGACATTTTTTCTGTAACATTTACAACAAGAAAAAGTATTTCAAGCTTTATCCTCTAGTCTCAAAATCTCAATCTACTATCTCAATCACCTAATTCCTGCATAACCAATTGGAAAAAGAGTGGATGATTTGCTTTTCCGCAGTCTGACGAAAGTAAAGATTAAGGTAGCTAGGATTTTGCTTCAGACATTCGAATAGAAGGTGAATTAATAAATGGAGAACAAAATATTGAATAAGGATGATTTTCTTTACCCTCGTGGTCGCTATTACGGTCAGGTAAAGCCAGAAAATCTGGTTTTTAATGCGAATCTACAGGAATTTGCACAACGCGTAAGCTACATTTGCAACTTAGAAACAGGTGGAAAGCTGCCTCCAGGTGAAGCTTACAAACAAATAAGGGATCTATGGAAACAGTTGAAACACTCAAAGAAAGAACTGCGAATTGGTGAAGATCCGTTTCAGGATGACCAGGGGGAGGTTGAAGGTTGAAGGGGAGATGAGGGGGATGAGGGAGCAGGGAAAGC
>NZ_JADEXU010000359.1 GCF_015206895.1 Nostoc sp. LEGE 12450 | reverse complement strand
CCAAGCTTACTGCTTTAGGACGTATTCATCCCGTTTCTACAGGTGTTGAACCCTCGTAAATTGGCAGAGGTATTGATGCAAATATACTATTGAGAGAATAAGATGACAGAACAAGGCAGCGCTTATAACCATAATGGTCAAGCATCAACAGCCAGCATTGAATCACGTCAAATAGCCGAAAAATTCGCCAATGGCATTGCTGAATTTAATTGGAAAGTTGATTACTTCAAATTTTGTGAGCTTTTATAATTAGAACCAGGGGAGTATTCAGACGATCAATACCGATATTTTCAGCAGTTAGCGGAATCGCTGACGAGATTTAACGCTGAGTCTTTAACCAAAATGATTGATGCTGGGGTGGAAAAATAAGCTTTTGAGTTGAATACGAAGTTAAAAGTGGGGGCTGAAATCAACTTTCTTGCTTGATTTTGAGTCACCACCACTGACTACCAATCTTTGACAAAAAATTATCCTAGCTTACCCTCATCACTCCTATAAGTCATAGCTCTGGGCTTCCGTTTTCTAAGAGGGACTACTTTCGATTGCTTGGGTGCTTGTGGCGGACGGCATATTTCACAGTAGAGCGGTCGCACACCAAAAGTTTCTCTTTGTGTGGGTTGCTCACACTGCTTACATACAAAGTTAAAAACGCGAGTATGAATTTCCCGCTTGTGCGCTCTGACAGTGTACTCTCGGACTTGGATTTCTTTGCTTGCCATTGCTTATTGCAATTAGTGACTTTTTGGATCTTAGCCTTTGCTAAGAAGATTTCAATGGTCTAGGTAAACATAATCACCCATTTTCTGAATGGGAATTTTCATGGCTACGCCAAAGCCAGAGTGAGAGTTGCAACGACCAAACACACGCTTCAAACCCAGCTGCAACACCTCACCACATTGAAAAATTACAAACATTTGCAATTAATCATGGATATCCAAGCTACTCTCACCCTGATGAGCCAAGCAGTCGTTATCAGCTTTGTTGCGCTGATGGTTTTCGATTTCATAGATGGTTTGTGGGTTGTACCCTTGCCGCCAATCGGATGGGAGCCATCGGTTATTGAACAGCCCACAGTTCCCGCAACTTCCCCACAACCTACTCCAAGGGCGATCGCATTTGAGAAGATTTCCGACCCTTGGACTTTAGAACCACAATCCCCTGACCATTCTGTTCCCACGCCAGCAGTTATAATCCCTTTCCCCAGACTCCTACTACTCCCACCTGCCAAAGTACAACCGACCAAATTTAAGCAGGCTAAAGCAAAATTGTCCACGTTTAAGAAATCCGCCTCAACTAGTACTAAGCACCAGTCCACCAAGCCATGCAAGATAGCTGGAAAGTACCAAGAAAATTATAGTTAACCCGTCCTTACGCTCAAATGGCTACGCCGAAGCGAAAGTGATGTATATCTATATTTAATGTATGGTCAGCCTTATAGCCACACAAGGAACTCTATTTGACCTAGAAACAGTTCTGGACTACGGACAATCAATCCTCAACGTTGCTCAAGAACTCACCAAATCACTGATTGAGCAACGGACTATCTCCACCAGGACAATCCAAGCCCAGATGAATCGCTATTTTCTAGGCATTGCTGCGTCCGGCGCATGGCAATGGAAAGATGCTTACGAGGCAATGGAAGTGGCGCAAATATTATATCTGCGTCAAAAAGGTTATAAACTTTTATTAGAGTCGCCGCTAACAATATTATTGGAATTGGAGAAGTTAGTAGCCCTCTGCCCGACGCATACTCGCCGTAGTGAAGAGTCAGTACAACTTCAGCAATTCTCCACCCCTCTGCCGCTTGCTTATCTGGTAGCCAAAGCAGGATTTATACAAGCTACTGATTTGGTGCTGGAGCCAAGTGCCGGAACTGGTTTGTTAGCACAAATGGCTAAACTGCACAGTGCAAGTCTGATGCTCAACGAGCTTGCACCCGATAGATCGAAGATTCTGCGACGGCTATTCCCTGGCACTCCGCTATTCTCTGTAAACGCGGAACAAATTAACGACTATCTGGTTGGCAAGACTCAGCCCTCAGTTGTGCTGATGAATCCGCCTTTCTCCGCATCTCCCAAAATTAACAGTCGTAATCCCGACGCAACTCCTCGCCACATCAACTCGGCATTGCAAAGACTGGCTGACGGTGGACGGCTGGTAACAATCACAGCCAACTGGTTTTCTCCCAATAATCCCACTTGGCGAGATACCTTTATCAAAATGCAGGAGAAGGCAACAGTAGTGCTTTCGGTCGGTATCAACGGCAAAGTCTACAGCAAACACGGAACTCACATTGATACCCGCTTAACGGTCATCGACAAAACTCCGGCGACTGATGCAACAGACATCGCTTGTATTAACCTAGCGTGGCAAAACTTACTAGAGAAGAGTGGAAATCCTGTAATCTTAACCTTGTAGGGAAATAATGGTGCAAGAACTTGGCAAGAAAAAGTCTAAAACCAGAGGCAACATCATTTGAAGTACTTGA
>NZ_JADEXU010000071.1 GCF_015206895.1 Nostoc sp. LEGE 12450 | reverse complement strand
GACCTGAAAGGGCCTTTAACCTTGGGCGTAGCCTTAACAAGAAAACAAACACCCAAATCGGTTTCCACTCCCCAAGCTGCACCGACACCTTCACCAACCACTCAAAGAAAAGCTCCCCCTGCTTCCTCTGCCTCCCCTACTCCCACTCCTTCCCCAACTCCCTCATCGCAAACAGCCACCGAGTCAAGGTTAGTAGTTTTAGGAAATTCTGATTTCGCCACCGATGGCTTGTTTCAACAGCAATTAAATGGAGATGTATTCCTCAACTCAGTTACTTGGCTGAGTCAACAGGATCAGCAACCCCTTTCCATTCGCCCCAAAGAACCAAAAAACCGTCGGATAACCCTGACAACCACACAAGGCAATCTTTTAATATTGTCATCTCTGTTGCTTTTACCTTTAATTGGGTTTGCGATCGCAGTTATTATTTGGTGGAAACGACGGTAAAGTTAGGAGTTAGGAATTCTCCCTCAGTCCCAATGACAAATGACTAAAAAATGAAATTGCCGAGAACGACTTTAATTTTGATACTGCTAGCGCTGGGTTTAGGTGGTTTTGTTTACTTCTCTGAGATTCGGGGTGCGACTGTGCGAGAAGAAACTAAAGAGGAAAATAAGCAAATTTTCTCTTTTGCCGCCGATGATGTGCAATCTCTAACAGTTAAAACAAAAAAACTCACCCTGAATCTGGAACGTAGCCCTGAATCCAGTAATTCCAAGTGGGTAATTAAATCTCCAGTATCAGGCCCAGCAAATGATGCTATTGTTTCTTATTTGATGGATTTGTTGGTCAAAGGTAAGAGCGATCGTACTTTATCAACTCCACCAAAAGAGCTTGGGCAATTTGCTTTAGATGAACCCCCAGCAACTATCAATATCACCTTAAAAAATCGGCAAAACCATCAGTTGATTTTGGGTAAAGCTAACTTTAACGGACGTTTTTTATATGCTCAAGCAGACCCTGCTGCTAAACCCGATGGAAATATAAACGTGCTGTTGGTATCTACAGATTTTGCAAATGCCGTGAATCGGGAATTATCAGAGTGGAAGCAACCTGTAGACAATAGTCAGAAACTTCCTCCGCTCACCATTCCTAAACCGACTCCGACAAACAGCAAATAATTAATTCCAAATCTGGCGATATTATGATGACAAATCCCACAGCAACATTGCTGATTTCCTGCCCAGATCAACGGGGACTAGTGGCGAAATTTGCCAATTTCATCTATTCTAACGGTGGTAATATTATCCATGCAGATCAGCATACAGACTTTGCTGCTGGCTTATTTCTCACCCGTATTGAATGGCAGCTAGAGGGGTTTAATTTACCGCGTGAGTTTATTGCCCCAGCTTTTAATGCGATCGCACAACCTCTTAGCGCTAAGTGGGAAATACGTTTTTCTGATACAGTACCACGCATTGCTATTTGGGTAAGTCGGCAAGACCATTGTCTATTTGATTTAATTTGGCGACAACGCGCTAAAGAATTTATGGCTGAAATTCCTTTAATTATTAGTAATCATGCTAATTTAAAGGTAGTAGCAGAACAATTTAATATCGATTTTCAGCACGTTCCCATTACTAAAGACAATAAATCAGAACAAGAAGCCAAACAATTAGAATTACTCCGCCACTACAAAATAGATTTAGTTGTATTGGCAAAATATATGCAGATTGTTAGTGCAGATTTTATTAATCAATTTCCGCAAATTATTAATATTCATCACTCATTTTTACCAGCTTTTATTGGTGCAAACCCCTATCACCGAGCTTTTGAACGTGGGGTAAAAATTATTGGGGCAACTGCTCATTATGCCACTGCTGATTTAGATGCAGGGCCAATAATTGAACAGGATGTAGTGCGAGTTAGTCACCGTGATGAAGTGGATGATTTAGTGAGAAAAGGCAAAGATTTGGAGAGAATTGTATTAGCAAGAGCGGTGCGATCGCACTTACAAAATCGTGTATTAGTATATGGTAATAGAACAGTAGTATTCGAGTGATTGATGTTATATCAGAACAAATGTAATTTTACAAGAGATGAGTATAAAAATATTAAGAGTTATCGCTGGGTTTGCGAAAGCGAAGTTAAATAGTTAACAACCTCATAGTAATATGATATTATGATCCCTTACGACTTCATCGTCCGCACAATGAAAAGGTCGGAAATTGATTTGGCGATTACTTGGGCAGCAAGCGAAGGTTGGAATCCAGGAAGGTATGATGCTGAATCTTTTTATCAAACTGACAAGAACGGTTTTTTATTGGGCGAATTGAATGGTGAGCCAGTGGGGTGTATTTCTGTTGTTGCTTACGATCAACACTTTGGCTTTCTAGGTTTTTACATTGTGAAACCCCAGTTTCGTGGGCAGGGGTTGGGTATGAAAATTTGGAAGACAGCAATTGACTATCTCGGTGCCGATCGTAACATCGGCTTGGATGGTGTAGTAGCTCAACAAGGCATGGAGCCGAGATCCCTGTGAATTCGGAAATAGAGGCTGAAAACACCTGATATGTATAGTTTTCAGCTTATTTAATCCCTCTAGTTTTTAACGAATACAGAATGCTGAATTTAGTACACAGTTACTAATAACCCCGGTTTTTGATCTCTCAAATACCAACATTTGGGCTAGTTTTGGCTAATCTATGTTTATTCCAGATTGAGTAGGGAACACCTATAAAAGCTCCCAAAATTACGTAAGCTACCAGTGTCGGAATCACCATCTGCTGTACATGATTCAAAATAGCGATAAACAAAGCTAAACCAAAATTACGAGCAATACAGAAAATCGCCAAGGTAGCTCGCATATCATCATCGAGTCTGCCTAAGGTGTGTCCAATTCCTAGAGAGACAATCACCATAATTGCGATCGCTACGAGTGGTAATTGCCCAACTCTGGAAAACAGTGGCAGCCCTAAGATGCACACTAAAACAACCATTACTAAAAAGAGACTGTTAGCAATAAAAGTCAAGGGTTTAGCAATCTGTTGGGTAAATGTAGGCGCGAACTTTTGCATCAAAATACCGAGACTGACAGGTAATAACTGCACCATAATCACTTGTCGGGCAACGTCCACAATTGCTACTTTTTGGGGAATACTCTCAAATAAGGCGGCAAAAATCGCCAAAGTGATGGGAGTAACAAAAACCGCAAGTATTGCCAGAGTTAGCTGAAGACTTGCTGAGTAGTGGAAGCTGCCTCCAGCCTGTTGCGATCGCTTTGTGGTCAAAGGCGCACCCGGAGAAGCTGCAAGTATTGCCAATCCGATCATCACTGCTGATGGTAAGTTAAACAGTTTCAACAGCAGAATCACCACTAGAGGAACCAGCACAACAACCGCTAAAAGCGCACGGAATACTAAGACAGGTTTTCGCCAGAAGGAGCGCATCTTTTCAAAGGAGAGGTTGCACCCTATGGCTAACATTAGAGAAAAAATAGTGACTTTAACGAGTATCAGTAGTAAGGGATGCTGCATGGTTTTCAAATAACTGATCCTGGATGGTGAAAAATCACTACAAGATTCCGAAATTACGCTAAAGCAGGACAACAATCAGCCAGCAAACTAACAGATTCTAGCAATTAAATTTATTCATAATGAATATTTGTGTATTTAATCTAATGACTGTTGAACAATTCTTGAAGTTACTTCTTAAAGTGACTCAATAGACATAGAAATTATCTATCAAACTGTACTCATAGCTGATTTATAAACAGAAATAAATCACTCTGCATCCTCCTAAAGAAATTGGAATTATCGTGTTGAAACTACTGCCTTATTAAGCCGATAGAGTGATTTGTATCTACCGAAAAGTATAGATCCGTTGGTAATGCGATCAAACTGTTGGAATACTGTAATAATAGAAGCCGGGGTTAAATAAGTGATTTAGGTCTGTCCTATGACCGTCCTGCTTCCTGATCTGGAAGGGATTGAAGAGTCCGAACTAGATGAAGTGTGGAGTTACGTAGGTGCTATCGACCGCCTGACAAGCAAAGTTTTAGCTTACGCATTTGGACAGTGTGTAAGACGAAGTATTTCTGAAGCTAAAAAATTGATTAGAGCCATTTGGTGTTAAGAAATACTATACAGATGGTTGGGGAGCTTATGAATGGCATTTACCTACGGAAAAACATGAGATTGGCAAGAGAAAGACTCAAAGAATTGCACATAAACATCTAAATTTAAGAACTCGGCTGAAGCGACTAGCTAGAAAAACAATTTGCTTTTCTAAGACTGAGGAAATGCATGACTTGGTTATTGGGTTCTTTATCAATCGCTACGAGTTTGGCTTAAACGTCTAACAACAGTTTAATAACGCCACCCAAGAAAGGAAGATTGATATGCACAACGATTGGACGAAACCCGCCGCCATGGCAATCCCAAAGGGGGGAGTCTTCGCACAGGAACAGGGAAGATACGGACCGATTTTTCCTAAGACTCCCGCGTGCTATGGCTTCACGATCATCGCGAAAATCAAGCCCGGCACGGAGGAGACTATCCGCGAATATGGGAAGAAGATCGAGAAGACCATCGCCGACTTACCAGACGGTCTGGCTGTGCTCAAACTGCATTACCTGCGCTGGGTGCTGTTTGACATCGGCAAGGACACATACTTCATGTACCAGGGCATCTTCGACACAGACTTCGACAAATACACCGAGGATGCCGTCGCACTCTTTTCACAGTACGGAATCAATACTATTTTCGAGAATCTTGAGGGATTTCCCATGGACTGGAAGACGAACACGCCAGCGTTCATTCAATTCGTCCGTGAGCACCAGCGTCCGAGCTTCCTTGAATACGGAGAGTATCCGTACGTAAGTTCCGACGAAATCAAAAAAGCCCTCAAACTCAAGGCGGCGTTCTCCGACATGCTTGACCAGATGCAGTAATCCATCAGGGGGAATTGATATGCTTGAGTTTGACGACATTCAGCACATTCTGTTGACTCGTGTGCCTGCACTCACCGGACGGTATGAATTTCTATCGTTCTGCAACCCTGCTGGTGGACGAGCATGGCTAGCTGCCATTCTTGAAAAGGTACAGTCGTCTGCGGAGGTTCGTGCTTCGGTCGAACAGGACAACCGATGGATGAGCGTGGCCTTCACCTGGAACGGCCTGCGGGCGCTGGGTATGGATGAGGCATCTCTGGCCACGTTTCCTGAGGAGTTTAAGCAGGGCATGGTGGCCCGCGCGGAGATCCTCGGCGACACCGGCTCGAATCATCCTGACAATTGGGTGGGAGGTGTGGCTAGTCCGGATCTCCATGCAATTGTGATTCTCTTTGCCCGCGATAACGCAGAGCGCGATCGCTGCAAGGCGGAGCACCAGCGACTTGTCGAGCGATCCGAGGGAGTGGAAGTGATCTCGGCATTGGATCTGGAGGCAACGCCGCCTTTCAACTATGCACATGACCACTTCGGCTACCGCGATCGCCTCTCGCAGCCAGTCATCGAAGGATCGGGCGAAGAGCCGACGCCCGGTTCCGGTGCGCCGCTGAAGGCGGGCGAGTTCATCCTGGGCTACCCAGACGAATACGGTCCCCCTGCCAATCTGCCGCAACCCGAGATCCTCTCCCGAAACGGTAGCTACATGGCCTATCGACGCCTACAGGAGCATATCATCGAGTTTCGTGACTTCCTGCGCCAGCACGGTCAGACGCCGGAAGAGCAGGAACTTGTGGCGGCGAAATTGATGGGTCGTTGGCGCAGCGGTGCGCCGCTGGTCCTGTCCCCAGACAAGGACGATCCAGCACTCGCCGTGGATATGCAGCGGAACAACGACTTCAACTATGCGACTATGGACCCGCATGGCTATGCCGTACCCCTCGGCTCCCATATCCGTCGCCTGAATCCTCGTGATACAGGGGCGAACATGAACCGGCGGCGGATGATCCGTCGTGGGGCAACCTACGGGCCGCCACTCCCGGAAGATGCGCCGGAAGACGGGATAGAACGTGGCATTGCTGCCTTCGTGATCTGCGCGAGCCTGATTCGTCAGTTCGAGTTCGCACAGAACGTGTGGGTGAATGACAAGAACTTCCACGAACTCGGCAACGAGCGCGATCCGATTATCGGCACGCAGGACGGCACCCTTGACTTCAAGATTCCGAAGCGGCCAATCCGGAAAACCATCAAGGGTATTCCGGCATTCACCACGGTTCGGGGCGGGGCTTACTTCTTTCTGCCCGGACTGAAGGCGCTTCGGTACCTGGCGTCACTGAGCAGTGGCAGGTAATTTTAGAATCCGATCAAATAAAAGGAATGGTGGTGAAAATGAGCAAGCTCAATCGAGTTGGGCGAACGTACAACCAGAACCATGTGCCGCGACCGTACACGCCGGACAAACGTCGGTTCAGCATTTACTGGACGTGGAGTTATCCTTGGGAAGCCAACCGAGATCTGACCGAATTGGATAACCGTTTTTCGACTATGACCGAAGTCCGTCGGGTCGGCTGGCCGAACTTTGAGGGATCTGAGTGGGATAAGATGAATTTCTTGCAGGGCATCGCTGGTACTCTGGAGCTATTCCACCGGTCAACCATCGATTTTCAGCAAATCGTGGGCGAGATTACTGGGCAGCCGGTCGCCGTTTACCAACGCATTGACCAGGCAGGGTACAAACTCCTAATTGATGAAAGAATTCTGGCAGACACGGATACATTGATGGTGTTCGGTCTGGATCACCTCGTATCCGAGCAAGAGGCCGAGAAGGGAGAAATCGACGCGATCCGAGAGTGGCTTAACCGGGAAGGCACGTGCCTGCTCCTTGCGCCGCACCATGACGTGGGCTTCACGAGTGACATGCAGCAGCGCCAGATGGAGTATAAGCATCACGGCGACGAACTCGTGCCGCGCCAGCAGCGCTTCGGTCAGTACACGCGATCGCTGATGAAAGAACTCGAAGTGCCCGTACTTAATCAGTTTGGACTCCGGCCTGCCGTCGTACAAGAAAGCAACCAGATCGCACCCCTGACCGTTAACAAGGATCTCGACAAACTGGGTTTGCTGAATGGAGTAACCACGTTCAACTTCCATCTGCATCTGCCCCACTACGCGCTGACGACAGAGGACACGAAGTCCATTCATGTTCTGGCGACGCAGCCGATCGATCTTTCCCGACCGCATCCGTTCACGGCGGAGGGAAATCGGGAATTCAATACGTGCATCTGGGTACCGCCAAACGGTAACCGTGGCGGCGATATTTTGCTTGCCGACTCGACCATCTTCACCACACTATTCGGCGGCACGGAGAGTCTAGGACACTTTTGGCGGAACATGGCGAAACTGCGAGTCAATGTCTAGGTGGTATAGCCCTCTTCTGCCACTCTCCGAAAACTTTTGCCATTTCTGAATTCTAGAGCTTTTGTATAGCCAGCGATCGCGCGATTATTTTCTAATAACAAATACAAGACCGATTTTTTTCTAATAGTATAGCTTGTATTGATTGCCTCATAAGGTTTATAGCGATCGCCTTCCCGGAGAGTGACAGAAGAGGGATATTCCCCAACCTTTTGAGGCGGCTCTTCATCTTCCTCCTGAAATTTTTGAAACCTAGATATAGCAAGCTTTTTCAGCCTCTATTTCCGTTTTGCAGGGATCTCGGCTCTATGCCAACAAGATAACTACAAAAAGTCTGGTTTCCAAATCGCTTATAAGAATATTCGTTATCAAGGGGTGGGTGGTGGTGTTATGCCTGCTGGTATCATCGACCTGAAAACAGTGCCTTTTGAAGAGTTGGTAGCTTACGATTGCCAACTTTTTCCTTCTAAGCGTCCAGTGTTTCTGCGACATTGGATTGAACAGCCAGAAAGTACTGCTTTCGGGTTTCTCAAAAATGGATATCTTGTTGGTTACGGAGTTATCCGGCCTGCCCATACAGGTTTTCGGATTGGGCCACTGTTTGCTAATGACGAACAGATTTCTGAAGCATTATTTCAAGCCTTGCTTGCAGAAAATCCTCATGCTCCAGTGTTTTTTGATGTACCCGATGCAAATGTACAAGCAATTAACCTAGTTCAACGTTACCAATTGGAGCCAGTCTTTCAAACTGCTCGGATGTACACTAAAGAAATTCCTAATTTACCTATTGATTGGGTCTTTGCTGTGACAAGTTTGGAACTAGGTTAGAAACGCACTATTGTTTAATCGCCTTCCTTACAGGCTTCAGTTCTGCGATCGCAGCTACCAGTTTGGCAGGATCGGCTGGTTTTGCAATATGGAGTTAAAATCCGGTTGTAAAAACCTGTTTTTGTGTCGTTTCTGCGGCGTAAACACTTAGTACAGCATTTCATTAATTTGTAGCAAATTAAATTTGGCAATACGTTGCAATGCCAATGCGTCCCACTGCAATCCTCTACAATGCCGATGCATCTCACTGCAATGCCAATGCATCTCACTGCAATGCCAATGCATCTCACTGCAATGCCAATGCATCTCACTACAATGCCAATGCATTCCCTTACATTAAAATGCTATGCTTTATACGCAAAACTGTATTTAGAGCGATCGCGGGAATTTGCCCACCTAAATGGCGGGCTATAAGGTACTTTACTTAAGTGGATCGTGTCCCCAATTCTTCAAAGAATAGCACCAGCGTGTGTGTTCCAAATCACCCGATGGCTGCTGTGCAGTATGACGATGGACGTAACTAATAACTTTCTTCATGTGCGAAAGATCGTCATTGGTGTAATCATCCTTTTTCTGCAATAACTGGATGATACGCCGTCCAGATTTATGACCGATTGACTCATCGTCGCCATCCTTTTGCCCGACACTTTGTGACTCATCCGTATCTAGCCAAGACTCTATTTCTTTAGGTGTCATATTGACAGCTTGATGAAACTCGTCAATCACCGCTTTAACATCTTTACTCATGACTAAGCATTACTCCTCTACTTTCTTAAGAACATCAGGCTTGTGAGCAGCTTGTTTTCCTGTCTTATCGCTTTCAACTAAATATTCGGGGTTATCTTCACTTGCAGCAATATGGTGTTCTTTAATATCTGTAGGTGAAGTGAGCTTCTTTACAACTTTGCCAGTTGTCTTACCTTGTGAAGTGTTCCATTCAACCCGATCGCCTTTTTTAAATTCTTCAGCCACATTCATCCCCTATTTGATATTTTATACCTACTAAAGTCACATTATCTCTGCGACTTGAAAAGCAGCCATCATTCTGGTGATAGAGAAAACATCCGTGTCTCTACACCAAGATTCATATATCTAATCAGCAACGCCATCTTTTTGGATTGGATTGCTGGTTTTTAAAAAGAACACCGCGATCGCATATTACTAAACAAAAACATCTCCAAAAGCTGCCACACTTTTTGGAGATGTCTAATCAACTGCAATGATATTCAGTTACACGCTGATGCTATTAGTCACAAGCCTCGGTTTCAAATAGTTGTAATTTATTAAACGACTCTTGTTATTCAACTCAATTTCCCGCTCCGCGTCGTTCAAATCTTGCTGGAATTTAGCTAAAACATCCTGAGCCTCTGGGTCTAAAAATTTATCATCATAGTACCCTAATCTGTCATAACGGTAAGCTGACAGAATAAATAAAATCGACAATTGGTCAGCAGTTTGCTTTGACGGTGGCAGAAATGATAATAGACTTTTACGGTCAGGAATAGTGCCTTCTGATGTCATTTGTTTATAAGCAGCAAGAGGCATATTTGGCATGAAAGTCATATATTCATATTGTGAGTAGTTAACAGCAGCGTGTTGCGGCCCACAGGTGAAGATAACCGCAGTAGCAATATCAACTAATTGGTCTAATGTGTCGATACGATTGTTAATACCCTTAACTCGTCCGCCTGATTGGGAAACTAATTCCTGCGCCCAACTTTGTAATTCCAAGTCTGCTGCTAAGTCTTGGGGAGTTTTGTAGTATATCTGCAAGTATTCAGACACAAACTTTTTAATGGCATTCCACAATAATAAGCCATCGTCTCGATAGGGATAGTGAGGTAAGTTATTTGGGTCATCCATACCCCGATTTTTTAGTTCAGTGGGTAAGGAAAACTGATCTAAGCTCCATTCTGTATATGCGTTAACGACAATTTGCAATGACTCTTGCAGAGTTCCAGCTAGCAATTCGTCAACAGGCCCACCTCTACTAATTAGGCGCTTACGAGCCAAGTCATTATTAGCCAACATGAAACGGAAGTGGGATTTTAGCAGTAAGCTAAGGGGATGGTTCTCGGCTAGTTGACGGGCTGTGACAATAGCAAAGGGTTCCATAACAAAGTGAGTTCGACACAGATGGCTACTCATTTCATGATGGTTAGCATCAGCAATTTGAACACAAAGCTTGGCATGAAACCAGTTTAAAGGGTCATCAAAAGGTGTAATTAACTGGCTCTGTTTACCTTCTGCGGGGTTGATTTGGATAACAATCGGTACTAGTTGACCGCGATCGCTAAAACCAGAACTGCGCCAACAAAAGAAAGCTATAGGGGTTGGTAAAAACTTCTTACCTCTTTCATAACTACCTCCTTTAACAAACGCAAGCGCTCTATAATCAGCTACATATAAATTTCCATTCGCAAGTTTTTCTACTAAGTTGATAGAATCACCAAACTTTTCTTGCAGTTCTAAAATGGTAAAGGCGAAGCCATCTGGCATCTGCTCAATTCGACGTAAAACTAAAGGATTTGCCCCACAAAGCCGTTGTTCACAAAAAGAGTCATCAGTTTGGTATGTTTTGATGACATTAGGTCTAGGCAAAACTGGAAAATAGTCTTCATAGTCTTGCAATTCATCTAATGGGTCCCATAAAGAACGGGCTTTAACGGCTAACATATTTATAGGTAGTTCTGCTGTCTCTAATGTCCGTTCAGCAATATACTTAGTTGAAAAGTTTTCTATAGAAGGTACATTTTTTAGCATTGCCATAGGCGTTAAAAAGTCGTAATCAAATTCATACTCCCCTTGGTTTCTCTCTAGCAATATTTGACGCTTTGTAGGGTCAGGATCATTTTGAGGAAGGTATGGCTTCATAACTTTTTGTGCCAATTTAAGGTAAGAACAATAACAGGTAATTTTACCTCTAAAATCTGGATTTTAAATTTTCACATAAAATATTTAACAGCGTTTATTTTGGTCTATCTGCAAACGGCAAAATCTATAGGTTTTAAACCGCTTACTATAAATCAGACTTACTTATTGTTGTTATGCAGAATAGCCATTTTTGTAAGATTTCTTCACTGATAGTCAAATCCTCATGGGGAAATTACGTCGTCAAGGGATTTGTAGAGACACTTGATACAGAAGGTGTGCGATCGCATCATAATAAAGAAATATTAAGCAGATTCTCAGAAAACTCTCAATGAGCCAGACTACCTTAAATTTAGTTGCAATATCTATCTTTCTCATGACCCTATCGGTACTGCTGGGGCCATTCTTGAATTTGTCGCCAGCAGTACCAGCACTTGCAACCTTCGCTATTTTAGGCATAGCTACATTAGATAGTTTTAGCTTGCAAGGCAAGGGTGGTACTATTTTTTTAGATTGGATTGCTGGTTTTTCAAGTGAACACCGCGATCGCATCGTCCACCACGAAGCAGGGCATTTTTTGGTTGCTTACTTGCTGGGGATTCCCGTTACCGGCTACACACTCAGCGCTTGGGAAGCCTGGAAACAGGGGCAACCTGGACAAGGCGGTGTCAGCTTTGATGATGGCGAATTAGCTTCTCAATTAGAAGTGGGTAAAATCAGTGCCCAAATGCTAGACCGCTACTGTACTGTTTGGATGGCGGGTATTGCTGCTGAAACCCTAGTTTTTGATAATGCTGAGGGTGGATCTGATGATAAAAGCAAACTGATTGGAGTCTTGACAGTTTTGGGCTTTTCTGAATCAGTTTATCAACAGAAACTTCGGTTTCATGCTCTCCAAGCAAAAACCCTATTACAAGAAAATTGGTCTAGTTACGAAGCTTTAGTTAATGCTATGCGACAACGTGCTTCGGTGGAAGATTGTCATGCTGAGTTAGGAGTGCGGAATGGGAGAGCAGGGGGAGAATTAATGACGAATGACAAATGACAAATTATGAAGAAACAACTTTCAAATGTGAAACATGAGATAGGTAGTTTGAGTGAATAACCCGATTACGCCCAGCATTTTTAGCCTGTAAGAGACATTGATCGGCACGATTCAGCAGACTCTCTCCTTGTTCATCATCATCAGCTTGCAGACTAGCTGTGCCCAGACTAATGGTGATATTAATAGTCAGTTTGTTACTGAGTGCAAATGGTTCATCGCTAACTACGCGATTAAGACGACGGGCTACTAATAGTGCTTCCTCATCGGTAGTGTTAGCCAGAAGAATCACAAATTCTTCGCCACCATAGCGGAATGCTGTGTCTTGACAGCGCAGATTGTGTCGCAAACGCTGACATAATATTTGCAAAATGCGATCGCCTACTAAATGCCCGTGAGTATCGTTAACTTTCTTGAAATGATCTACATCCAGAATAATCAAACTCAGGGAAGTTTTTTGAGTTCTAGCTCTTTGAATTTGCCTGGGTAAGTCCCATTCTAAAGCACGACGATTATTTAATTCTGTCAACGAATCGGCTAAGGCGATCGCTGATAACATATCATTTGTTCGAATCAAATCTCGATATTTTTGTGTTTTTCGCAAGCCAACAGTCAATTGAGCAAGTATTAATCCATGATTGGCAGTCAACTCTGCTAAATTATGGTCTGTTTTTTCATCAATAAGATGCCAAATATAAGCATCTGCTCCTTGCTTTAGGGCCGCAGCACTCATCTCTAATTCTCTATGCCAACCCTTATTTCTATCAGTAAGCTGTTGGAGACGATCCTCGAATAAAATACAATATATCCAAGATAATTTTGTCTGCTCTTTCAACCAATTGCACAGTTCCATACTGCCATCCAAGCTAGCCTGCACAAGCATTATATCGGGGGGTGCTATTTTAATCCGCGACACTACTTGATTCAGATTGTCTATAACTTCTACACTAAAAGCAGTCGCATAACGGATCTGATCTGGAAGTGTGGTGATAAAATTATTTTTTCCAAAGACCAGAATAGAAATATTCATTGTTTTATTATTTATCCTATTTAAATTTCAAAGAGATTAAGTTGAGTAATTTACTACTATTTTTGCCTAATATTAAATATTATCTTTTAGGCTGAGTTAGATTTCTGGTTATATACTTTTATTTACGCCGAATCTACAATATTTTACCAATTATTATCTCCTTTCAAGGGTTTATATTTACTACTAGCGTTTCTGAAATATTCACTTCTGACAACTAATGTCTTCTTTACACTATGTTTTTCAAACAGTAAAAATACTGAATAATATTGAGACATATACAAACTATTTATGTACTTTCTTAAGTGTTTTTTAACTGATTAAGTTACGAAAATAAAGAGTTTGGAATAACCTCCACATTAGATAAACAAATTTCTTCTTACGAAGAAAAATAAAGAAATTATAAAGTTTTTAATTCAACGATCAAAATCTAAATTTTAATCGTTGAATTAAAAATAACATTTTTAATAGGAGACTTCAGCCTTTTGGTTTATAACCTAGGCTTTAATCAAGTATTAAGGTAGGAGTGGAATTGCAAAAGCAATGCGAACTACATAGACAGCAAAGCTCCCTCCTGCTATGGACAGGAGCTTTCTGGCACTAACAAACTCTATAATTACAGAGCGAATTTGTCGGGTGAAAAATCCCCAAATTAAGTGAGACGTGAAACTTGGGTTCACAATGTGTTAGCAGGATAAACAAAATATCTCTGCCTACGCACTTTATCTATCTTTCTTGATTTAACTCACATCTTTTGTTTAATTGATTGCAACATCATAAATTTCGAAAAAAGAAGCTAAATAAAAAGTTTGATGTCAAAACCTGCCCCTAATGTGGGTAAATCAGTGAAATTCCGCTCTGAGAAAAGTAAGCAATATTTGATACTTTCAGTTTTAGTGCCATTTGCTACCCTAGTATGGGAATTTTAAACTATTTCTTAAGGATTAATCTTAAAGACCAAAATTATGATGTCTAGGACGGGCGTAGATGCAGTACATCCTGCCAGAGCCAGATAATGGTCTAAAAGCATCCTCATCACTGTGTATAGCTCATAGACTTGTAGAATTTGCTGGCGGTAATATGAAACAAAATGCAAGAATATATAAAGCTATTTATGAAAATACACTTACCCAGTGCCGCTACGCCCAAGTCTAGAAGAGTCTAAAGTCTCAAGTTAAAAACACCTATGTCTTCAAATCCCCAGTACCTAAGCGGTAACGAAATTCGCAACACATTCCTCAACTTCTTTGCCCAACGGAGTCACCAAATCCTCCCAAGTGCGTCTCTCGTGCCAGAAGATCCAACCGTACTGCTGACGATCGCGGGGATGCTACCATTTAAGCCAATATTCTTGGGGCAGAGGACACCAGAATTTAAGCGGGCTACGACTTCGCAAAAGTGTATCCGTACCAACGACATCGAAAATGTCGGACGCACTAAACGGCATCACACTTTTTTTGAGATGCTGGGTAATTTCAGCTTTGGTGATTATTTTAAAGAACAAGCGATCGCTTGGGGCTGGGAAATCTCCACACAAGTCTTTGGCTTTTCTCCCCAAAATCTGGTTGTCAGCGTTTTTGAAGATGATGATGAAGCCTTTGCTATCTGGCGCGATCAAATCGGTGTGCCGGTAGCCAGAATTAAACGCTTGGGCGAAGATGATAACTTTTGGGTATCTGGCCCGACTGGCCCTTGTGGTCCTTGTTCAGAAATATATTACGACTTCCACCCAGAACGCGGTGACGAAAATATAGATTTAGAAGACGATTCCCGGTTTATCGAGTTTTACAACCTCGTGTTCATGCAATATAACCGAGATGTTTCAGGCAATTTAACGCCACTGCAAAATAAGAACATCGACACGGGTATGGGTTTGGAGAGAATGGCGCAAATCCTCCAAAAAGTGCCCAATAACTACGAAACTGACCTGATTTTCCCAATTATTCAAACAGCTGCCCAAATTGCTGCCATTGACTACCATAGCAGTGATGAAAAAACCAAAGTCTCCCTAAAAGTCATTGGCGATCACGTTCGTTCTGTTGTCCACATGATCGCTGATGAAATCCGCGCTTCCAATGTGGGAAGGGGTTATGTACTGCGGCGATTAATTCGGCGGGTGGTGCGTCATGGGCGATTAATTGGGATTTCTGGCGAATTTACTACCCAAATTGCCGAAACTGCGATCGCTCTTTCGGAATCAGCCTACCCCAATGTGCGCCAACGGGAAGCAGCAATAAAAGCTGAGTTGCAACGAGAAGAATCAAATTTCCTCAGAACTCTCGATAGAGGCGAAAAACTTTTAGAAGAAATTATCCAAGAGGTGAAACAGCAAGGAAACACTCAAATTAGTGGTGAAAGTGCATTTACCCTTTATGACACCTACGGATTTCCCCTCGAACTTACTCAAGAAGTTGCCGAAGAAAATAATCTCACAGTTGATGCTGAGGGATTTGAGGCACAAATGGAAATTCAAAAAGGACGTGGTAGAGATGCACATGAAACCATCGATTTAACTGTCCAAGGTTCCCTCGACAAGCTAGCAGAACACATCCAAGTCACTGAGTTTTTAGGCTACACCCAATCGGCGGCGACGGCAATAGTCGAAGCGATTTTGCTAGAAGGTGTTTCTCAAGAAGAAGCAGAAGCGGGGACACAGGTACAAATAGTCCTTGATAAAACGCCATTTTATGCTGAATCTGGCGGACAAATCGGCGATCGCGGTTATATCTCTGGTGATGGTATTGTTGTTCGAGTGGAAGACGTTAAAAAAGAATCTGATTTCTTTGTTCACTTCGGACGCATCGAACGCGGTACACTGCGCGTAGGCGATCCTGTCACCGCCCAAATCGATCCGGCTTGTCGCCGTCGCGCCCAAGCTAACCATACCGCAACGCACCTGTTGCAAGCGGCGTTGAAAAAAATTGTTGATGATGGCATATCTCAAGCTGGTTCCCTAGTTTCCTTTGATAGATTGCGCTTTGACTTCAACTGTCCCCGCGCATTGACAGCAGAGGAAGTGCAACAAATTGAAGAACAGGTGAACAGTTGGATTGCGGAAGCCCACGCTGCAAAGGTGGAAGTCTTACCTTTAGCCGAGGCGAAAGCTAAGGGTGCTGTTGCTATGTTCGGCGAGAAATACGGCGATGAAGTTCGCGTGATTGACTTCCCTAACGTATCAATGGAACTCTGCGGTGGCACTCATGTCAGCAATACTGCCGAAATTGGCGTGTTTAAGATTATCTCGGAAGCTGGCGTGGCTTCTGGGGTGCGGCGCATTGAAGCTGTTTCGGGGCCAGCAATCCTAGATTATCTCAACCTGCGGGATAAAGTAGTTAAAGATTTGAGTGATCGCTTTAAAGTTAAACCCGAAGAATTACCAGACAGAATTACAAGTCTGCAAAGCGAACTCAGAAATAGTCAGAAGGAACTGGAAACCTTAAAGGTACAGTTAGCGATCGCTAAATCTGACAGCTTGCTACAAACAGCCGAAACTGTAGGCGATCATAAAATTATCGTTGCCCAATTAGAAAATGTCGATCCAGAATCATTGAAAACCGCAGCCGAACGCCTGTTACAAAAAATCGGTAACGGTGCAGTGGTGCTAGGTTCTGTTCCCGAAGCCGATAAAGTTAGCATAGTTGCAGCTTTTAGTCCAGAAGTCAACAAAAAAGGTTTACAAGCTGGTAAATTTGTCGGTGCAATCGCTAAAATCTGCGGTGGTGGTGGCGGTGGAAGACCGAACTTAGCCCAAGCTGGCGGACGTGATGCGAGTAAATTACCAGATGCGTTGGGACAAGCAGAAAGTGATTTAAAGTCCGCATTGGCTTAACCCACATCTGACAATCCCCAGTTCGTTGCTATTAGCTTTGGAGTTATATAGCAATACTAAATCATTCGTGAAAAATTAGATCCCCGACTTCTTTGAGAAGTCGGGGATCTGGACATCAATCTTTAAGCGGACATGATAAAACTGATAATTAATGATTATTAGCTAGAAGTTTTTGGTAACGCGGCAGTAATTTGCCGAATCATCATGACTTTCCAGTAAGGTATGGGAGCAAGCAATACAGTCCCAGTTCCCTCAAAAGTATTGACGAGAAATTCCCCAGAAGTCATCGAACCTAAAAGAGATTTGGTAGCTTTTTCAACGCGATAATTTAAGGTATTTGTGCGAGCGATCGCAAAATTTCCATCAACAACTAATCGGTCATTTTGTAAATTTATTACTTCTACAGGGCCTTGTGCTGCCATTACCACTTTACCCCTACCTTTGACTTTTGTTTGAAACAAACCCTCGCCACCAATTAAGCCTGATGCAAATTTGTTTCGTTCAATTCCTACTTCTATACTGCCATCGCTAGCCCAATAAGCGCCAATATCTAAAATCCATTCACTACCATCTAATTCTAGAATGTGATATCCCGCTAAAGACGGCTCTAAATATAATTCACCCGTACCTGTATATGTAGGACGGAAAATGTTTTCTCCCGTGGCTAAGGATTTTAAAAACCCACCTGCTGAAGGGGCTTTAGATTGCATCTGAACGTTGCCACGAATATAGTACATAGCACCAGATTCAGTCCGTACTGTTTCGTTTTGCAAAGTGACTTTGACTAAACGTAAGCTTTCTTTTTCGATTATTTCAAAATGTGCCATAATTCTCCTATTGGTTTTTACACAAATGTGTACTTGGCTGTTAGCCAGAATTTATATCCATTTTTGGCATCTATTTTTACAAATGGCAAGTCAGATATAGGAATCCGCTTTGATTTTTGTTCGCGCAGCGTGGCGTAGCCATATTTATTTGGGTGGGAAGGCAAGAGGTAATAGGCAATAGGCAAGAGGAAAGAAGGATTTTTGAGTTGTACGGAGTTTTTTCAAAAATCAAATATGAGTCAGATAAATTTAATTACTGTCTAATTTAATGTGAGATAAATTAGTCTAACAGAAACACCTCTCCCTAGTTTCTACTAAGTAAAATCTGTCCCTCTCCGACTCGGAGAGGGACAGATTTGAACTTTCGTTCAAGGCAGGGAGAGGTTTCTTTAAATGACGTTAATTTAGAGTGAATATTTATAATTTAAAAAAATAGTTGATGAATATTCACTCCCAAGTTTTAGCTCCAGATTTATGTTTATTGCTAACTTCTAAGGGAAGGAAAATCGTCAAAACTTCTCCATAGTGTGGACGCTGACGCACAATCAATTTACCGCCGATCGCCTGAAATAAATGCTTAGTTGCGGCAATATTCAAACTAATCGTACCCGTTTCTGGTTGGAACATCAGCAATTGACCAAGGGCTTTGCGAATTGGTGGCGTTGCAGGTGTGGCGGCTTTACTGGAATCTTTGCACCCAAATTGGGGCGATAATTGTAACTTCAGTTGATCTCCAGCCGGAATAACTTGTACTTGAATATGGCTACCAGAGGGTAAGCTGCGAGTGAAATTTTCTATCAAACCAGTGAGTACCTGATCGAGCATCATGGGATTACTTACCACAGTTGGTAGTTGCTGGGGTAAAACAACATTTAAAGTTAAGTTCCGGCGATGCGCTGCTTGTTCCCACCGAGGAATGCTCTGCTGCAACACTTGATCTAAAGACATCGGTGTGAGTTGAGTTTTTGAACATTTTGTAGAGGCAGTAGTTTCTAATTCTGCTGCCTTAAACAGCAACTCCATACGATCAATTTGCTCAGTACACTCGTGATCGATAATTTTTAAGCGATTGATCACACTAGCATCTAAATCTCGCCGCTTCAGCAGTAGACGAGTCATGGTGCGAATAGTTGTTAAAGGTGTGCGGACTTCGTGAGCGAAGGCTTGGAGCAGTTCGACATCAGGATTTGGGGATTGGGGACTGGGGATTGGGAATTGGGAACTTGTACTGAGCGAAGCCGTTCGCGTAGCGTCTCGCAGAGAAGTATGGGAAATTGGGAATTGGGAATTGGTATTTTTCCCCCTGCTCCCTGCTCCCTGCTCCCCTGCTTCTTCCCCAGTCTCCTCTGCTTCTGTTAATTCCTGAAGCAACAACTGACTAAACTGAATCATGATGCGGCAATCTGGTGCTACCGGAGAATATTCTTGTACTAATACATCCAGGCGGGCAAAAAATTCTGGATTAGCCAGCATTACTCTCGCACCTAGCGATCGCCAAGCTTGCTGTACTACTTCCGGTTCAAAAGAAAATGAAAAGGTTTTTTTACCGTTTTTATGAGTTGCTAAAACTAGTACTAATCTAAATTTATCAGTAAAAACTAAGCAAAACTGCTCTGCACCCAAAGGATCGGCAGGTAATAAGGGAAGTACCGATTCATGAGGAGCAATTTCTTCATCTATAGGTGCAATCCCATCTGGCATCTGAAATGGCATCAGTGCCAAGGGATTAAATGGTTTTGCCGTGAAAGTGACTGTTTGTAAGCTTTGAGTCAGTTTTGGCTGACTAAATAAGGGTGCGGGTGCAGCTAAAACTAATCCTTGGGTTGTGTCAACTGAATCAGCTGCTAAAGTATTTAATAGCAAATGTTCTGTCGCTGCGAGGCTGACACGCCACTGCCGCTCTGCTTTACCAGGTGAACATTCAGCCACACTTGATTGATTTTGGGCCAAGATTTCGCTCAGACTTGGCAATATCCATTCGTACACAGGCTTTCACCCCTTAATTCAAGAGCGACTAACAGTGTCTAAGGTAGACATTTCGCTACTACCTACGAGGTTATAACCATTTATGTACTGTTGAAAGTGGTAGAACCGAACAATTCGGGCGCAATTTCCCCTATGTAGCAATCGCAGTTATGGTCTGACAAAGACTCATACTTACCCTATTATGCGATCGCTTATTGATGATTGTGCTAATTTTCCTGCTCGAATCGGGATTGCAATCACAAACTCTGCACCCTGTCTCGGTGATGAAATACATTCCAAAGATCCACCATGCCTTTCAGTAATTATCTGGTAGCTGATCGATAATCCCATACCAGTCCCCTTACCAACTGCTTTTGTGGTGAAAAAAGGGTCAAATAAACGCGACTGAATTGCTTTTGGAATTCCCGATCCATTATCAGCAATCCGAATCACAGCATTTTCATTTACCTGTTCCGAAGAAATACGAATCAAGGGATTTGGACAAAGTTCTTTTTGGAAAGCCTCTTCTAAAGCATCGATTGCATTTGCCAAGAGATTCATAAATACCTGATTCATTTGCCCTGCAAAACACTGAATTTTAGGCATTTTTCCATACTCTTTGACCACTTCAATTTGAGGACGATTACTTTGTGCCTTGAGCCGATGTTGCAAAATTAACAAAGTACTGTCTATTCCTTCATGCAAATCAGCCGTTTTAAACTCAGCTTCATCCAAGCGAGAGAAAATTCTTAGACTGAGAACAATTTCCCGGATGCGTTTAGCCCCCATTTTCATTGAGGTTAACATCTTAGGCAAATCTTCTATTAGGTACTCAATTTCGTTTAGTTGGTTAGCATTTTGAATTTCTGGCTCTGGATAGGGGTAGTGTTTTTGATAAAGCTTAATTAACAGCAACATCTGTTGAGTGTAATCATCAGCGTATTCGAGGTTGCCGTAGATAAAATTAACCGGATTGTTGATTTCATGGGCAACTCCTGCGACTAGTTGACCCAGACTCGACATTTTTTCAGATTGAATTAATTGGATTTGGGTTTTTTGCAGGTCTTTCAGAGCTTGCTGAAGTTCCGCTTCTGCCTCTTGGCGTTCGGTAATTTCGTCTCGTAATTGTTCATTAGCATTGATCAACTTCTCTCTGGAATATTGCAGATCGTCCGCCATTTTATTGAACGAGGTGGCTAACTCGCCAATCTCATCCTGGGAGCGAATATTAACTCTAGTATCGAGTTTACCTTCAGCCAGATTTACCACAGCTTGCTGGAGTTGTTTAATCGGTTTTGAAATGCTTCTAGAGATCAAATAGCCTACTAATAGTGCCAGGATGCCACATACCAAACTGATGACCGACGTGGCAACAATATTTTTGTTGGCTGTTACTAGTGCTGCTTTGTAAAGCGGTGTATATTCCAGAATGACTGCACCAATTGTTTCACCCTTGCCAGTCTTAAAAGGAACAGCAATCAATCGAATCCCATTTGGGTACTCAGGACTGACCTCAATATATGTTCTTGGTATACCATCTTGAATAGTTTTACCAACTTCATTATTGCGATCGTGATCTAATCGCGTACCAATGTCTTCTGGAACTACATCTGCCAGAATGATTTTATTGCGGTCTACAATTTCTAGATCGCGCTGGCGTTGCTTGTGTAGCAAGATAACATGCTCTTGCAATTCGGCTAGCATCTTATCTCGCGATCCAATTTCGTGGTATTCATCAACTTCATGACTGACGAAATATCCCACTAGTCCTGCAACTTCCTCAGCCTCTTGTTGAGCAATATACTTAGCTATTTTCAATTGCTGATGAGCATTAATAGCACCAGTGATTACTGAGAGAGTAGCTATTCCTAGAATTCCCGAAATTAATTTCTGACTAATTTTCATCCCTTGCTCGGAACCTCAAGTGCTGACTACTGCGCTAATTCAGTTTTGGGAAATTTGCCCTGATTTTAAAATTCCCATTTGTCAGCCTGAAAGCTACAGAATCAACAGCTATTAGCCAAATTTTTAATCTGAGTCTATGGCGATACCTTCTCTGCGTTCGCGCAGCGTGTCGTAGACAGACGCTACGCGTAGCTTTCTTTCCCGCAGGGCACGCTAACACATTTTTTGAGTAGATTAAAAATAGACTATCTCAAAGGCAATTTATGACTTCTTTAAGGCAATTTATGACTTCTTTTGAAACTTCAGCTCAAGATTTGGTACTAGTTGCTGGTGCTACTGGTGGAGTAGGGCAACTAGTGGTAGGCAAACTCCTAGAAAAGGGTTTGAAAGTTCGCGTTCTGACACGCAATGCTGCAAAAGCCGAAGAAATGTTTAACCGGAGAGTGGAAATTGCCGTTGGTGACATCCGCCAGCCAGCTACACTCCCAGCTGCAACACAAAATGTCACCCACATTATCTGCTGTACTGGAACCACTGCCTTTCCCTCTGCGCGATGGGAGTTTGACCAAACCCCGAACTTGCTTGAATGGGGAATCACTTTCCTTAACCCCAAATCTAGCGAAGCAAAAGCAAAGAACAGTCCAGCCAAGGTCGATGCCCAAGGTGTCAGCAACCTAGTTACAGCAGCACCCCAGAATTTGAAGCGATTCGTTTTCGTCTCTTCCTGTGGAATTCTCCGTAAAGATCAGTTTCCTTTTAGTATTCTTAACGCTTTTGGCGTGTTGGATGCCAAACAAAAAGGTGAGGAGTCCATTATTAATTCAGGATTGTCCTACACCATCATCCGCCCAGGACGCTTGATTGACGGGCCCTATACCTCATACGACCTCAACACACTGCTAAAGGCCAAAACAGATGGTAAATATGGTGTGGTTATAGGCACTGGGGATACACTTTCGGGTGATACCAGTCGGATTGATGTAGCAAACGCTTGCGTGGAATGCCTTTTTCAGCCAAGTAGTTCCAAGAAAATTTTTGAAATAGTCAACCAGGGACAAAGACCACCTGTAATTGATTGGGAAACTCTTTTCTCTAGACTTGAGTAAGTGCTGAGTAATATTTAATTCAATGCCCAATGCCCAATCCCCAATGCCCAATTCTCAGTGCTTCTGTAGTTTATTACCTCTAAAGACGGCAAACACCACTCGGACGTTACGGTTCACCCTAATTACTGAAAGTATTAATTCTCATACATTAGACAGAGTGAAGGCAAATCAATCCATGAACCAACTAAAAAAACTATTTAGTTAGTTTAACCGTCCTAAGCAAGGTTCGGGAAACCACCCTTCATGGACTGGCTACCACTAAGCTTCAGTATATATATCAGCGTAATCTGGAGTTTTAACCCCAGGAAAGCCAAACCAAAGGTATTGATGCTGAACTGGCTGATTTATTGACCATGTTGGTTCAAAATTTAGTCCTTTATATTCTCATTCATTCATTTGTAGTTATACGGAGCCAGCACCTAAAATGGCAAAAGTAGTTGGAATTGACTTAGGAACAACGAACTCCTGCGTGGCAGTGATGGAAGGTGGTAAACCTACTGTAATTGCTAATGCTGAAGGTTTTCGGACAACCCCATCAGTAGTGGCATTTGCGAAAAATGGCGACAACTTAGTTGGCCAAATCGCCAAACGCCAAGCGGTGATGAACCCCGAAAATACGTTTTACTCAGTCAAACGCTTTATCGGTCGCCGCTACGATGAAGTGAGTAACGAAGCAACTGAAGTTTCTTACAAAGTTCTCAGCAGCAACGGCAATGTCAAATTAGATTGTCCGATAGCTGGTAAACCGTTTGCTCCTGAAGAAATTTCTGCAAAAGTTCTTCGCAAACTAGTTGAAGATGCCAGCAAATACCTTGGTGAAACTGTTACCCAAGCTGTAATCACCGTTCCTGCATACTTTAACGACTCCCAACGGCAAGCGACAAAAGACGCTGGTAAAATTGCAGGTATTGAAGTTCTGCGGATTATCAACGAGCCGACTGCTGCTTCTCTAGCTTATGGGTTTGACAAGAAGAGTAACGAAACCATTCTCGTATTTGACCTTGGTGGTGGTACCTTCGACGTATCCGTGCTGGAAGTAGGAGATGGAGTTTTTGAAGTACTAGCCACATCTGGGGATACACACCTTGGTGGTGACGACTTTGATAAAAAAATAGTTGACTTCTTAGCTGAAAAGTTCAAGAAAGCCGAAGGCATTGAACTACGCAAAGACAAACAAGCTTTACAACGTCTGACAGAAGCCGCAGAAAAAGCCAAAATTGAGCTTTCTAGCGTTACCCAAGCAGAAATCAATTTACCATTTATCACTGCTACCCAGGATGGGCCTAAGCACCTGGATACAACCCTGACTCGTGCCACCTTTGAAGAACTTTGTTCTGACTTAATCGACCGTTGCCGTGTTCCTGTGGAAAACGCTCTGCGCGATGCCAAGTTAAGCAAAGGCGATATTGATGAAGTGGTGTTAGTTGGTGGTTCTACCCGTATTCCCGCAGTCCACCAGATTGTAAAGCAGGTATTGGGTAAAGACCCTAACCAAAGTGTTAATCCTGATGAAGTCGTGGCAATTGGTGCAGCGATTCAAGCAGGTGTACTGAATAATGAAGTCACTGGCATCTTACTGTTAGATGTATCACCACTTTCTTTGGGTGTTGAAACATTGGGCGGCGTGATGACCAAAATTATTCCCCGCAACACAACAATCCCCACCAAGAAATCGGAAGTCTTCTCCACCGCAGTGGATGGTCAAACCAACGTAGAAATTCACGTCCTTCAAGGTGAACGCGAATTTTCTAACGATAACAAGAGTTTGGGAACCTTCCGCCTTGATGGTATTCCTCCTGCACCACGTGGCGTTCCTCAAATTGAAGTGGTGTTCGATATTGACGCTAACGGTATCCTTAACGTCACCGCTAAGGACAAAGGTACTGGCAAAGAACAGTCCATCAGCATAACTGGTGCTTCCACCCTGGATAAAACTGACGTTGACCGGATGGTAAGAGAAGCTGAACAAAACGCTTCATCTGACAAAGAACGGCGTGAGAAGATTGAACGCAAGAACCAAGCCGACTCCTTGTCATACCAAGCTGAAAAGCAGTTACAAGAATTGGGCGATAAAGTTCCGGCTGCTGATAAGACTAAAGTTGAAGGTTTGGTAAAAGAACTGCGGGAAGCAGTTGCCAAAGAAGACGATGAGCAAATCAAGAAGCTCACCCCAGAATTGCAACAAGCTCTATTCGCTGTTGGTAGTAACATCTATCAACAAGCTGGTGCGGGTGCTGCACCAGGTGCTGAACCTCAAGATGGTGGTTCTACCTCTAGCTCTGGTAGCGGCGACGATGTGATTGACGCTGATTTTACAGAGAGTAAATAATTCCTCTACTTCTTTCGGGATAATTATTTTGTCCCGCCTCATATTACCCACCAAGGTATTAACCTGGGTGGGAATTTTTTTTAGGAGTTATGAGTAAAAATAAATAATATTGCTATTTTAATTTATTTGTAACTCCTCACTATTAACTCCCTTATGCCATATCCACAAGCACCTTGGACACTTCAAGGCTACGCTATCCAAACTCTGCATTTAGTGAATATTGAGCTAGTACGCCCTTTGATTCCTTTAGAGTTAAAAATTATTTCTATATGGCCTGGTAAAACCATCGCTAGCGTGTACTTATCTAAGTACGGGTCAGGCTCGGTACTAGAATACAGTGAGTTAATTATTGCCCCAGCTTTGGTTAATTACCAGAGAAAAATTGGCGGTTGGATTTCTCACATTTATGTAGATAATACTGATTCGGTGGCTGGTGGTCGAGAAATTTGGGGACTACCAAAGGAACTAGCTGAGTTTACCTGGAAAGAAGGAGAGCATATCACTGTGCATCAGGGAAACCGGAAGTTGTGTAGTCTTAAGTATAATCAGCAAACCTTGGCATGGAGACAGGGGTTAAGTGCCTCTGGTTTCAGCGTCAAGGGTACTGATTTGCTGGTATTCCCTGCTGAATTTCAGTCCGTATTGGGTTTGATTGGTTCTCAGTTAAAAATCCCCGCCGAAAGTCCTTTTTCTGGAATGGGTTTAGGTCAGCCTTGGTTAACTGTGCGTTGTGAGCAGATGAGTTTGCAGGTTGATGCCCCAAAAGTTGTAGGTCAATCGATTGGAGATTTTAGATTAACCCCATAAGTTTCTCTGAGAAAGAAATTACGTTTAAAAGCGCTACTTGTACAAAATTGTGGGTTTTGAGACGCGATAAATCGCCGTCTCTACAAGTGTTTTGTGTATTGAATTATATTGGGGCATAATTCGGAATGCTGCACTTTGATCTTGTAGTTCTAGATATACCTAAAAAAGTAAACATCAAATGGTCGCTTGAAAGTATATGGGATAGATTGGATGGTCTATCTCGCTATACATTCTATGTAATATCTAGCAATTTTTTAAATTGAAATTGTTTACTTAATTAGCAAGCTTGAGAAAACGACACCCTTATTACCCTACTAATAATCAACAGTAGGGTTTTTTGTTGAAAATAACTAAATTACCAACTTTTAATACAACTTTATTTATTATTAAAGTCCATAGAAGGAGCAACACAGCTAGTCTTTTAAAGGTGTTTTCTACTCTAAATAAGACAAATTGATATTTGATTTGCTGGTGTAGACGTAGTTACAAAGATAGCGATCGTTATTTCCCCCTTCAGATTATTCTGAAAATATCCTAGTACAACACGGCGGAAATAAACCACCCATTCTAAATTAATGGAATCCTTACGCTGTATCCATTTTTAATTTTTAATTTTTAATTTTTAATTCCGCCTTGCGGTACTAGCTTCCCAACATCTGCAAGTTATGCAAAGTTGCATAAAGCCCTCCCTGTTCCAGTAGTTCATCGTGACTTCCCTGTTCGATTAATTCGCCACGCTTGAGAACAAAAATCCGGTCTACATTGCGAATCGTAGACAGGCGGTGAGCGATAATAATGGCGGTACGTCTGAGCATTAGCTGATTTAATGCTTCTTGCACTAAAGCTTCTGTGCCAACATCTAAACTAGCAGTAGCTTCATCTAACACCAAAATTTGAGGATCGCGAATAGCAGCCCGCGCAAACGCTAAAAGTTGCTTTTGACCACTAGAAATATTTGTGCCCCGTTCTCGAAGTTGAGTATCATAACCCTGGGGTAGTTCTTCTATAAATTGGGCAATGTTGGTTTGCTCTGCTGCTTGTTGAATCTGTTCAATGGTATAACCATCTCCTAAAGAAATGTTGCTTTTAACATCGCCAGCAAACAAAAAGCCTTCTTGTAAAATTACTGCCATGTAGCGCCGCAGTTCTGCCTGTGGGACTTCTCGAATATCTACGCCATCGATGAGAATGCGTCCTTTGGTAGGTTCATAGAGGCGGCATAAAAGCCGGATGATCGAAGTTTTGCCCGCACCTGTGGGGCCAACTAATGCCACTTTTTCACCAGGACGAATAGTGAAATCTAAGTCTTTAATTACGTAATCATCATCTTTATAAGCAAACCAGACATGATCAAAGCAAATCTCTCCCAGTTCAGGCGGGGAAGTAATATCTGGGGATTCTAGATTTGCAACGATTTCGTCTATGTAGCCGAATTTGGCATCAAATATTGAGAAGCGCACATTGGCGCGATCGCGGATTTCTATCGGTTCATCTAATATATCGCCCACGCGTTCAATGGCAGTAAAACCAGCTTGAATGACTGTAAATTTTTCGGCAAAATCTCTTAAAGGATCAAATAATCGCTGGGCATACAAGACAAATGCCGATAAAGTCCCAAAAGCTATACTTTTTCCTAACAGTAACCAACCACCCATACACAAAACAGCTGCGATCGCAATCAGCCCAATCCATTCTAAGGTTGCTGAAATAAATGAATCATAAAAAATGGTTTGATCCATTTGCTGAGTGTAGCGGCTGTTGGTGGCACGAAACAGTTGAGCATTAAATTTTTCCCTGCGGAATAACTGCACTACGTTAATGCCAAGGACATTTTCTTGTAGCTGTGAGTTCAATATAGAAAGTTCTTCCCGCCCTTTGTAATTAGCTTTGCGGTACTGTTGCTGAATGTAAACAATTAACCAGGTAACTGGTAACAGCATTAATAGCAGCAAACAAGTGAGTTGCCATTCGATGGAAAACATTAAACCCAAAATCACCAGCATGGAAAACAAATTGGACACGATGCCAATTGCCCCAGTAGAAAAGACATCGCCTAAGACTTCCACATCGCTGGTGATTCTAGTGATTAATTTACCTACGGGTGTGCGGTCAAAAAAGCGCACTGCTAGGGATGTGACGTGCTGAAATAAATCTTGGCGAATTGCGGCGGTGATTTGTTGCCCTAGCTTTTGTACTAAATAACCCTGGTAGCCTGTAAAAATCAATCGGATTGCGATCGCCACAAACAACAATCCTTCCAGGATATTTAACCCTTCGGACAATGGGCGATTCCTGAGAAATTCGTAAGCGCTTGGTTCATTGCGAATTAGGGAGATAACTTGGCCAATCAACAGAGGTTGGACGGCATTAGCTAGGGCGATGGGTATGAGTAGGCACATCGACAACGCCAATAGTTGTCCGTTACGACGGGCGTAAGGCACTAGACGCAAAAACAACCGCCAGTCATTTTCACGCCGACGAGGTTGCGTATAAGGTTTTTTGAGAGATTGATAAATGCTCATAGTAAAAGCATTATATTAATGTTTCTAAAAAAATACGCATATTTAAAGTAGCCTTTGTCCTGCGACTCTGATACCATGCCTGAGATAGAAACCGCAAGACTCCTACTCAGACATAGATGTAGCGTATTATGCTCTAGCTTGTTCAGAACGGCAGCTAGATGATTCTCTTGACCATTTGTATTATTTTTTGCTGCTCAACGACCGGTCATTTGCTCCAGCTTTTCGGGGTACCGAGCGCCTTGCACCGTAATTTGGGAGGCGGCATCATCGCTGTCACGTAGATCGTCGGGCGTGAGTTCGATGGAGACTGCCCCAATGTTTTCGTCCAAACGATGCAACTTTGTGGTGCCTGGGATCGGAACAATCCACGCCTTCTGGCCCAGCAGCCAGGCGATCGCGATTTGAGCAGGTGTTGCCTGCTTTTGTTCTGCGATGCTGCCGAGCAGATCGAGCAGGGCCTGATTCGCCTTGAGAGCCTCCGGCGTAAAGCGAGGCAGAGTGCTGCGAAAATCGGAACTGTCGAAGGTCGTGCTTTCGTCCATCTTGCCAGTGAGAAAGCCCTTGCCCAAAGGGCTGTACGGGACAAAGCCGATTCCGAGTTCCTCAAGGGTCGGTATCACTTCCGCTTCAGGCTTTCTCCACCACAGTGAGTACTCGCTCTGGAGAGCCGTGACCGGCTGAACCGCGTGCGCGCGACGGATCGTTTGCACTCCTGCTTCCGAGAGTCCAAAGTGCTTCACCTTACCTGCCTGAATCAGTTCCTTCACCGCTCCTGCAACGTCTTCGATCGGCACGTTCGGGTCAACCCGGTGCTGATAGAGGAGGTCGATCGCCTCCACCTTGAGTCGCTTGAGCGAACCCTCCACGGCTTCCTTAATATGCTCCGGTCGGCTATTCAGTCCGGGTGAACCCTTCATGCCACGGGGATCGGAATTTGGACTGATGTCGAATCCGAATTTAGTGGCGATGACCACTTGGTCGCGGAAGGGAGCGAGGGCTTCACCCACCAGTTCTTCGTTTAGGAACGGGCCGTAGACCTCGGCGGTGTCAAAGAATGTAATGCCGCGATCGACGCTGGCCCCCAGAAGAGCGATCATCTCCTGCGTGTCTTTGGGTGGGCCATAAGAAAAGCTCATTCCCATGCAGCCAAGCCCGATAGCCGAGACTTCCAGATTACTGTTTCCAAGTGTGCGTTTCTGCATTTTTTGAACTCCTATCTTTGATTTAAAGGTCGAACTGTCTTAATCTACGATCGGGTCTGGTATTGTTCGTCGCTGACCTGTTCCATTTAGTCCACGGGCTTGTCGTCGAGTTCTGAATGGCGATGTGCATCATGACCGTGGATTTGACGATCATGCTTTTTGTGCGATCGCTAGAACGAACCGTCCGTTGATTTCGATAGCTCTTCATGAGCGTGCGTCGCCTGCAACCGTTCCTCGACAGCCGGCGCGATCGTCGCAAGGGCATCACTTCCGGCAACGAACAGCTTCGGCGGATTCTCCATCCCGGCGATTTTGACCAGAGCATCGCCCAACTTTGCCGGGTCACCCTGCTGCGTGCCGTTGTAGACCGACCACGTTTCCTGGACGTTGCCCTCGGCGGCATAGTCTTCGATGGCGTTGCTGGGCCATCTGACATTCTGGTCATCCAGAAGATCCGTGCGGAAGAAGCCAGGTTCGACGAGCGTCATCTTGATGCCGAACCCCTCGACCTCGACCGCGACCGACAGCGAGATGCCTTCGACCGCGAACTTCGATGCGGCGTAGGCAGCACAGTGCTTAAACCCGACAACGCCAGCAACGGAGCTAATGTTGATGATGTGGCCCGATTGCTGCTGACGCATAACCGGCAGCACGGCACGCATGACGTACACCACACCATAGAAGTTTGTCGCGAACTGGCGTTCGATCTCGGTCGTGGTCATCTCTTCAAAATTACCAAGCAGGCTGTAGCCCGCATTGTTAACCAAAACGTCGATACGACCGAACCGCTTCACCGCCTCCTCGACGGCTGTTTTCGCCTCTATCTCATCGGAAACGTCCAACTGGACAAATGCAAGATTCTCGCTTGCAACATCGCGCAAGGCATTACGCACTTTATCGAGGTTTCGGCCAGTCGCGATTACACGGTCACCGGCCTGCAATGCTGCCTTGGCGGTTCCAGTTCCGATGCCGCTACCAGCGCCTGTGATAAACCAGACTTTGCTCATAATTATTTTCCTTTTACTCGAACTTAATCAAGCGCTGTATTGTTCATTGCTCGTTATCATCGCCATTACTCCGTTGCCACTTCATTCAGGCATTTCAACACATTCAGTGTTCGGGGATATCCCACCCAGGGCAACAATTGTGTAATCAGATCCAGCAGTATGTCTTTGCCGTTTCCGATATTCAGGTTGCCTTGAATGTGCCCCTTTATCTGTGATTCAACCCCGCCCAGAGCAATTCCTCACAGAGGATTGAGTTCTGTACTTCTGCGGTGTATTTGTTATCCGCACCTCCTTTTTTGAGTCACAGTTCTATGGTTGGCAATTCCATCTATAATCCCGTTCGCTTTTCCAACTCTTCTAGATAGCGATCGCCTTCCACTGTAATTTGCGTCAATGCCTCGTCGATGCTCTTCAATTCGTCCTGCGTCAGCTCGATGTCCGCTGCCACAATGTTTTCTTCCAGGCGAATTTAGTTGTGCCGGGAATGGGCACAATCCACGGCTTGGAGCAGGGAGATACTTTCTTGCTTGTCGAGGGTATAGCTGTAGGCATAGTTCAACCCCATACAGCCCAGCCCGATCGCCGAGACTTCCAGATTACTGTTTCCAAGTTTGCGCTTTTGCATTGGCACTCCTTCGAGATTCCGCTCGGTTATTCAGATTTCAGGGATGCCATATCAATCACAAAGCGGTATTTCACATCGGACTTGAGCAGTCGCTCGTAGGCTTCGTTGACCTTCTGGATAGGAATGACTTCGACATCGGCGGTGATGTTATGCTTGCCGCAAAAGTCGAGCATCTCTTGGGTTTCGGGGATGCCGCCGATGTTTGAGCCGGAGAGACTGCGACGGGCCATGATCAGGCTGAATGCCGCGACATCCAGGGGCTTCTCCGGTGCGCCGACAAGGGTGATGTTACCGTCGAGGCGGAGTAGGTTGAGATAGGCGTTGATGTCATGCTTGGCGGAAACGGTGTCGAGGATGAAATCGAAGCTGCCAGCGTGTTTCTGCATCTCGTCGGCATTGCGGGAGACGACCACTTCGTCGGCACCCAGGCGAAGCGCGTCTTCCTTCTTATCGGGTGAGGTGGTGAAGACGACAACGTGGGCACCAAACGCATGAGCAAACTTCACGCCCATGTGGCCTAGTCCGCCAAGACCTACTATGCCAACTTTCTTGCCCTTGGTGACACCCCAGTGGCGCAGGGGCGAGTATGTTGTAATCCCGGCACATAGGAGTGGCGCAACCCCGGCGAGATCGAGGTTATCTGGAACGCGCAGAACGAAGCGTTCATCGACGACAATGCTATCGGAGTAGCCACCATAGGTGACTGGAGCAGTCTTGTGCTTGTCTGGGGAGTTGTACGTGAAGATCACATTTTGGCAAAACTGCTCAAAGCCAGCTTTGCAATGGGGACAGGTACCATCCGAATCGACCATACAGCCGATCGCAGCAAGATCACCGGGCTTGTACTTGGTCACTGCCGAGCCAACCTCAGTGACACGGCCCACGATCTCATGACCGGGGACAATCGGATAAACGGTCGAAATCATGCTGCTCCACTCGTTACGCACCGAATGGACATCGGAGTGGCAGATGCCACAGAAGAGGATTTCGATCTGTACGTCATGATCGGTTGGATCGCGCCGTGCGATCGTGTCGGAAGCGAGCGGTGCAGTCGCACTGACTGCGGAGTAAGCTTTTGTGTTGTACATAAATTGATGCTCCAATCTGGAAGATAAGTTGATTTCCTTCTACTCGGTCTTGAATCTGTCTGGGTATTGTTCGTCGCTGACCTTTTCCATCCAGTTCACGGACTTGCCGTCAAGTATCTCCTGAGTGGCGATATGAGTCATCGCCGTTGGCGGTGAAGGGGCGATGGCGACAATGCTTTGTTGTCGTGCGTTTAGGGTTTGATCGTGTTGGCGGCGAACATCACTGCACCGTTTGGCCGCCATCGATGACCATAGCGTGCCCAACGACGAAGGCAGCTGCGTCTGAACACAGCCAGATGACGGCCGCAGCGATCTCCTCAGGCTTGCCCATCCGTCCGACTGGCTCCTCCGCAATCACCTTCGCGCGCCCTTCGTCCGTGCCGCCGGTGAAGCGGCCCATCATCGGGGTGTCGATGTAGCCGGGACAGACGGCGTTGACGCGGATGTTCTGCGCCGCGTAGTCGAGGGCCGCCGCCTTGGTCAGTCCGATCACGCCATGTTTCGCGGCGGTGTACGCGGGGCTGCCCTTGATGCCGATAATTCCTGCGCCCGAGGACGTATTGACGATCGCGCCGCGTCCCTGCTTGAGGATCAGCGGGATCTCGTGCTTCATGCACAGGAAAACGCCGCGGAGATTGATGTCGATAATCCGGTTCCACTCCTCCTCCTCGTACTCCGCGGTCGGAGCTGCCTTCCTCGGCTCGATGCCCGCGTTGTTGAAGGCGAAGTCCAGCCGCCCGAAAGCCTCAACGGTCTTGTCCAGCGCCGCCTTCACGTCCTCAGCCCGCGTCACATCGCACCTGACGGCGATCGCTTGTCCGCCGAGTTCCTCGATCATGCGTGCCGTTTCTTGATTGCTCGGTTCTGAAACATCAGCAACCACCACGCTGGCACCCTCACGGGCAAACGCCAGCGCCGTAGCTCGACCGATACCGCTCGCTCCTCCAGTCACAAACGCAACCTTTCCTATGCAGCTTCCATTCTCGTTTGTTGTCATTTTTTACTCTTTGAATTTTTCACCTAACAAGGTCTTAAAACCACTGGATACGGAGATCAGTTGGGATATTGTTCGTCGCTGACCTTTTCCAGCCAATCCACGGTCTTACCGTCAAGCTGTTCCTGAATGGCGATGTGTGTCATGGCTGTGGTTGCCGTGGCACCGTGCCAATGCTTCTCGCCTGGTGAGAACCAGATCGTGTCCCCCAATCGAATTTGCTCAATCGAGCCACCCCAGCGTTGTGCGAGGCCGCAGCCAGCTGTCACGATCAGGGTCTGTCCCAACGGGTGGGTATGCCATGCTGTCCTAGCACCAGGCTCGAACGTGACACTGGCACCGACAGTGCGTGCTGGATCGTGTGCCTCGAACAGGGGGTCAATGCGGACAGTACCAGTAAAATACTCGGCCGATCCTTTGGCGGAAGGCTGTGAGCCACTTGTTTTGATGTCCATTTCCTTAATTCCTTCACTTGATACCATTTAGGTGGCTGTCCCAATCGTAGAGGTTGAGCATTTAGCGCCTGCTCTATCGGTAGGGATGGATTTTTTAAGAAGCAAGGTTAGCCTTGATGCCTTTTGCTTGTCAGTAGCCGAATCTCTTGCCCAATCAAAACTGAGTTTTCTATTGAATAAAAATCCAGAATATTTACAAGAAGCCGAAATCATTTTTTATTGCTTTAGCTTCATTCTAAGAATCCTCAAGGGCAAGCAATAAAACGATCGTCTAAGATTGTTGTACAATCCTGCAAACTTAGAAATGAACACTGCCAATATCGATTTAATGAACGATCCGCAGGCAAAGCGCGAGGCAGACAGAGCGCAAGCCAACAGAGACGAACTAAAAGAGCGCATTGCACAGGCTATTCGTCATGATGGGACGATTGAGCCGCTCAAAGGTTTGCACTTCAACCGCTCCTCCTCGCCTTCGGAATGCGTTCATAGTGTCTCTATCCCTGCGTTTTGTGCGATCGCTCAGGGTAGCAAAGAAGTTCTTCTGGGCAGCGATCGCTATCAGTACGACCCGATGCATTATCTGCTTGCTACGGTCGAACTGCCGATTGTCAGCCAAATTCTGGAAGCGTCAAAGGCGCAACCGTACCTTAGTCTTCGCCTCGATCTTGACCCTACCCTCGTTGGCTCAGTGATGGTCGAGGCAGGGTATCCCTCATCGCGCAGCCATGCTGATGTGAAAGCTATTGATGTAAGTCCATTGAATGCAAATCTGTTGGACGCTGTAGTGCGGCTCGTCAGGCTTTTAGATTCCCCTGCTGAAGCTCATGTTCTCGCACCACTGATTAAGCGGGAAATCATTTACCGACTCCTGATGGGAGAGCAAGGTAATCGGCTCCGTCATATTGCAGTTCTGGGTGGCTGCACCTACCACATCGCTCTTGCCGTCGAGCGACTTCGTAAAGACTTTAACGAGCCGCTTCGGATTGAAAGCATCGCCCGAGAGCTGGGAATGAGTGTATCGGGCTTCCACCATCACTTCAAGTCTGTCACTGCCATGAGTCCCTTGCAGTACCAAAAGCAACTGCGGCTCCAGGAGGCTCGCCGTCTGATGCTGGGGGAAAAGCTTGATGCTACCAGTGCTGCCTACCGCGTGGGTTACGACGATGCCTCGCACTTTAACCGGGAGTACAAGCGGCTCTTTGGTGCCCCACCAATGCGCGATGTGGAGCGGCTGCGAGAAGCTGCTAGGGAGACTGCTAGTTAAATTTGATCTCCTCAAGATGCCCTAATATTGCCAGAAATCGCTGTTTATGGGCAGTATGACTTCAATCGTGAGTATCACAGTAACTCTGAGCAGTACGCCAGCCTGGATTTCAGTCTTAACGACCAAAATTTTCCGTTGATAAGACTAAGCTAATTAGCCGCTCTTCCCTGGGAACAAGTCGACTTCAATGACGGCACAATCTACAAAGCAATCCAAACGTATTTAGGGTACAAAAATATCCAGCACATGGTGCAATACGGTTCGGTTAAGGTTTTTTGATAAAGATTTTAGCTCGTTAAAGATTCGATAAATTATTATAAAGACGCGATAAATCGCCGTCTCTACAAAAGACCGATTATTGTAGAGACGGCGATTCACCGCGTCTCTTGCCTTAACCGAACAGTATTGGCCCACGGTTCGTTATACCAAATTAGCACCAGGACGATTCAAGGACTACTGGTTGGATTGAAAAATAGAATAATTTCCTATAATTCATGCTATGACTAGCTTTTAGCCGTTGCGTGGCACTTCGTTGCAGACTCGCTACCTTTACCCCAAGATCGGTCTAGTCGCGGCATCTTGTTGAGGACAGTATTCCTCCAATAAGACTGCTTGTACTCTAGAATTGCCTGCCAACATCTGACAACAAAATTGCTGAATTATGTCAAAATTCGGCAATTTCAGCTTTTCAATTACTAGGAATATAGGTTTTTACTGGGGATGCACAGATTTACGCCCCTATTGGAGTATTTGTATTAATTGCTTCATAAATCTTCCTATAGATATGGAACAATATCATACTTCTCTATTTACGTCTTATATCTAAAGATAGAAGATTAAGGTTAAAATTTGGGAAACCTAAGAGGGATTACTCCCAAGAGATTTCCTGCCTACTTATCGCAGAAAGCAACTGAGGTCAGATGAAGCAACCTTTAAATCAAGTCAAAGAGTGGGAACAACGTCGTGATGAAGCAAACCGCTACTACCAGCGCGGTAAATTTCAAGAATCTCTCGATCTTGCAACCAAAAATTTACACTTGGCTAGAGCAATTCGAGATCGAGCCAGAGAAGGTCACACATTAAACGATCTCGGTTTAGCTCACCTCAGTTGCTGGCAACCTCAAAGAGCATTAGAGCGCTTTCATCAGGCGCTTTCGGTTGCTATTGAAATTGGCAACCCGCCAGCAGAAGCAACTGCACTTAGCAATCTGGGTTCTACCTACAGCCGTCTTGGACGCTTTTCGCAAGCTTTAGAATATTTTGACAAAGCACTGCCAATCTTTAGGCGATCGCAAGATATTCAAAGTGAAGTTTCTACTCTTAATGATGTAGCGCTAATTTATACCCGCTTAGGAGAACCGAAACGGGCACTGTTGCTACAACACCAAATTTTGAGAATGCGGCGATTGTTAGGTGACTTTTCTGGTGAGGCAACAACGCTCAATGGCATTGGGTTTGCTTACAATGTCTTAGGCAAGTTTGAGCAAGCACTAGAATTTTTTGAAGCAGCGCTTCCAATTCAACGAGCCGTCAAGAATGTGCTTGGTGAAGCAACCACTTTGAATAATATTGCCTCAATCTATAGTGATTTAGGAAAACCGAAACAAGCGCTATTACTTTACTATCAAGTTCTTTTGACACGTCAGGCAATCAGCGATCGCGCAGGCGAAGCAACAACCCTTCACAACATTGGTTTTACCTACAGCACCCTGGCACAGCATCGCCAAGCAATGAAGTTCTACAAGCAAGCCATTGTGATTTATCAACAACTGGGCGATAATCTCGGAGAAATTTCAACTTTGCTGAATATGGGAACCCTTTACGCCACAACGAAACGTAAAAAAATGGCGCGATCGTGCTACCAAAACGCTCAAGATTTAGCAGAGCAAATCGAACACCAGCCACTCTTGGAAAAAGTACAGCAGTTTATAGATTCTCTGTAATTTAGATGCAACAGGCTCAAATTCCCGACTTCTTTAAGAAGTCGGGAATTTTTTTGTTCGAGTTGAAGCTCAAAAAGTTCGCAACTTCACTACCGCCGACCATATACTAATCAACAGGTTACGATCAATTAAGAAGTAATAATTTTTGATGGCACCGCCAGGAGTCTTTTTATGTTCATTAGTGAATTGTCACCTATATTCAGAGAATTTATCCAGCATCCAGCCTCATTTGTGGGTGGGTTATTCTCTGGTGTGCTTCGGCTCAATCTTGCAGACGATCCTGTTAAAAGCTGGCTAGCTCAACAGGGCGGCTCAAATAGTTATACTAGCAGCACAACAGAAGCACATAATGGCAAAGCAAGTGGGCCTCAACAGATTTCCATTGACTAAATTTTGAGTAATCGCAAATCCGGTTAATTATTATTGGCAATAGGGAATTGGGAACAGGGAATAGTGATAGAAACTTTAGTTATGGGTCAAAATCCCATTTTAAAAAAGATGTTTTTCGAGACGCGTAGCGCTCTTAAATCGGTGTCCTTGTTACAATCCCACGCTTGAAACCCGTGGGTTTCCCAATTCCCAATTCCCAATTCCCAATTCCCAGTAAATATGGAATCCCTAACCTCTCGTATGCAGGGTGTACAGTCGCCGATTATTCCTGTGGTTGGGGAACTGATTAAAAATTCTCCAGGAACAATCTCTCTAGGACAGGGTGTTGTTCATTACAACCCCCCGCCGGAAACTATCGAATTTTTACCCAAATTTCTTGCCGATTCTGCTAACAATTTATACAAATCAGTTGAGGGAATTCCCCCATTGCTGACAGCACTTGCTGGAAAATTGCAAGCCTTCAATGGTATTGAAATCAATGGGGAAAACTGCATCGTCGTGACAGCAGGGAGCAATATGGGATTCATGAATGCCATTCTTGCTATTACTAACCCAGGCGATGAAATTATTTTGAATACGCCTTACTATTTCAACCATGAAATGGCGATCGCAATTGCTGGTTGTCGTGCGGTGTTAGTGGCGACAGATGAAAATTACCAACTACGCCCAGAAGCGATCGCTCAAGCAATTACTCCCAAAACACGGGCTATAGTCACAATTTCGCCCAATAATCCCACTGGAGTCGTCTATTCAGAAGCAGCATTGCGCCAAGTAAATCAAATTTGTGACACTAATGGCATTTACCACATCAGCGATGAAGCCTATGAACACTTTACCTATAACGGCGTAAAACACGTTTCTCCTGGTGCATTTGGGAGTAGCAAGTATACTATTTCTCTATTTAGCCTTTCCAAAGCATACGGTTTTGCTAGTTGGCGCATTGGCTATATGGTGATTCCCGAACATTTATTTGTCGCTATCAAAAAAGTCCAGGATACAATTTTGATTTGTCCGCCAGTAATTTCCCAATATGCAGCTTTAGGAGCATTGCAAGCCAAAGAGGAGTATTTGCAGAGTAATATAGGTGCAATCTCTCAAGTGCGGCAATTAGTACTCGACTCTCTTAACCGCTTACAAGGTTTATGTAGCATTACACCTGCTAATGGCGCTTTCTATTTTTTCCTCAAAGTTAATACTCAGATGGATGCTTTTGAGTTAGTTAAAAGACTAATCCAGGAACATAAAGTAGCAGTCATTCCAGGTAAAACCTTTGGTATGGATGACGGATGTTACCTACGCGTTGCTTACGGTGCGCTGCAAAAAGAGACAGCCAAAGAAGGTATAGAAAGATTAGTACAAGGTTTGGAAACTATAGTTAAAAATAAGGAGTCATTCA
>NZ_JADEXU010000358.1 GCF_015206895.1 Nostoc sp. LEGE 12450 | reverse complement strand
CTTCTATCGCTTGTCGCTCAACAGGGGTATGAGATGGTGGTATCTGGCGAGCATCGGTAATTAGCCAATCTAAAGCAGCCGCTTGGACATCTATAGCGGCCCCAGTTTTATCTACACAATAACGTCCAAACACTAGCTTATCGACTAACCTGACTCCTGGCCCTAGGCGCGACCATTCAAAAATCACGCTATTTTCTACTGTTGCGCCACTACATATCCAACAATTGGGGCCAATCATCGCTGGGCCGACAATTTTCGCTCCGTCTTCTATTCTCGTCATCCCGCCGATGTAAACTGGGCCTGTGATATCCACTTTGTCCCAATTTACGGCGACATTTAAGCCAGTATAAATACCAGGGGCGACTTCATGACCGGGGATTTGCACATTTTTGATTTCACCCAGCAGTACCCCGCGAATCGCTCGCCAATAGTCTGGGACTTTACCAATATCTACCCATTCAAAATCCATAGGGATGGCGTAGAAGGGAGCTTTGATTTCCACTAATTTGGGGAACAATTGGCTACCAATGTCATATTCCACATCAGAGGGAATATAGTTAAAAACCTCTGGTTCAAAGATGTAAATACCTGTGTTGATGTTGGTGCTGAGGGCTTCTTCAGTTGAAGGTTTTTCTTGGAAAGCTTTAACACGCCCCTCTTCATCAGTGACTACCACACCGTAGCTCGAAACTTCTTCCTGGGGAACAGATTTTGTAATAATAGTAGCGATCGCCCCTTTAGCTCTATGCCATTTAACCGCCTCAGTTAAATCTAGGTCAATCAAAGCATCACCGCACAACACCACAAAGGTATCATCAAAAAACGGTGAGAAGTCTTGAATGCGGCGCATCCCTCCAGCAGAACCGATTGCTTCCCCTACCAGTTTACCGTCATCATCAATTTTGCCTTCAAAGGAATAGGCAATCTGCACCCCAAACCGTTGACCATCACGGAAATAGTTTTCTATTTCTTCAGCCAAATGACTGACATTGACCATAATTTGGTCAAATCCATGTTGGCGTAACAGTTCCAGCAAGAATTCCATCACTGGCTTTTGCAGGATGGGAATCATTGGTTTAGGAATTGTATAGGTAATCGGACGCACGCGAGTACCCTTGCCAGCCGCGAGAATCATCGCTTTCATAAAAATTTATTCCTCAACCACAAGCCAGTTTACTTTCATCGAGTGATACTTAATCATCAGTTTTTATTTCTGCTCTAAGTCATCCCCAAAACAGGGATAACAGGAATTTAGTGGTTATTGCAACCATCTATATACTTAGATGACAAGCGATCGCTTATCTTTTCAATTTACTCGGATTTTGAGACTGAATCAAAAATCTGTAAATTATCTGTAGGGCTACTTTTCGCTTTTTTAGTTCATCGACTGCTCAAAAGGTTTACTGGTCTTAGCTGAATCTCTAATTAGCCGAATTTTAATCTCATTGTAAAACTCCTCTTGAAATAGCTCTACTTTCGATTGAGCCGAAAGTAGTAGTAGCGCCCAGAAAACGCTAACTAAATGACTGTGTTTGGTCTCATGTCCAGACCCATTTTGGTTGAAAAGCTTTGTCTGAGTCCACAATTCTACAAGTTGTTCTAAATTCAACCAATTTTGTTCTGAATTTAGCTCTCTGGCCGATAAATTCAAGACTTGTTCGAGTTCTCCAGCTACTTCGGTCAGATTTTCTTGGTGAGCTAACTCCAGCGCCTCCCGCATACTTTGGACGCTAGGCAAACGTCTGGGACGAATAGGTTTGCTAACTTTTTCTACTAGTTTTAGCTGGTTTGCCATAATCTGCAATTGCTTGATTAACTCTTGCAGAGTCACCCGGCGCTTTGGTGGTGGCATTGCCGATGGACGACGACGCAATTGCCGTTCTAATGGTAGACGATGACCATGATGTGATATTCCGTCTTCATCTTCCAGTATCGCATCATCTAATACACCATCCTGGATATCACCTACTGTTGACAATTGCATCAATGTATTGGCTTTGAATAATACCAGCATTGATGCTGATAAAAATGCCTGTCCAGATTGAGACAAATCCGCTTCATAGCCTCTTCCTATTGACTCCGGTGCCATCAGTTCTAAGTAACGGTCAATCACCTCAATGACTTGGACATCCCAAGGGTCTATTTCTCCCTGTTCAGCTTGGTAAATCAGGAGTGTGATTGTTTCTAATAGCTCGGAAGCTTCCATCAACGGGTTCTAAGTTAATTAATTAAGAATCGAAAGACTGTAAATTCAACAGTAAACTCATTGACTCTTGGCAAAGCATGTACTTAATACATTCGCTTGTGCTTCTTTTAATCAGGAATTGCCTGCTGCCAGTATCCTCTGAAATTTGTAATCAATCACCATTGTGAATTGTGAGATCGGAATGTGCAACTTTTGATATTGGGAATTGAGAAGAGGACTTGGGGACAAGGAGAATTGGGGACAAAGGGAAAGACTTGTTTCAAGTTCTCACCTCTTGTCCCCTTGTCCCCCTTACCC
>NZ_JADEXU010000070.1 GCF_015206895.1 Nostoc sp. LEGE 12450 | reverse complement strand
GTGCTAACCTGAGCCGTGCAGTTATTGACGAAGCAACAAGAATTGATAACAAATGGCGTTTGGTGTGGGAAATTGTCAATCAGCCATCTGAGGGGCGAAACCTGAGCGGTGCCGACCTGAGCCGTGCTAACCTGAGCGGTGCCGACCTGAGCCGTGCCGACCTGAGCGGTGCTAACCTAAGCGGTGCCGACCTGAGCGGTGCTAACCTAAGCGGTACCGACCTGAGCGGTGCTAACCTAAGCGGTACCGACCTGAGCGGTGCTAACCTAAGCGGTGCCGACCTGAGTGATACTATGGTTGTAAATGCTCGGTTCGGAGAAAATTTAGGAATTACTGAGAACAGGAAGGATGACTTGAAAAAGCAAGGGGCTATTTTTAACGATCCCCCTGGAGAGCGTTCTGGCGTTTTAACTCCTCGTTGACGAAAACGCCCTTTCAAGGGGTGAAATGAGCAACCGATACTGTTGGCGAAAGTGTTACAAACGTATAAACAAAAGTACTACAACTAAAAGTAGTAACGACAGATTGAAGGTTTGAGCTTACGTAATACTCATATTTACAAATATATAGTACATTCGCCAACAGTATCCGTATCCCGGCTGTACCCCGTAAGAGCCACCGACTCGAGAGCGAAGCGGTCACGAGTTCGTCGGCGATGGTGCGAGATTATCGACTCAAACCTCTGCTCCGTTGCTCCAGCTCCTCTTGCTGCTGCTGTTGCTGCTGTTCAATAAGAATCTCATTCCAAGTAAGCCTACTAGGTGCAATTCTTTTAGCCTGAGGTAACTTTTCCTGAACGACCTGGGCGGCTTGATTTCCCCGATCATCGTTATTAAATGCCGCTCCAATTCTGCTGATATTTCTGAGGAATTCTACTGGCAAGTTATTCGGGTCATCCACTGCCATGTACATTGTTCTAACTGGTGGTTGCCCCTTGTGTTCATTCCTGTCAATCTCTGCCATTGTCAACGCATCAATGGGGGAGTCACACAAAAATACTCTCTCGATTTTATCGTCTGCCTCTCCACCCAATTTCAGATGAAACCACCCCTCGGAGCGATCGCTGTCGGGATACTTGAAAGCACGATTGTCAAGACGTGCGGTGTCCCAAACCAGTGCGCCTGACTTTTCACCGTTCAGATCGCGCTTGATAAACACAACATTTTCCTGCTGATCTATATAAGCCAACCCCTGGCGTTGTAATGGTTGCACAAGGAGATTGGTTAAGGCGCGTTGTTGAGTGAGGTAATACTGTAATACTGGCCGTAGACTCTCATCCTCTGGCGGTGGTGTAAACTGAGGTTGTTCTTGTAAGTGTGCCAGTTGATTGTTAGCAATTAGTACCAATTCTCTGGCTTCATCAGTAGTCCATCCGGCTGGACTGGCAAAGATAATTTCTTCAACCTCCTCAGATGGCTTATTATCTAATAATGCCCTCTTGGCAATTTCTTTATCTCGGTCAGTCACTAATAAGTTTTGCAAGTCGGCGCTGTAATACTCATATAACTCGGCTCTTAGATTATCTTTTAGCTTTGGTTCATCTGTGGTTATAGTTGGAGTTTGATTAAGAGCAATTGCATCCACTGGTTTTTGCAATCTATGGAGTTTCTCCAAATAAACAATCGCTGCTTCCAGGTCGTCGAATATGGTTCTTCCGGCTTCTAGCTGCTGCTGATTTTGAGAAAGTTGTTGTGTTAATTCTAATACTGCTTCAGTTAAGGCTGACTCGACAGTTGATTGCTCAACGTAATCAGAAATTGATGAAATAGCTCTTTTCTCTACATGGGATTGTAACTCAGTCGCAAGCACTGTATCCAGGTCTTTAAATGTAGCTTTAGCTGTAACAAGCTGCTCTTTATATTGAGAAAGTTGTTGCGTTAATTCTAATACTGCTTCAGTTAATGCTGATTCAACAGCCGATTGCTCAATATAATCAGAAATTGATGAAATAGCTCTTTTCTCTAGATATGATTGTAACTCAGCCGCAAGCTCTGCATCCAGGTCATTAAATGTAGCTTTAGCTGTAACAAGTCCCTCTTTGTATTGAGAAAGTTTTTGCGTTAATTCTAATATTGTTTCAGTTAAGGCTGACTCAACAGTTGATTGCTCAATATAATCAGAGATTGATAAGATAGCTCTCTTCTCTGCATGAGATTGTAACTCAGCCGTCAATGCTGTTTCAAAGTCATTGAATGTAGTTTTCGCTTCAAGTAGCTGCTGATGATATTGAGAAACTTGCTGTGTTAATCCTAATACTGCTTGGCTTAAAGCTGACTCGATAGTTGATTGCTCAATATAATCAAAGATTGATAAAATGGCTTTCTGATCTGCATGGGATTGCAACTCAGCCGTAAATGCTTCATCAAAGTCATTGAATGTAGTTTTAGCTCCAAGGAGTTGCTGCCGATATTGAGATAGTTGCTCTGTTAATCCTAATACTGTTTCAGTTAAAGCTGACTCGATAGCTGATTGCTCAATATAATCAGAGATTGACAAAATTGCTTTCTTCTCTGCGTGGGATTGCAACTCAGTCGTCAACGCTGTTTCAAAGTCATTGAATGCAGTTTTAGCTCGAAAGAGTTGTTGCCGATAAATAGATAGTTGTTCTGTTAATTGTGGCAACGTTTCAGCCAAGGCATCATCAACTACTGACTGTTCAATAAAGTCAGAGATTGCATCCACTGCTCTTTGTGATGATAGTCGTTGCTCTTCATTAACAATCGTGGCTCCCAGGTCGTCAAATGCGGTTTTTCCTGCTTCAAGCTGCTGCTGATACGCGGACAGTTGTTCTGTTAATTGTGGTAAAGTTTCAACCAAGGAATCATCAACTACTGACTGTTCAATAAAGTTAGAGATTGCATCCACAGCTTTTGGTGATGACAGTTGTTGCTCTTCATCAACAATCGCGGTTTCCAGGTCGTCAAATGTGGTTTTATTATTAGCTAGCTGCTGCTGATACGCAGACAGTTGTTCTGTTAATTGTGGTAACGTTTCAGCCAAGGCATCATCAACTACTGACTGTTCGATAAAGTCAGCGATTATATTTATAAATCTTTGGCTCTCCACTGCTTGCTCTTTAGGATTCTTCAACAAATTCTCAATAAGCTCATCATCCCGTTGGGGCTGGTAGTCAATCCCCTTATGTTTTTGTAAACCTGGGAATGTATAGGCAGGCCCCAAAGAAGTGCCGCTGAATTTCTGGTCATTCCATGAGTACGAGATGCCCTTACTTTTACCGTTGCGTGTTAATCCGTGACGAACTTCTACACCTTGTAATTGCAATCGCTCAACCAGTAGGGGCATAGTCGGTTTATCTTGGGTGGCGCGGTCGATTAGTTCCTGGAGTTGTTGCTTAATAGGGCGCTCTTGTGGTGTAAGGCGCTCACCATTAATATATTCTTCTTGCTCTCTTTCTAGCCGTTTTTGTTGTCCAATACTAGGATTACGCGATAATTTCTCATGGCTGCTTTGGGTTTGTTGTAAACCATAATCTCGTTCTAGCTGCCGGATAATGATTTCGCTGCGCTTGTAATCCCAGCTATCATGTACAATCTTCCCGTTATCTAAACGGATGCGACTAGCACAGATATGTATGTGGTCGTGTTGAGTGTTGCTGTGTCTGTAGACAACATACTGGTTACTGTCAAAGCCCATCTCTTCGAGATAGCGGTTAGCAAGTTCGTTCCAGGTTAGTTCGTCTAGTTGCTCGTTTTCTGGTAGTGATAATGATGCGTGGTACACTACACGGTCAGCTTCTAGGTTTAGTTGACGAGAGATTTTGAATTCTCTGGCCAGGGCACGGGCGTTATTGCCACCCATGTTGCCACCAATGAGTTTGGCATCTTTCTGAGACTCCAAATAATTCAGCAGTCCACGGAATCCTCGCCCTTTAGTCTGGTTGCCAATCATCTGTTTCCTCGTCTGATTCTTCGATGAAGGTATTGGCTATTTCCCGTTGGCAGTGTCGTAGCAGTTCTAAGAGTTCTTGTAGAAGTTCTGGTGATGCTGGCGGTGGCAACTGCATTTTAATGGCGGTGTTGGTGGCTTTGGCCAGTTGGTTGATGTTGTTGCCGATGCGCGACAGTTCCAGGTATGTGTCAAGAGTAACTCTGCCCAGTCGCGGCGGTGGTAGTGGGATTGGTCGCAGTAGTATACAACGTCTTGTTAATTCTGCCAAACTCATGCTCGTATCTTCCGCTTTGGAGCGAATCATCTCGTATTCAATTGGGCTGAATCGCACTTGCAACATTTTGGTGCGGACGAGTGACTGAGAAGAAGCTTTGGGCATAAGTTAAACCAAACAAGATGCAGTTTTTGAGGGGGTTTCCAAAGCGGGGATACTTTCCCCTTTGGCAAGCCTGCCGAGCCGAGCGCAGCGAAGGCAGCACGTAGTGCTAGGCATGGCTTGCTTTAAACCAGTCTTTGGGGGAGGCAGAAGGACAAGGGGAGCAACCCACTAGGGGACAAAGTGCGTAATCTGCGGCTACCACCACGATGATATTACTAACGAGTTGATGTAAATTACAGTATGGATAATTTTTATTGATGACTGTGTGATTTATTTTTGATTAACTCTTAGTGAGTTATCTTACACGCTGTGAGTAATCACTGTTCAGTCAATTACGTTAATATCTGTTGCTGTTTCTTAACTATTTGTTGCATTGATAATTACCTGTCTTTAGATAGATGTTGCATATTCAAGTAAAGTTTTAAACATAAACATTAGTTTGATTTTTAATCTTGTGGCTAAAGACAATATTCCTAAGTCTAAGATTCCAGAGGCTCTTGATGCTCTACGCGCTTTGGGTGCTAAGGAATTAGATGATATCCCAGCACGAGCAGCTATTAAAAAGATGCGCCGTCAAATTGAACGGGTACTTCGCCTTGGCTATAGCTACGAGGAAGTGTCCAAAACTTTAGCCCCTTTGGATATCAATATCAGTCCTGAACGTATCCGTTATTTACTTAACGATATTCGTCGGTCTACACGCAAAAAGTCAGTCACTCCTCCTAGTGAAGAGAATACCAGTACACAAGTTATTGATGAGCCGGCTTTAGACGAGAATTCGGCGACGGAGCAAAGCAGTAGTCAGTCTGTTGAAAAATCTGAATCGAAATCACAACCAGAATCGAAACCAGCTTCATCCAAATCAACAACTTCTAAAACTCCTAAAACGGCTAAAAAGACCTCTGATGATAAAGCTCCAGAGAATCAAAATTCCTCTCGCCTTGCTTTTGTGCCTGAAATAATAAACGACGAGGATTTGTAGATGGTAGTCAAACCTAAACAATCGGCTGACCAAGTTCAGGACGAAAAGGCGAATGAACAGCCAAAAACTATTGGGCGATTGGTGTTGGTAACTGGTGATAAGGGCGGTACTGGTAAAAGTGTAGTGGCTAGAATCCTGCTCGACATTTACCGCCACAGAAATATCAACTGCATCGCTTATGAGTGTGACCAGTCGAACCCCCAGCTTTATCGTCATTACAACAAGGTTACTCCTGGTGTGCAAACGCTCAAACTAAATCAGCGCGGTGGTGCTGATGCTTTGCAGGATGATTTGAAACGTTTATCGCCTCAAGTTTCTCTAGTGGATCTGCCTGCTGGTGCTGCTGAGTATTTTGAGTCAGTGGCTAAGGATATTTTTCTGTTTCAAAATGCCCAGCGTTTGGGTTATCGCATCACTATGGTGTCGGTACTGGGTCGGGTGAAAGATAGTTTATTGCAGTTAAAACGTCTGGTGGATTTCTGCGGTGACAAAGTTGATTATGTAGTTGTGAAAAATCTCTACTGGGGTGATGAACACAAGTTCACTCGCTACAACAATTCTAAGATGAAGCAAGCTGTAGAAGCATTGGGAGCAGTTGAACTGTTATTGCCTGAGTTGTATGACGATATTTTTGACCTCGTTGACTCCAAGGATCTAACATTCAGGGAGGCGTTAGAGCATGAGGATTTTAGTTTGAGTAATCAATCGAGAGTTTTTGGCTGGATTGATGCGGTTGAGACTGAGTTTTCTAGGGCGGCTATACAGTTAGGGTTAGAGTAATGGCTGTGAGTAATGGTAACGGGAATGGTACAGTATCTCATTTAGATAGGTTGCTGTCAGAAAAGCCGCCGGAGTTTCAAGCTAAGGTGTTGCGGTTTGCGCTGGATTCTGGGATGAAACAAGATGACCCAGCTTTTCGGTTAGTGCAGTACATCGGTTATTTGGCGCAACTGACAGAAACTGCACCAAACGATTGGAAGTTGTTATTTGAAAATTTACAGGTAGAGCTAAACGAATGGAGTCAACTGACGGCGGAGCAATTGAAGACCCAAGCCGACCACACGGAGAACATCAAAAATTTAGCGACCAGCTGCAATCAGCTAGGGACAGCCTTGAGCGCATTAAATCTAACGTCTCAGCAACAACTCAAGCAATTGACGAGCTTAACCAAACTCTCCGAGAATTTGAACAATATCTCCCCAAGGCAACCAGAGACATTGAGCCAACCGTTGCAAGAACAATTGAACGAGATTCAGACGGGAATATCTCTATTGAACCAAAAAGACGCGGAATCGGTCGTTAAAGGTTGGACTAGAGCTATTAGAATCTGGCTTGTCTCTCCGATCTCATTTTTTATTCTGTTTTGGTTTTATTCACACCTGACCCCGATCCCTACTCCTATTGAAACTACCGAGTCTCTACAGAAGATTTTGCAGAATACTGATTGGAGTAATACCAAGCTGCAACGGGTTGAGAAAAGGTTGGGGACAGATCCAAACTCTAGGCGACGGCGGTAAAAAATTGCTGTTGCAAAACCGATTTAAAACAACTCAGTCTGCATTACGTGTTTGGGACTAACTGGTTAGTTTAACTTACCAAAAATATCATCGCAGAGGTGCTTGTCGTTTTCACTAATACTGGAACTATTCTTCAGGTAGTCGTGTAACCAATTGCAACTCTGCACCAGTAAAATATCTAAATTTAGGTTCCACAGTTTCACTGTGTTGTCAACACTTGCAATGGTCTTGCCATCCGGGCTGAAGGCGACTTGCGAAACATAACCGTCATGCTCCTTGAGGGTAGTAATGAGACTGCCATCCATCCGCCACAGTTTCACTGTTTTGTCCAAACTAGCACTTGCAATGGTCTTGCCATCCGGGCTGAAGGCGACGTGCGAAACCTCAGTCTCATGCCCCTTGAGGGTAGTAATGAGACTGCCATCCATCCGCCACAGTTTCACTGTTTTGTCAACACTAGCACTTGCAATGGTCTTGCCATCTGGGCTGAAGGCGACTTGGAAAACATAATCGTCATGCCCTTTGAGGGTAGTAATGAGACTGCCATCCATCCGCCACAGTTTCACTGTTTTGTCCCAACTGGCACTTGCAATGGTCTTGCCATCCGGGCTGAAGGCGACATCAGAAACCTAATCCTCATGCCCTTTGAGGGTAGTAATGAGACTACCATCCATCCGCCACAGTTGTACTGTTCTGTCCCTACTGGCACTTGCAATGGTCTTGCCATCCGGGCTGAAGGCGACTTGCGAAACTGAATACTCATGCCCCTTGAAGGTAGTCATGAGACTGCCATCCATCCGCCACAGTTTCACTGTTTTGTCCACACTAGCACTTGCAATGGTCTTGCCATCCGGGCTGAAGGCGACTTGCAAAACATAACTCTCATGCCCCTTGAGGGTAGTAATGAGACTGCCATCCATCCGCCACAGTTTCACTGTTTTGTCCCTACTGGCACTTGCAATGGTCTTGCCATCCGGGCTGAAGGAGACATGAGAAACCTAAGCCTCATGCCCCTTGAGGGTAGTAATGAGACTGCCATCCATCCGCCACAGTTTCACTGTTTTGTCCCTACTGGCACTTGCAATGGTCTTGCCATCCGGGCTGAAGGCGACATCAGAAACCGAATCCTCATGCCCCTTGAGGGTAGTAATGAGACTGCCATCCATCCGCCACAGTTTCACTGTTTTGTCCAAACTAGCACTTGCAATGGTCTTGCCATCCGGGCTGAAGGCGACATCAGAAACCGAATCCTCATGCCCCTTGAGGGTAGTAATGAGACTGCCATCCATCCGCCACAGTTTCACTGTTTTATCCAAACTAGCACTTGCAATGGTCTTGCCATCCGGGCTGAAGGCGACTTGGAAAACATAACCGTCATGCCCTTTGAGGGTAGTAATGAGACTGCCATCCATCCGCCACAGTTTCACTGTTTTGTCAGCACTAGCACTTGCAATGGTCTTGCCATCCGGGCTGAAGGCGACTTGGAAAACCTCAGCGTCATGCCCTTTGAGAGTAGTAATGAGACTGCCATCCATCCGCCACAGTTTCACTGTTTTGTCCATACTTGCACTTGCAATGGTCTTGCCATCCGGGCTGAAGGCGACTTGCGAAACAAAACTGTCATGCCCCTTGAGGGTAGTAATGAGACTGCCATCTATCCGCCACAGTTTCACTGTTTTGTCCCAACTTGCACTTGCAATGGTCTTGCCATCCGGGCTGAAGGCGACCTGGTTAACCGAATCCTCATGCCCTTTGAGGGTAGTAATGAGACTGCCATCCATCCGCCACAGTTTCACTGTTTTGTCAGCACTAGCACTTGCAATAGTTTTGCCATCCGGGCTGAAGACGACATCATAAATCTCAGCCTCATGCCCCTTGAGGGTAGTAATGAGACTGCCATCCATCCGCCACAGTTTCACTGTTTTGTCCCTACTGGCACTTGCAATGGTCTTGCCATCCGGGCTGAAGGCGACATCATAAACCTCACGATTATGCCCCTTGAGGGTAGTAATGAGACTGCCATCCATCCGCCACAGTTTCACTGTTTTGTCAGCACTAGCACTTGCAATAGTTTTGCCATCCGGGCTGAAGACGACTTGCAAAACAAAACTGTCATGCCCCACAAGACGGTTTTGCTCTCTGGTTTCGTAAAATACTTGGCGCAGATTGGCTACAACCTGCATTTTAGTATCCGTATTTGCTTTACTCGATAATTCAACTTTTCGTAGTTGCTTCCCGGCTTTTACATAGTTAAATAGTTGATCGAGTTGCGAACCTGAATTTAAAGATTGTGTGGCAATTGTATTCAAACTTTGTAGTTGGGCAACATCAGCTTGAACTTGAGCTTCTCGCCACTGAGTAAAAGCAAAAATTGCTATTACACTTACTATGAGCGTAGAACCAACAGCAACTTTAGTGGTGGTTTGTGCAGCAAGACGTGCTTTTATCTGTTGCTGAAGTTCTCGCTGTTGGCGTTCTTCTACTTCTTGTTGCAGTCGCTCCTGTTCTACTTGACTAGCAACAATTAACTCCCTTGCTAAACCACTTAAAGAAATTCTTTCACCGTGGTTAAGCAAAAAATCTTCAGCCTGCGCTAACTTTGCACCTTGTAATAAGTAATCTTTAATCTTGCCGTTATCTAGCCACTCTTGAGAATCTGACTCAATTTTCCGTTGTTGTCTCAACGCCTCTCGGTTGTCCGTAACCCACTGGCGTAACAGTGACCAATTACGAATTAAAGTCTCATGGGCAACATCCACTACTGCCAAACGACCCGATTCTGCCCCTTTCTCTACCAAAGTACTCGTCACAACGAGCCGAATATTTTCAGCCGCCAGTTTGCTAATCACTCTTTCTACTACTGCTTCTTCCTGGGATGATGACACCAAATTCTGAAGTAAAACTCGTCTGCGGGTATCCTCTGTTCCTTCTCCTAGCTGCGTCAGTTCTAGAAAAATCCGCTTGGCAATCGGTTGTTCCTCCGATGATAAAGACTCATAAACCTCAGTAGCACGTTTTTCTAAGGTTCCCTTGACACCTCCCAAACGGATGTATGCCGCTAGGGTGAATTGCTTCTGCTGCCAAAGTTCCGTCAGCGTGTACTGCAATAATGGTAAACTCCCCGGTGAACCCTCTACATCGGCAATTATTTGCTGCACCAGTTCTTTTTGTACCTGTAAACCCACCTTCAAAGCTGGTGCAGTAATTGCTTGTTCTAGTTCGTCCCGTCTCATCGGTGTCACTGTCACCAGATGTTGCTGAATCTGTTGTGCCAGCCCACTATATTCTTGTTCCGCGCACTTCCCAAAAAAGTCTGCCCTCATTGTCAACACTAAGCAGAGCTTATTATTAGTGTGAGATAAAGCACTCAGCAAACATCCAAAAAATCTCTGTCGTTCTTCAATATCCTGACATAAGGTAAAAGCTTCCTCAAATTGATCTGCTACTAGCACTACCCGTTCAGTATCAGCAGCATTAATCAATTGCCCTAAGCCAACTCCACCCTTGGCTAGCAGTTCCTCAGCCGTAGCTAATTGAGATGCTCTATCAATTACTGATAAATCAGAATCTAAAAATGCCAGTGCTAAACTCTGGAGGGGATGCTCACCAGGGCGAAAAATCTTAATTGACCAATTCTCGCTACCTGACAACCGCCGTCCTAGTTGAATTTGATACAGTAAGCCTGCTCTGACTACACTCGATTTTCCACTACCTGACGCTCCCAAAATCGCCAAGAAGTTGCTAGAACGCACTTTCTCTAATAATTTGTCTGTTAACGCTTCTCTGCCGAAAAAATATTCAGCGTCTGATTCTTTACAGTCAAAGTATTGCAAACCGCGATAAGGACAAACAGAGCCAGTGACGGCATCATCAGACTCCTGCTTTTGCTGTTGCCAAGTGCGTGTTAAGTCAATTGCACTACCAGAGTTAGCAAAAATGGGGCGTTGCGGGTAGTTATCCCAATGATGATGGAGAAAATCAATTAAAGTATAGTTAGTTACCCATGCTCCAGGTGAGCGTTGCGGGTCAAGTCCTTGCAATAAAGCTTCTGTCAACACGCTATAATTGCTGCCGATCGCTTCATAAGCAACTTCAAATTCTCTGGATGCAGCAATAAAACATCTATCCCGTCCTTTACCCCTGTCTCCAGGATCTGCCTCCGCAAAATTTAGTAACTCACCACTGTAACAACAGTCCAGCCAAATAATTTGTTGTTTTACCTCGCTGTCTTGCAGCAGTTGACGTAACCATTGCAAAGACAAACCCCAGTTATCCAAATCTGGGTTAGCATTACTGGTTGCTAAAAATCCTTGCTGAATACCTCGGTTTTTTCGCAGTCCATGTCCTGAAAAATACAACAGTGCGGTATCTGGAGCATTCTTGCCTTCCGGCTTAAACAGTTGAACTATAGCTTCTTCTAACTGCGTTAAGGTAACTGAGGTCTTTTGACCAACACGAACAGTATTATTTTCCTTATCTTTGACGCTTGGTAGCCGCCTAACGTTAAATTGACCGTACCGCTCTAGTAGTTTGGCTATAGCTTCTGCATCAATTGCTGGCGCTGTCAGACTAGGCAGACGTTCATAACTATAAGTATTAATTCCTACTACCAAAGCGTCTCGAATCATAAGTAGGAGAAATTTTTAGAGAATCTTTGTTTTCAGCATTATGACTCAGTAACTACAAAAAACTCATAAATATTCCGTAAAAACTTCTATAAAGTTGTGGTAATTACTAAAATTTCTGTATCAGGAGTTCATTTCATGACAAAAGTCATACCTATCAAACTAGATGACAATACGGTAATCTACATCGAAGCTACAGAGGATGTAAACATTCCTGTAGTCAACACGGTGGTGTTGGATGAGGAAGAGGAAGAAGAAGCGCTAGTTGGTAAAGGGATGAGTCCTGAACAAATACGACAAAAAATGATGCAAAATTTCCTGTCGGTTCAAAATACAATTCGGACTTATACAGTTTATACCTTGAATGCTTTTAAACAGATTCCGATCGCTGAAGTCAACAAAGTTACCTTAGAGTTCGGCATCGAAATGGGCGGAGAAGCTGGTGTTCCCTATGTGACAAAAGGTACTGCTAAAAGTAATATGAAAATTACTGTTGAATGTTCCTTCCCTAAAGAGAATACATAGGTGATTCAGGAAGCTATCGGTATCTCGGCAGACCTCCTTGAGGGTTCAAAATCTCGGCTATATTCAATTACTTGAGCCATTATCGCGCAACAGTGATGCCCAGTATTGACTCTCACTCATGCTTTGAGAGTCAGGCTTTCATGTCCAAAGTAAGTTAGGGCAACACGAGTGTTGCTTAACCATGTTGGTTAAGCAACGTTTCTCTGACCATGCTTTTTAATCCCAGTCAGTTTGTGCTGACGGAGATCGCACCATGTTCTTAAATTTTGTTAAGTGTGCATCAAACAGTAGTTGGATTGTGCCTGTAGCCCCATCGCGGTTTTTAGCAAGGATAATCTCTGCAATTCCTTTCTCTTGCGTATTTTGGTCGTAATATTCATCACGATACAACATGATTACTTTGTCCGCGTCCTGCTCAATCCCGCCACTGTCACGTAAATCTGAGAGCATGGGGCGTTTGTTATTACGGCTTTCTACTGCCCTTGATAGTTGCGATAGACACATTACAGGTGTTTGTAACTTCATTGCTAAACGCTTGAGTCCGCGTGTCAGCTTTTCTATTTCATGATTTCTGTTGCCCCCGCCGTTACCATCCATCAGTTGCAGATAATCGACGACAATCAAACCCAAATCACGGCGCTCTTGTGCCATGATTTTACGACACTCAGATTCTATATAACTCAGTGATGGGTCTGGGCGGTCATCTAAATAAACAGGTAACTCTGATAGTGTACCGATGCCCTGTGATAGTGGTTCCCATTGTTTGTTAGAGATGCGCCCTGTTTTCAAGTAGCCGCTTTCTATGCCTGCCTCACCTGAAAGCGCACGCATGGCAATCTGTAGCTTTGACATTTCCAGACTGAACACAACAACTGGAAACTGATAAGCTTGGGCAAGATAAAAAGCTATTTGAGCCGCAAACGCTGATTTCCCCATCGCCGGACGACCTGCAACGATGACTAAATCATTGCGGTTGAATCCGCAAGTCATTGCATCAAGATCATAAAAGCCTGTGGGAATGCCAGGTAATACCTTACCTTGGCTGCGGTCTTCAATATCCTGAAACAGATCAACAATCACATCTCTTATGTGGCTGGCCCCCGCAGTGTCAGACGAACGCTGCAACTCATAGATCAAGTCCTGTAATTGTGAGAAGGCTTCCTCTAAGGGGGTTTCTTCATTGGATTTGTGCTGCAACTCAATTGCAAGGTTTCCCAGTCTACCTAGTTCCCGGCGCTTCCATTTTTCCACAACCAGACCTGCCAGCGCATCAATGTTAACTGCTGATACTGTCCTATCAACCAGCGATGCTAATTTGTTTCGCCCGCCGATAATTTCTAACAAACTATTATCAGCTAAATAATTCGTGATCATCAACAAGTCTGTGGGCAATTCTTGGGCATTAAGTCGAAGGGCTGCGTTGTATATACGACCATGAGCGCTGATATAGAAGTGGTGCGGCTTCAAAATGTCGCGGACACGTTCTATGGCTGCTGGGTCAAGCAAGATGCCCCCAAGTATCGCCTCTTCAGATTCAATGCTCTGTGGTGGAAGCTTATTGGCTGTGGTGGCAAAAGGAATTACGTTGTCGTCACTGGCGTACATATTAATCTCTGATTTCGATTAGGTCTAAATTTTTACAGTCATACATCCAAAACCCTGAAGAGAAGGGGCTTGGTCAATGGGGAATATCTACAAATCTTTCAGGAAACTTGGCGCTTGCCCATTCGTACCATTTGGCAGATACTTTATGCTTGCAAAACTTAGATAGTCCCTCTGAGAGGAGCATACTGTAGTAGTGATCGTGCATCCGCGCCTCCCATCTGGGAAAATCATACTTCTTGCGCTGTTTCTCTACTTCTGCGGGGTCATCAGCAAAGTTGTTAATTTTGCGCTCTAATTTCCTGCAACCCGCTTTCCATTGCTCAAATAAGCAAAATATCTCTGTACTACCTTCATCTTTTTTAGAAAGCACTGTAGTCACGTATGGGGCAACGTTGTTAATGTCTTTACCCTGCTTACGCTGATAGGTCAGATAGTAAAGCAGGAAATCCACTTCTTTAACTGGGTCATCACTGAAAACCAAAATTTGAGAATGATTCTCACGCGCCGCGCCGGAATTTAGATCCTCATGAGTGGATTTCTCGTTAGTTGCAGAGACTTTCTCTTTATTAACAGCGTAGTGATTATCTGGAAGTGCTTTTTCTTGGTCAGTTTCTTTCCTTTCTTCTTCCTCTTTTTCCTCCGTCTCTCTAGTGATCGATTGAGTTAATTTATTTCTGTAATCTAATAAAGACGCTGAAAGCTGTTCTGCGACTGACTTTAAAGGGGGTGGGACATCACTATTAGTGACTACCCCATCACTATTAGTGACTACCCCATCACTATTAGTGACCACGGATAATCTCGTATTATTTACATCGTCACTATTAGTGACCACGGATAGACCCTGAAGAATCAATGCTCCTACTTTGACGGCATCCACACGATAGAATTTGGCGCTACTGCCTTCTTTCTTCCTGGGCTGACAGGCAATCACATAACCAAGTTTTTCTAGAGCTAATAACCTTTTTTGGATACTTTTCTGTGTACCCAGTGAAGGATATCTTTCTGCCCATACGCTGTAAGTAGCACTAGTCCACCATTCCTCATTGTGTAAGTATCCGCGCTTGTTATTCTTCGCGTTCGCAATACACCAGCTTTCAATGATTTGAATTAGTAAAGCCTCGCAAACACCCACTTTGTTTGCCACACACCAGTAAAGCTTGGTAAATGAAGGTTCGTAGCCGTGGGTTGCTCTATATGCTGCTAATGCCTGATTCGCGATCGCACTGTCTACGCTTTGAGATTTCATTTTGTAACATTCCGAAATTTTGTGTTGATTTCGGATAACTCCTTGCACGGCGACCGCAAAGTTGATTACTATAGTAGTGCGGTCGCGGTTCCGAAAAGTCTTGCAGGACATTTTCAGTTCGGAGTTACCCGCGTTATGACAAAAAAATTAATGAAAATCCAGTCTCTTCTGGTACGCATCCCCTCTAGTTGCCACTAGTGGGGATTTGTGTATGAGAGACGCTAAATCTGTTGATTGTTTGCGCCTTCCCGCCTCATACCGTTTTGTATTGTGGGGATAATGTCTAATTCATCACCCAATTGTTCTAAGCGCTCGTCTATATCGTCTAGTTGTGCTGTGATGTCCGGTTGGTAAGCGTTAATCATATTACTTGTTGCTCACTTTGTTTTCATGGTTTGTTACTGCTTGTTGGGTGATCAGTTCAACTAAATTTGATAGCGTTCGGCTTTCGCTGTCCGCCCATTCTTGTAGTTTTTCTTTTAACTCAGGACTGCATGTAAAAGTTACTTTTGCCTTTGACGTTGCCATTATATTAGAAAAGTTCTGATATATTCCGACATTTTCAGTTAACATCAAAACTTGTCAAAAAGCAGCTGGTTCTAAGCGGTTCCGAACTTAGTTGACAAGTTCGGAACTCATCTATTAATATATTAGTGTCAAGGTTATCGATACGTCAATAACTTAAGGCAGACGCAAGTAAGACCCAAGTGCAAAACGCTAAGGCGACTTCCTTTCGAGGGTTGCAAGGCTTGCTAGCGCTGACTTTGACGACTAATTTTCGCTATTTATCAGCACATTTGCATAGCGGTCGCTTTATATCTGCGGTCGCGGTAATTGTGCGTGTCTGAACCTTGAAAACTACATAGACCAAGTATGGATATCGATATTAAAAAGTTGCCTTTTTCAGTTTGGTGGCAAATCTCAGAAATCAATGGAACTTGGGCAACTGTCGCTTTCAAAAGATGGACACAGACTGTAGACGCAAGCATCCTGCAAGCAATGAATCTTGAGGAATGGGAAGCGGTTGCAGACACTCTCAACTACAGCTTTGAGTGGGCTTGTAAGCAATTCAAAGTCCACAGAAATAAACAAAAAGAAGGATAAGGATTTATGCTCCACCAAAACCAATTACGAAGGTTAGAAGCAATAGATCGCTGGCTCATAGAAATCCGAGATTCGGAGGAATTCAAACAACTAGAATACTCCCCAGATGTGATGCTAGGAGATGCAATCCAAGCAGTAGGCGAACTACTTGACGAACATGAACCCTGTGATTACAAGCCCACGAATTTTACTGATTCTGAGTGGCATTCATATCTAGAACAGAAGCCAGTAATGCACATTCGCCGTGTAATTCCTTGGCGTGAAAAGATTAACTCATTCATACTCGGTGCAGCGTCATCAGTAGCAATTGTGAGCTTGGTAACTACTAGTTTTATGGTAGTTGGTTCTATCTTTTGTCACGGCTTTGACCGCATCGAGGAAAGCAGAGGGGAGGAGTATCAACCCACATGGATTTACAACGCCAAAATTTTTGAAGGAAGTGCTATCGCATCAATTGCGGTCTTCTTGGGTGCAAGCTTAACAGGCGCGTGTGTCGCGGGAGATAAAAATGATGATTGATAAAGAGCTTGTAGGATGCGTCACGCTGTTGAGCCAGAGCAAAACTTACTGGATCAATGGAACACTGTACAGATATTTAACCAGTAGCGATAGTATCAACCACACACAATATTATTTCCGTCCTTTACCGCGTCAGTCTAAGAGCGCTGACTTAAAGCTCAATCGTGACAAGGTGCTAAGACGCTGCTACGAAGTGCCGAGCTTATATAAACAGCACACAGCAGAGATAAATCACAACTCAATACAGCTGAGTTTGTTCTAACCCTTGGTAACATCTAGTACCGCGCAAAACATCCAAAGGCTTTGGTACAAGCGCGTCAACTAGTCCAAAAGGGGCGTATTCGTGGGGGTAAACGAGAAAGTGTCAGTATGTCATCAAAGCTGACAAACCTTGTTATTACGTGGTTATAGCTGATAAAAACTCCATTCTCACATTTGTCTAAAGTCCTTTTTCCAAGGTTATTGATAGTGCCTAGCTAATTTGGTGTATCAGGATAACTGTTTCTAGCTAAATAAGCCTGTCAAATAACTGGAATTTACGGATAGTCGGTCAATTTTATACACACTCAAGTAATAAAACAGAGTTAATGTGGCAACAAAAAAATATGTAGCTAAGTATCGCTTGCTCAAAGAAACTTACGAGGGCATCACGGGAAAAGGCATTTCAGATATCACTTGGTATCGCACAGTCGCATCCTTGAAACAATATTTCTCGCTTGAAATTGAATCCGAAAAAGCGAAAAGCATTGTTGAAACCTATGCAGGTATGAAGCGCAAGTGTCCAGCCTTTTCTTTTAGGACTTCTGATTTTAGTGAACGCTGGCAAGCCTTTAAACACTTCTATGATGCCGAAGAAGTTCAATACACAGGTCAGCAATTCCTAGTCGCGTTGGCAGACTATCTAAAAATCAATCTTGACGATGTACCCCGCAGCACTCGTTATTACTGGTTTAGCCAAGCAAATCTAAGTTATAAGGCCGAGAAATGTTACCACAGCAAAGATTTAGCCCTTGTTGCGTTTGTTGCTGCTAAATGGGCAATCAACAGACGAACGCAGCCCATGAAATCTGCAACCACCGAAGTTTTAACACTAGCCCTCTAAGGAGCAATCACCATGTCTGACAAATTTACTAACAATGTCCGCGCTCGTTTGTACAAACAGGGTTATCAAGGATTCACTAAAGACGATTATACGTCGGCAGCGATCGCTGTCGAGTGCGATGACCTTGACAATCCCACCAAAGACCAATTGAGCCAAGCCGTTGACTATCTCAGAGAAAAAGCAACCAACCGATTAACTGTAACTGATGAACCCGTTGAAGAAACGTTTTTAGTAGGGTCAGAAGATGCACAGACTGAGACTGATCTTCAAACAGGGGCGCTGACCGTGCAAGAGCCAGAGAATCAGATTGTGCTAACTGAGCAAGAAAAGCAAGCCCTCGTTGCAGATATTGCACAGGGCGCGGGGATTGAGTTAAAAGCGGCGGATGTGAAACAGATTACAGTGTCCATTGCTTCCACCTTCGCATCTAGAAAGGAGTTGAACGAGGCGATTTTTAACGCCCTCGTCCACTTTGCAAGGGAATTCAAAAATCAGGAAGTATCAAAAATCCGACGCAAAGCCGACGAAATAAGGCAGACACTCGCAGAGATGGATGATGTTGCTGGCAGTGAACTGACCCAAATCAAGCAAGCGATGGAGGCCACCGCCCTGGACTACAAAAGCCAGTTTGCAGACCTCGCGTTATCTTTCGCCGGAATTATCGATTAAGGCAGGAGGCAAGCTTACTTACAAACATTTGTTGATTGGACTGGTGGGGATACCGTTATTAATTGCACTCGCGGCCCCCCTGTCTCAATGGTTTATCACGGAATGTTGCACATACAGGAGCCAAAAACGTGAAACATATCAAGAATCTAGTCGGCAAGCATGGTAAAAAGCTGAAAGCAAGGGCTGAGAAATTAGGCGTTGCAGACAGCTTAATCATGGGTTGCATCAATGGCGACGATGCAGCGCTGACCAAAGTAGGGGAAATGGGCAACGAGGGTGAGCGCATCTTAACCATCATGCCCTACATCACAGATAACCTGTCAGCGTTCATCAAAGGCACTGAGGAATATAACAAAGGACTTGCAGAGATTTACAAATCTGCTGGCGCATCTGGTATTGCCATTGATAAAGCCAGCGCTGATTTAACGATCGCAAATTTAAAGTATGGTCATGAGCGTTCAGAAATCGGATTGAAGCTGGCCAGCGACCGCACACTAGAGAATCAGCGCTACAGAGAAAGCATCGACCTAGTTAAGCTCAAGGCTTACATCGACTACCACATTAGCCAAGTTGACCATTTAGCAGCTTCTAAATCACAGTTAGCCCGACCTGTAAAGGCACAGTTAGACGCTGACAGAACTTATGAGATGGAGAAAGCCAAACACCTGCTCACATACGGCGAAAGCTCAGACCTTGATTTAGTGCCTCGTAAGTCATTCACGACTAACAAATTAGTGCAAGCCTTCCGTACTGCTGTTTCTACGATTTTCGAGTAATTCAGCATAGCAAAATCCCCTACTAAGTTACCGCTCAGTAGGGGAAATAAAAATTCGTCATAAGAACAATGTTAGATGAACTTGACACCGAATTGCAAGACGGGGACACCGAACAATCACTCAACTATCAAGACTTTCCTGATACTGCGTTTACCCAGGATGAACAAGAAGCTATTAGAAGATTCAAAGCGAAGGAAATTGAGAAGCTTAACCGTAGTCGCGCTGTTCTTAAAGGTATTGAATCTTGCGGCTGGGGTGTTACTTCCTATTGCTTGGCTAAGTATTTAGTAATAGCTACAGGCTCGGCAGGGCTAATGCCTGCGGTCGCTATTGTGTTGGGAATTAATCAAATAGTTAATCGTGATTTATTGGAGTTTACCGTAAATAAGTCTCCTGAAGGATGGGTTTTTACGGACATGGACAAGGCGATAAAATTTCTCTTTCAAACAATATTCGGATGTTTCATTTTGTGGACTGCTATCGGCAATTTTTACACCACAATGCAGAACTCACACAAGACTTATGACAACATCAAAGCAACTGTAGAAGATTTTAACCGTCTGCCAGAATCAGACAAAACTATTGTGTTTTTGGTGGGTGCATTAGTGGCAGGCAGTGTGGTTTACGGCATCCACAAATCTAAGTCATGAATGCTCAACCGCTACTGAAAATTGGTGCTGTCACAGCTTTACTTCTGGGGCTAGCAAGTGCTTATTACTATGGGCAGACACCGCACCCTTATCAGTTTACTGAAGTGCGATTTTGTCCGGTAACAGCTAATAAACGCACAATTAAGCATTATAAATTACCTGCAAAATCACAATCGGCACTTGATAATAAATACTGCCGTTTCAAGTACAGATTGCTTACAGAAGTATGGAAGTCACGACAGTTTAATGATGTTGTGTCTCTCCCTGACGGTGCTTTCATTACGTCAGATTTAGCTCCATCAGAGAATCCAAGTCTGTGGTTATTAGTCGCGCCTGCTTTTGTTTGGATGGGTTATTACTGCTGGGCTGCAAAAGATGAGATTGATAACGAGTCAAGTTTTCAACGTTTGGAGTCCTTCAAAACAGCTATTAAGCGCCAAGGTTTAGTTACTAGGACTGAGCGCGACTTGCAATCACATGAATCAGAGCGGATTAAGGACAAGCATAAAAAGGACATCGACAGACGCGCTGATAATCTGTTAGTCCAAGAACGCTATATCTCTCTTGAGGAATTGCAGCAACAGTATCAGCGTCAGTCAGAGCTTGAGGATTTGCAGTTTAGCAATACTAAAAAACAGTTTGTGGTCGCTGACTCCGTAGCTGACAAATCCATTGCTGAAAACAGAAGAGACAAGCGCAAGGCGGACGCAGAAAACATAAATCCCAGTAGTGAAAAAGCTAAGGCTCCACAAGGCACGACCGCCCAAGAATTAGTTCAACTATTGAAAAATCATGAGGGTGGCTGGCTATGGGATGTCATCGAGTCCACAAAACCAGTTTGGGTGTTGGGAGGTCAAGGTAGTGGTAAAAGCAGTTTTGCTGCATCAATTGTTCTGTCTAGGAAGGCGATTTTTGATTGGAATATTACATCAATCGTTGACGCTCATGGACATAAGAACAGAGCTAAAGCTTGGAAGTTGTTGATACCTTTAGAGCCAGAATTAATCGGCGAACGTAACGATTATTTAGCTATTGGTGAGGCAATGAATGAAGCTGTTCAACGTTGGAGCGACCGCACAGAAAACGACACCCCTATTCAAACACTCTGGGATGAATTGACACAGCTTTCTCTGCAAGATGATTGTAAAGAATCAGTCAAAAAATTTGTGAGACATTCACTTACTGACGTTCGCAAGGCTGCCGAATATCTAGTTTGTATTTCTCATGCTTTTACTAATGCAGCAAGTGGTAATGCTGAGGGTTTTAATGATTTAAGGCAAAGCGAAACTATCCAAATCAAGCGCAAGTCAAAGAACGGTCGCGTACCTCTAAACCATGCTGAAATCAGTGGTCTTTATGATGACGACGGAAATCTGATTGAATCGAAGCGCGTCACAGTTCCAGACTGGTTTTATCCTGATAGCTTGCTCAGATTTATTAGCGCTCGTTAGAGAAATATTTCTCGTCAGTCAAAAAACCTAAAAACTTTGTCGATTAGTCGATTAAAAATAGTGAGGGATTTACATTTATGCACCCAATAGAATTTAAGAAAAAGTGGCAATTAACTTACAACGAGCTAGCACTCGTCTTAGGTTACGAAAATGATTTCACCGTCCGATGCTGGGGGATAAATGGAGTCCATAAGCGCAATCCTCAAAAAGTTGCTTATGTTGCTTGTCGCCTTCTAGATGAAAAATGGTCATCTGAGGGGAAAGTTATAGATTCTTACCTTTGATAATTTATATCCGCGTGTCTGCCAGACACCTATTAGTCAAATGTCCGCTAGACACTCCTAATTAATTACTTGAAATAGGTGAATACTATGCACCCAATAGAATTTAAGAAAAAATGGCAGTTAACTTATGACGAGCTAGCACTTGTTTTAGGTTATCAAGGTGATTATACTGTTCGTTCTTGGGGTACGAATGGAAGGCACAAGCGCAATCCTCAAAATGTTGTTTATGTCGCTTGTCGCCTTCTAGATGAGAAGTGGTCAACTCAGGGGAAACTTGTGGATTCTTATCTTTGACTATACTTTTTTAAACTAGGATTATTCACCCCTTCAGCAATTATTTATTAAGCGGGTGCTTGACCGGAAGAGGCAAACGAGCCACGCAGTGGCGATGTGCGTCTGAGGTCAAGCACCTGCAACTTATTTAATCCGTCAATCTCTTGAGCCAAGGAAGTAACATAATTAAAGATGAGAAATTATGGAAGCGAACAGGCCATGATTACTAAAGAAGAAATTACCATCAAAGTCCCCTCCTTGGTAGCAGAGGCATACCGCAATGCCACCGAAGAAGAACGGGAACAATTGCAACTTAAGATTGCGGCAATTATGCAGTCTCAATTTACAACTCCAAGACTTGAGGCGATTGCACGTTTAAGAAACACGATGGATAAAGCTAGCCTTGAAGCACAAGAGCGAGGATTAACGCCTGAAATCTTAGAATCGATTTTGAATGATGACGAATGATCGACGGTTCGTATTTGATACTAATGTGCTGATTAGTGCATTTTTGTTTAGTCAAAGCAAGCCACGTCAGGCATTAGAACAAGCTACTGTTATTGGCGTTATCGTATTATCAAATTCTGTCTTATCGGAGTTAGAAGAGGTTTTATATCGTCCCAAATTTGATAGGTATCTCACCAAAGAAAGGCGGCAAGAATTTCTAGAAAATTTAACAGAAAATGCTCAGTTTATTGACGTGACTGAGCAGATTAATGAATGCCGAGATCCAAAAGATAACAAATATTTGGAATTAGCACTCAGTGGTCAAGCAGAGTGTATTGTTACCGGAGATGATGATTAGAAGCGTGCTAAACCCCTGGAGGGGCATTGAAATTCTGACTGTTCAAGAATTTTTGGCTTCTAAGTAGTAATAGTTACCCTACACCCGATAATACGCTTTGGTTAAGGAAGTTATTTACTAGAGTGGTAAAACTTGCTAGAGTAGATTTTTAATGATTGAAATAGGCGTAAATAGGTAAACCAAAATTTTCAATAATAACGAATTTACTACATTTAAATTTTTGCTCTAGCTAGTTTTGCCACGCTAGGTTATTTATGGTTTCTCATTCCAACTTCTACGGAACCAAGCTTTCACCCCAGGACGCAACTGATATCAGTATTGATATCGCAGGCTGTCTGACCCCTTCATATAAGCCAGAATTATCAATCACTCTCTGTAGAGAATTTTCGGCGCTTGAAAGATAAGCCCTGCTTAATTGAGGTGAGTGGTTCACGAAGTAGCAGGTGTTTGGGAGAATGAATACTGTCGGATTTCCAATCTATTTATCGGACAGTAGTAGAATGAACCCTTTGTTTCGGCGCTTGAATAATGATGAATATCGGAGCCGGGAGTATTTGACTTGGGAGGAGATGAAAATATTGATTAAGGCGGCGGGGGAGCGGGGTCGGCATAGGGTTAGAGATCCGGCGTTGCTACTGCTGTCATTTCGGCATGGGCTGCGACCGGGGGAGGCAGCGACGATGAAATGGGATGCAGTCATGTTAGAGCGAAAGGTGATCTATATCAAGCGGCTTAAGGGGAGTCAAAGTGGGAATCATCCGATGCAACAGGATGAAGTGGATTTGTTGGGGCAGCTAAAGCGGATTTATGCCAACAGTTATTTCGTTTTTCCTAATGAGAGGGGGAAGTCACTGTCGGTGGATGGGATTGAGAAAATTGTGAAACGTGCTGCCGAAAAAGCTGGATTGCAGATTAAGGTGCATCCGCACATGTTCCGGCATAGTTGCGGGTATTTTTTGGCAGAGCAGAATCGCTCAACTAGGGATATTCAGAGTTATTTGGGGCATAAGCAGATTCAAAATACTGTGCGTTACACGGCGGAGAATCCCAGGCGATTTGAGCATTTTGATTGGCAGTGGGAGCAGCCTTTTTGAGTGGATTTTAATTCACTAATATCAATTGCTGGACAGATATTAGGGTTGAGAGTAAAGTATTCAATTACTCGGAACCAACAACATTCGCGCCTCAATTGCTTCCCAGGTTGTGGGCGACACCCGCACAGATGCTTGTTTACACTGGATGAGCAGGTTATTAGCGTAGAGATAATTTTCCAGTGCTTTGGCCTCTGACTCAGATAAATTAATTATGTCTGGGCTGAGATGGAAAGCATTAAGTAAAGTTTGTTGGAGATGCTGAAGAAATTCTCGGCGCACTTCCAGAGGTTGTTTATCATCAGGAATTTTAATTTTTAGTTTGTTGAGTTGGTCAATTAGCATAGTAAAATTAACCTTATTGAAGATTTTTAATTTTTCAAGTTGACGAGTGTATTCAATAGCTTCGGCGTAGGCGATGGCGATGGCGTAGGCGTAGGTGTAGGCGTTAGCGTAGGCATAGGCGTTAGCGTAGGCGTAGGCGTTAGCGTTGGCAATGGCGTTAGCGTTGGCAATGGCGTTAGCGTTGGCATCGGCGTTGGCGTAGGCGTAGGTGTTGGCGTTGACGTTGGCGTAGGCGTAGGTGTTGCCGTTGGCGATGGCGTAGCCGTTGGCGTTGGCGTTGTCGCTGACGTAGGTGTTGGCGATGGCGATGGCGATGGCGATGGCGATCGTAACTGCAAGTTTACCCACAGGTTTAACATCCCCAGTAGATCCAGTTGTTGACTGTTCTGCCCAGTTTAATAAAGCTTGCAACTTCGGTGTGTTAATGTACTTTTGCGCTTCTTTTTCCATCTGCAACAACAAATCATCTGCACCAACCCACATTAAACCTGCTACCAATAAAAACACTTCCTTCCAGCGTTTATTTGTTAGTTGTTTAGAAACTAATTCCTGAACTTGGCGATGCTCATAAATATATTGTGCTGTTAAATATTCCTGTAGTGTCAGATGAGAAAAAGAAAATACATCCTCTGCTCGTTCTACCAAAATTCCTTGTTGCACAGCAATAGCATTCAGCACTGCTTCTCCATCCAAATTTTGAGGTGCATTCAGATTACTACCTAAAAATGTTTTAATCTGTTGAACAACATTACTCTGGGAAAAGAACAGTCTGTCAGCCTTAAAACCGGTATAAGCAATCTCTGATAGTAATATTTCTTCTAGTTCTGTGTGCAGACCTTGATAAATTTCATCTCGAAGAATTCTCTTTTCTGATGCCCATTCTTCTAGCAATATCCGCAGTGCCTTGCGGTAAAGAACACTACGATTATCTGGAAAATTCTGGGAACGGTCATATACTAAACACAGAAATGTCAGCAATAAAGGTGTATGGGCTAACTCTTTAGCGGCGGCATTTTCTGGCTTTTGTAGTAACTGCCAACATTTCTCGCCTGTCTGAGCTTGTTTATCTGCTTTTGAATGAAACCAATTATAAATAAATTGCTGAATTTGGGTATCATCAAAATCTGCCATTCCCACGTCGCTAAAGCTGCGAAAACTATTGCGGTAAGCCGCAGTGCGACACGAGGCAATAAAGCGATTTTTCGGGTATTTATCAACAAACTTTTGAATTATACTTATCACCTTATACAAGTATTGGGTCGGTACTTCATCTAATCCATCTAGCAGAATAAGTAATTTACCTTTTTTTAAGGCATTACCTGTAAATTCCTCATCTAATGGAAAGCTGCCAATACAAAGCTCTTCAGCAATAATTTTTTCAATATCAATATCACTAGATTCAAAAGTTTTTAATTCAATAAAAACTGGTATACAGGTATGGTAAAATTTTCCTTCTTTACCTTTGAGTGCTTCTAATCCCATCTTACGCAGAAATGTAGACTTACCAACACCAGGGCCACCAAGCACCATAAGATATCGTTTTTCGTTAGCAACTTTAATTCCTTCTTGTTTACCTTTATCTTGAGATGGAAACCTGCGGCTACTAGCTTGGCGATATAATTTCTCTAAATTTTCGATAGATTCAAACCTATGGATATCATCATTATCTAAAAATTGAACTGCTGTATAAACCGATTCCAGCTTTACAGGGTCACGCATTCCCAAAACTTTAAGAATGCCGTACCGTTTTTCGTAGTTATGTCTGATAGATTCACGTACCTCTTGCACCAGTCTATCAATATCAACACCATCTTCCTGTTTCTCCAAAGCTGGCTTTGCTGTCTGAGGAACTGGTAAATCAACTGAGTCAGGTAAATCCACTAAACCTGCAATCTCTTGCCATTGCGACTCAAGTTCTAGCCCTTTGCAAATTTCCTTAAATTTATCAACCAGAATTTTCTCTCCTTTAAAAAATTTCTGGATAGTGCTGCGACCGACTTCTCCTTGTAGAGTGTCTGCAAAGACTATTTGTGTTCCATACAATCTCTTCAAAGCTCTATTGGCTCGTTCTAAACCTTGAGGAGTGGCGCTGATAGTTTGCTTTTTCTTGATCATGCCTGGCAGATGAGGGTTTATAGCTTACATTATTTGCACAATTACAAGCCAAGCATAGGGCAATCACAAAATAATTTTAGGTAAACGATTAGCCAGTCAAAAGTTGGGGAATTTCACTTGATGCTAAAAGAAGCAACCTGGATTTTCTCCAGTTATGGCACCAAAGAAACAAGGATATAAATATGGAATCTAATCGTCGTAGACCTCGCACTTCCAATCAACAGACAAATGCCGCTCAAGCATTTTTAAGGGGAGTAGCAAAGAATTTACCTGCTACCTCTAACGAACAGCAGTTTCATGCACTGCTGAAACATCTGATGAGTGCTGTGGGTAAAGACAGCAGCAATAACGTTGCTATTGTAGCAATAAGTGCAATGTTTTTAGCGTTTGCCTTACTAGTTTTAAAACCTGCAACATCTCCGGCTAATCAACCACTGATCAACTTGCAAATTCACCCTAATACCACAGTGACGACTAATCAAGAGCAAAGTCAACGAATAGATCCTGTATTAGAGCCAGGGTCTTAGTCAAAGGGTGATGCGATGCGATCCATCTTGTATATTCTCAAAGCATGTGCGATCCGATCGCTATCAAACCTCACGCTGCCCAATCCCTACACAACAATTCTGCTTGTTGCAACACCGTTACCATCGCCTTCTCCTGTTTTTCCGGTGGATAACCATATTTCCGCAGCAGGCGCTTGACTAATCTCCGCAGATTCGCTTTGACACTTTCTTTTACAGTCCAATCAATCGTGACATTACGGCGGATTGTCTTACAGCGAGTGTAAGCTGAATCAGGTACTCCTTCTCCTATTTTCGGGGTTCCGGCAATTTGCTGAGGACAGCATTTGAAGGCAGAGGTTAGATTGAGCCAAAGCAATAGTTGACATCGAAGCAAGAGGCTTTACCAAAAGCTATTGGTAGGGCAACGATAAGCAAAACTGTTAGACAAAGTATAAACTTGCTGACCTATTTTGAGTCAGCCTGAAAAGAGTTATGTGCTTGCAACCCTTGATGGGATATATCCAAGAGTAAAGACGCTAAAATTTACAGCAGTTGATAAGGGTTAGCTTGATGAGTCCGTCACTTGAAAAAATTTTAAGCGAGATTGAGCAATTAACTCCAGAGGAGCAATTGACGGTGATGGGGCATTTGGTGGAGCGTGTAAAGAAACATATCACTCAAGCGCAACCAAAACGCAAGTGGAGCGATTTAAAGGGTATAGCACCCTATCCGCTATTGGGTGAAGATGCTCAGGAATGGGTTTCGCGGACTCGACGGGAAGGAGATGAGCATCGAGAACGGTTGTTGCAAGGAGAGGAATGAGGATTAGTGATGCGTTAGCTGGAGTTTCTAGCTTATTTCTCGATACAGCACCCGTAATTTATTTTGTAGAACGCAATCCGCAGTTTGTGGATTTAGTCGATCCAATTTTTGATCGGTTAGAAGCTGACATTACAGCAGTGGTATCTGGAATAACGCTATCAGAGTGTTTGGTGGGTGCTATACGTCTGGGATTGGTGGATTTAGAGCAGGCTTTTGTCGATGTGTTGCAACAAGATGAAGTAGTTTTTGTGGAGATTAATGTTGCTATTGCGCGAGAAGCTGCGAGAATTCGGGTGCGTTATAACCTTCAGTTACCCGATGCGTTGCAGGTGGCGGCGGCAATAATTGCTGGTTGTGAGGCGTTTTTGACCAATGATACAGCTTTGAAGCGGGTGACGGAGTTGAGGGTTTTGGTGGTGGGTGAGTTGTCGGTGCAGTGAGCAGACTATTTGCAATTTTAGAAAAGATTAAAGCCAAACCAGCAAGCTTGTCTAAAAATCCTGTGATTGCTTTCTTTCCCTGCCTGCTTGGTGGTACTGTAGATTTTGCTGATTCCTGATCCAGAGCAAGAAGGATTGCGTAGCTTGCCGCCGTAGGCATCGCAACCAGGCTTCAACGCAATTCTGATTCGCCTTAATTGGAGCGTGATACGATTTTGGCTATGACTCACACATGCATTGCAGTTGCAGCTCGTAAAGGAGGCGTAGGCAAAACCACAATTGCCTGTGGTCTTGCTTCTGTTCTAGCCAGTCAGGGACGAAAAGTTTTAGTTATCGACCTTGACCCACAGTCAAATGCAGCCTACGTGTTAGGTACAAATCCCACAGCAGCCGGAACTGCTGAACTTCTTGTTGGTGGTTCACCTGACCCTCTAGAGGCTGCTCCTAGACTTCACGTCTTACCAGGTGGGCCGGATTTGGCAGGACATAATATTCAGTTGCTAGATCCTGAAGATTTGGCAGATATCGTAGCATCAATGGCTTACGATGTTTTTATCTTCGACTGCCCACCAGGTGTTGAATCTCTAGAGCGACTAGCGTTAGTTGCTGCTGATGTTGCATTAGTCTGCACTGATGCTCACCCTCTGGCAGTAATGGGAGCCGGTCGAGTCCTCAACGAGTTGAAGCTGCGACAGCAAAAAGGACGCAGAGGGGCAAAACGCTGGGCGGTGGCACTGAGCCGGATTGACCTGCGTCGGTCAATGGATCAGGCACTTGACCAACAACTCTCTAATGCTTACCCATCTATTAAGCGTTTAATTGTGCATCAAGACTCATCTTTAGCGTGGGCTGCTGCTGAACGAGTTCCCCTTATGCAGTACGATGCAAACTGCAAAGGTGCAAAAGATTTACAAGCGATCGCGGAGTGGGTGTTAAATGGCTAAACGACGAACAAATAGCGAAGCTTTATTTGCAGAAGCCACCGCGACAGCTGACGCGATTCATGAGCTTGATCAGGCAGCGGCAGCTAAAGTCGAACAAGAGCGTACCCAAAGGACCAAAATTCCTCTGGCTCAAATTCATCCTAGAGAGGCAGATACCAGGCCAATTCGACCTGAGCATGTTGCTGATTTGGCAGATTCTATTGCAGCATTGGGGCTGATTGAACCCCTTGTGGTTGATTGTAAGGGAGTATTGCTGGCTGGAGCGCACCGACTAGCAGCAATTCAGTTACTTAAGGAAGCTAACTTAGAAGCCTATGCTCAACAGTTTTCTGATGATCTGGTAATGGTTCACATGATGGCATTTGATGCTGAGGAGGAACCTGAACGGGCGCTACAGGTGGAACTAGCAGAAAACGAGAAGCGGGTTAACTATACCCGTGACCAGATTGAACGACTTGCTGAACGCTTACGAACTTTGAATTACAGGGAGATTCGGGGTCGTCCGCGAGAAGGAGAGAAAGCATTGGGCCCAGCTTTAGCAGTAGCAATTGGTGTCTCTACTCGTTATGTACGCAAGATACTGAGCCAGCAGCGACAAGAAGAAGCTGGCGAAGAAAATAGGAACTCAGATCCTATTTTTCAGAAGCTCAAGCTACTTAAGAGAATTGAGGCTGCTACGCAAGAGTTAGTAGTGCTACTAGAGTTGGATCAACCTACGCGTGCAGAGCAGTCCTTATCTAAAGCTATTCCCACTTTCCTACAAACTGTAAAGAATAGTATTAATGAGGCAAAAGTTGCAGCTAAGAGTCGAAGATGAACTGCTGAGTTCACCGTCTGGTTGCAATTTATTAATTATCAGTGTTCTGATATAGGCTAAGATTTGATTTTTGAAAACATACTGGGGCTGAAAAGGGCGTTTTCTGAGGGTTTTATCTGAAATCTTGTTCAGAAATCAAATATGAGTCTTATAGTAGTAAAGTTAAACTCAATTACTACTAGCACCTTAGTAATTAATGCCATTACCAATTGTCAGGAACTTTTATTAAACGCAATTCTGATTTTGGCAAACCCTATTGGCGACATGGGGGATAAGGCTAAGATTGAGTTGTATCGGTATATAACAGAGAATAAAGAGTCTAAATATTTTCAGATTTAGTCGTAAATCTGTTTAGATTGCCTACTTTTTAATATTGTCTATACTAAGGACGCTCCTGAATGGACACTTATGATAAACGTTGCCAACTAGCTGCTTCTCGTCGTCAGCTTGAAGATGCTCAAGTTCTACATACCCAAAAGCGTTGGCTTGGTTCTATTTACCTGGGTGGATATGCCATCGAATGCTCATTAAAAGCTCTCATTTGTTATGAGGAAGGTGAAGAAAATTTCAAAGATACAAAAATTTTTAAAAAAGGATTACGAGGATCTGAACTACATAATCTTACTAAGTTATTGAATCATTCAACTTTGGTACAACGTGCAATAAGTTTAGATCGTACTCAGGTTTATCAAAATGCATGGAATACCGTTTCATGCTTATGGCGCAATGCTGAATTGCGCTACTCACAAGATTTAGGCGCTGAAACAGACAGCAAAAAGTTTATTGAAGCAGTAGAGAAATTACACAAACTTTTTTTGCAAAAACAAGGTGTAAAATAGTGAATGATATAAATGCATTATCTGAAAATATTTATAACTACCTCATTCGTGAGTTACGTATTCAAGACCCACAAGCAGAGGTGATAGTTAAATATACATCATTAGGTTGGCTTAAAATTAGGATCATTACAAGTAGGTTTGAAGGGAAGTCACTCACTGAGTGTGAAGAGAATATTGATTATTTGCTATCAGGTATAGATTTTCATCTAGGTCAATATCCAATCGCTGGCTATGAATTATTAACTCCACAGGATGCAACAGAACAACCTGCTCAATATATTCAACTTCCTCTGTGGTCAGATATTTTAATGGCTCCAGAACCTGAGCAGCCAGTTGAAGTAGATGAATATAGTGTTAAAAAACCTTTAATTGTGACTTTTTATTCTTTCAAAGGAGGTGTAGGTCGCTCTACAGCTTTAGGGTTAGTAGGAGGTATACTAGCAACGCGTAATAGGCGTGTTGTGATGGTAGATTTCGACTTAGAAGCTCCTGGAATTTCAATTATGTTTCAGCAAGATATTGAAAATAACAATCAAGAACAATTAGGAGTTTTAGATTACCTACACCAACGCTCTCTAACACCTGAAGAAAACATTCCTAATATTGCTGATTGTATCCGACAAATAAATTTACAAACTCGTGGCGAACTTTTTTTAATTCCAGTAGGAGAGTACGACGAAAATTATATTCATCGGTTAGCAGACCTGGATATGCGTTCTTTTTATAGGTCTGGTAACAATGCAGTTGAGCAACTGATGGAAGATATTAAAGAACAACTAGATCCAGATGTGATTTTAATTGATGCGCGACCTGGATTTAATGATGTAGGTGCTATAGCACTGTTCGCTTTAGCTGATACTGCTATAATTTGTTTTTCACCTACTGATCAGAGCTTTGAAGGATTGCGTTGGGTTGTACAAGCAGCTCGTAAACAACAAAAATATCAGGGTAAGCCAGATGTTCAATTTTTACTAACACCTGTACCAGCAGTTGCATCTGAGCAGCATCAAATTTGGATAAATAAAGTCGAAAGTTGGATTGAAGATAACTGGGGTTTATCGGAAGAAATAACTGTTGGACAACTTTATTATGAAGTTCTTTACAACCCCAACATTGCAACTTTGTCTAGTCTAGTTAATGATGTACCCAAGAGTTTACTAGATACTTATTTACCTATTGCTGATACTATCGATGCCAGTTTACCAGATATTAAAACTAGTATTGTAACTAAAACTATAGATGATCCAAAAAAGGTTTTGAAGGAGTTGCAATTTCAGGCAGCAACAGCACAGGAATTAGCACCTAATGATATTCCAACTATTTTTCAACGGACTGAGGATTTTCCTAAATTTTTAAGTAATAAAACTTGGCTAATTCGTGGTGCTAAAGGGACTGGTAAAAGTCTTTTATTCCGACTGTTTGTAGAAAAACCTGATGCTGCAAAAGACCTAGCTCAATCTGATGTCAATTTAAATAATGTTAATTTTATTCCAGGTCATGGTCAGCCTAGAGTATCAAGCACCATTCTTGAAAGTCTCGATATGGCTAGCTATGAGCAGCAAGTTGATGAGAACGACTGGCAATTTTTTTGGCTCAATTATAGTCTTTTGCAACTCTGCCATCATAAGCCAGAATTACGTTTAGTATCTGGTTTAGATGAAAAGTTAGTGGAACTGAGCGCTGAAGAAATTCCTTTGCATACTCAAATTGTTTCATGGCTTGTAGAACGATCAACAATACCAAGTAAGCGACCACAAGCATCTGATGAATTACGTTTAATTGACCGATGGTTACACCAAAATAATCAGGTAGTGTGGTTACTTTATGATGAGTTAGATGCTGGTTTTGGTTCTAGCCAAGCTGATTATGATCGGCGATTAAGATCACTTGAAGCATTACTTGCATGGTGGTTGGAAATTGGGACAAGTTTTAAGCAGATTGTACCTAAGATATTTTTACGCGAAGATATCTGGAATCAACTCAATTTTACCAATACAGGACATTACAGTGGACGCTCACTTCAGCTGCGTTGGGAAGAAGCTGATCTCTGGAGATTAGTGCTTCGTCAAGCTCTTAATAGCTCAAATTCTTTGAGGGAATCTTTAGAGAAAAAGTTAGGAGTTACTGAAAAGCGACTCAATGTAATTGAGAAGGAACAACTGCGCCAAAGTTTGTATCCTTTATGGGGTGAGCGAATGGGGCGCACAAAAAAGGCTTACACTTATAATTGGGTTCGTACCCGTATTGCTGACGGTCATAATAATTGTTTTCCACGCAGTTTAATATTGCTTTTAGAAGAAGCAGTTCAAAAGGAAAAAGAATTTTCTACAGAATATAGTTCAGAGATAACTTTACGTCCTAAAGCATTGATTGATGCTTTTCCTTATGTTTCCCAGCAACGTGTTGCTGAAGTAAGGAATGAATACCCTGAATTAAGAGAATTTTTAGAGAAACTTCAAGGGGAACGTTCCCCTATTGATGAAAATAAGTTAGCTGAAATATGGAACGTACATGATGGCGAATCAGCTCGTCGCATCAAAGATATGATGGTCGAAGCTGGTATTCTGACAGAACGCTCTCGCCCCAAAGATCCCCCTCCTCGTGTCTATGCAGTTACTGAATTGTACTTATATGGACTAGGTATGGTTCGTAAAGGGCAGCGATAATAAAATTGATTGTAGCCGAACCTTTATAAACTAAAAATTTGGAAAGACTTTCGGTCTGCTTTATAGTAGCAGGACTATATCGCTATAGTCCTACTAACCGATCATAGCGACCGCTTATTCAGCTTCCAGCCATCCTTTTATTGTTTCAGCAGGAATGTTAAATAGCGGGTGATTAAAGATTGCTTTCAGTGCTTCCAATCCACCAACTTTTAAGGCAGATTGTAACTTCACTTTCAGTGTTGGATTTCGTTTAATCTCTTGAAGGATTGCTTCTGTAACTTCTTCATTTGTCGTTGAGTTAGCCTGAGATAACTGGTAAAGGAGTTGCTGAATTTCTTTTGCGGCTTCTGCTAAATTTTGCTTCTGTTCTGATAAGCATCACTGTGGATCTCAAAGCCAAACCTCATCCGACTATATCGATTGAAAATCGGGACTATCGATAGACATCTTGCTCCCGCTCCCTAAAGATTTTCTATGTGCAGGTGGCGAAATCATACTAATTTTTTTGGCTTCCGAAAAACTTCGCACCCAAAGCATTGTCCTTTGAATCATAATGTGAGAAAAATTCTGAATCATAAATTGGAAAAAAGTTAACGAAAATTCAGGCTTTTGCGCCAATCGCAAAATTAAACTTTGCATTCATACATGAGAGAGAGTTGAAATTCTGAAGCATAACTAGAAAATGAGTTGGAAAAACACAATTGGACAAAACTTGCACAAAAAATCTCTGAAAAAATTGCTCTAACTTGAACTTTCAATTCAAAATATGGTTCAAATGCCCATGTTATGGTTCAAAACTTTTGTTTTAGTAGATATCTGAGTAAAAATAAAGTATTTCATTGTCCAAGCGATCGCTCTGTTGTTGGGCGATCGCCTACTCAAATCGTAGCTGAATAATAATGATAATCAAACTGAAAGGAGGGATAAGAGCGACGATCTTATCCCTCCTTTCATCCCCTAAACGATAATCATTATGAGTAAAAAAACTCGAATATTAAAAGTGAACTATAAACTGGATACTCATTTCTGAAGCATATCATGAGTTAAAATCTCATTTTTTAGTTCAAATCACAAGCATTAATTTACTCGAATGAAATTTATAAGGTATTTATAAGGATTTTCTCAAAAAAGGCATTTATAAGGTAAATCAATGGCAGATATAAGGATTTACTGTTGCCCAAAATGAAGATTTTTCAAAATGCTCGTTATTCTGCCAAAAATAAGGTAAATAAATGGCATCTCCAAGGTATTTACAAGGTAAACATAAGGTAAATCTAAGCATCCTTATTGGGAGTCCGGCACTACATGGAAGAGTGCCTTGAATAACCTGAGATTAATTATTCAATCTTATATCTTTTACTGTTTGATTCAACCTTGGCTCACAGTATTTAAAATACCTGGCATAGAAACATTGATTTTTGAAATTAATTGACTTCATGAATGATTTTCGAGCTTCTCCAGTCAGTTTCCCTATTGCTAGTTAATTTTATTGCTAATTTTTTTCCGAAGGTAACAAAAGAGGGTAAGTCCTAAACGGGGTAAGATGTGTGTAAGTGCATCAGAGCAAAAGGTAAATTATGCCGCTCGTATTTGTCCACGGAGTAAATGTTCGCCAAGGTGTGAGTTATGACAAAGAGATTAATCATCGTAACGCTCTGTTTCAAAAGTTTCTCTTAAAAGAGATAGTCCAAAATCCAGATAATGTTATAATTTTCAACCCCTATTGGGGCGATTATGGAGTCAAGTTTGCTTGGGAGAAAAAATCACTTACCCAAAGTGCTATTGAGGAACTTGGTTCTGAGGATGAATTACCATTAATTTTAATCAATCAGATTCAGCTTGAGCAAGAACTGAACCCAGATACAGTGCTTTTGGAAGTAGCAAAAAAATCTCTTGCAGATGTAATTGACTTACTCTGGGCTGTCAGTGCATCGGGTGTAAATAAGTCACAAGCTGAGGATTTGGCAGATTTAGCAGTGCGTGCTGTGAACTATGCGAAATATAATCCCCATCCTGATTGGCTGAATAATATAGAAAACGATCAACAATTTCTGCGAGATTTACCGGAAGAAATTAATAAGTGGGAGTCACATACAGTTTACAATACCGAAGATTCGCCCCAGTGGGAAGTTTTTGGTTCCAATGAAAATTGGAATCCGATTAGAAAAGGGGCAAGTCGCTTCAGGAGCAATGTCATGAGTTGGGCAGGTAAACCTGTCACCAATAAGATTCGTAATATTCTCAAGGGAGAAATAGCCAATTTTATGGGTGATGTTTTTGTGTATTTGAGCAAACGTGGAGTTGAAGATAAACCAGGAGATATCGTCAAAGAAATTGTTGACACACTGCTAGAAGCGAAAAATTTAATAAATATTGAAGACGATAAATTAATTGTCGTTGCCCACAGTATGGGTGGGAATATAATTTATGACATACTCACGCATTTTCGCCCAGATATTGAGGTTGATGTGCTAGTTACTGTTGGCTCTCAAGTGGCTTTATTTGAAGAAATGAAACTTTTTCACGTTAGTGATGAAACAGTAACAGCCAACTCAGAAGTGAATCGTGTATCGAAACCAGCAAACGTCCATCGATGGATAAATGTGTTTGATTTTAATGATTTTTTGGGGTTTGCGACAGAGAGTGTATTTGAGGGAGTAAAAGATTTTGAGTACCGTACAGGAAACGTATTAGTTGCAGCCCATAACACTTACTTTAACTTACCAATATTCCACGAACGACTAGCTGAAAAAATTCGAGATTTAAACTCATGACGACTATATTTGAAAATATTGAGGCAGGAAAACCACAAACACATGTTTTTATTATTGGTGTTGGCAAATATCCTCATCTCCTCAATGGTGAAGGACCAATACTCGACAACCCGATGGGATTAAAACAACTTACCTCGCCACCCATATCAGCAAAAACATTTGCAGATTGGATACTAGAAAATTTAAAGGATTCTTATGTACCACTCGGTAGTGTTGAGTTGCTATTGTCGTCAAAAGATGACAATCAGATCCTAGTAGATGCGGCGACAATGGGAAATATTAAAAAAGCATTTGACCTGTGGTACAAGCGATGTGATACCAACGAGAATAACGTGGCAATATTCTACTTCTGCGGTCATGGTGTTGTTAAAAATTACCAATTGCTGTTGGCAGAAGATTTTGGCGCAAGTCCGAATAGAATTCTAGAAAATGCCATCAATTTTCGGCTGACCTACCAAGGGATGGTTCAATGCAAGGCGGGCGTACAATGTTATTTTATAGACTCGTGTCAACAATTTTCAGATGAACTATCAAAATTACCTATAGCAGATGCTCAAGCTTTAATTGATTTTAATTTAGATAATATGCGCTATCGCAGAACTGCACGGATATTGTATGCTACATCCCTCGGACTCAAAGCGTTTGGAGAAAAAAATAGTGTTAGCCGCTTTACAGATGCGCTCATTCAGAGCCTTAAAGGACTTGGTAGCAAGCGTATCCAGGATAAAGAAGGAAAAGCTAGGTGGGTTGTTACCACTGACGCTTTAAGTAATGCTGTACGTGAGATAATAAAGCAACAAAATGAAAGCCTCGAACTTAAGTATCATCAAACACCTGTGTTTGATGGAGAGTATTCAGATGATGCTACTATCCATATACTGAAGACAACACCTAAAGTTTCTGTAACTATTGGTTTGATTCCTGATAGTGCTTCAGATTTAGCTGAACTTTACATTCGCAAAGATTCATTAGTATGTAAGCAGCGTGTACCGCCAAAATCGGGAGACTGGGAAGCTGAAATTGAAGCTGGTATGTATATGGCTTGTGCCCAATTCCCAACAAGGCAATATCATAATCCTAATGATGAAGATTTATGGGCAACTACTCCCTACGAGAAAGTGGTAGTAAGATTTAAGGTTAAGGCTATTTGATGAGCAATCTCCGGTTGAAATTATTAGGCAAAGAATCAATTACTAATGCACCCGTTCATATTGAGGTGATCAATAGTGAGATGGAATCTGTTGCCGAGTTGTCAATTTTAGTCAATAGAAATCAAGATATTCAGCTACAAGCGGGTAAATATTTAATAAAAGCAAATTTACCTTCTGGTAAAATAATTAAAACTAAAACTTATATAGAAGAGAATCAACATAAGGAAGTTGTACTGCCATTGATGTCATCAACTAACCAACAGTTGGAGTGGCATGAATTTCTAGGAAATACTTACACCTCTAATACAGAGCAAAAAATTTCTCAAATACCCTCAATTTGGCAGCGGTTATGGAGTCATGAGCAAAAGACTTGGAAAGTTGAAAGATGGACTACTAAATGGAAGTTGCCTCAAAATGAGATAACTGTTAAGTTTCCACTTGAATTGCCTCAAAACAAACTTTGGCTTTTGCAGATCGGTGGTTCACAAACACCTTGGCATTTTATTGCTTTGCCTCCAGAAAGTCATCTTAATGTAGTAGTTACTCTATCAGATAATGATCCTAACTTTGGTGATATTGGTATAATTGTTAGCAGTCACAACAATCAAGAAGCAGAGACTCTACTAAGCTACCTGATCTCTGGAAATATTATATCTGCAAAAGTTGTTGGAGTTAAGTTTATTGAGAGATTGCTATCCGAGGAAAGTTTTGAAACACTGGGGGCGACAATTGGTGGTTATTATTTATTAAAAGTAGGAGATGACGAGCGTCTAACTCAATGGGTAAATAAATTTGTTAAATTAATTCCTTGGCTACCAGATACTGCGGTAATTCATTCTTGGTTTCTACTTCGCTCAAATGACTTGCCAAGAGTTAAGTTAGCTCGAAGTTGCTTATTACAGGCTGTAAAGCAGGGAATTCCTGTATACACTGAAGGGATGCGTTTACTATTTGATGGCTTGCTATTGTTTAACCAAGATGCTTTGGCACGCCATAAGCAAGATGTAGAAATTGAACAAGCTCTAAAATTAATCAGAGGCTATGCCACTTTTGCTGACTGGTCTAAACCTTTAACAACATTTTATGGTGCTGATCCTGAGTCTCCATCTTCGTCAATTACTGGCATACCTGAAAACAATACAATTGGGCTAGTTTGGCTAACACCTCCAACTGATCATAAATGGAGGTTGGTGCAAGACATTCTTAGTCAGGCATTTGAGAGTCGTAATTTAAGTGGTGCTGATTTAAGTGGTGCTGATTTAAGAAGTACAAACCTGAGCGCTGCTAACCTGAGCGCTGCTAACCTGAGCGGTGCTAACCTGAGCGCTGCTAACCTGAGCGATACTAACTTGAGCCGTGCTAACCTGAGTGCTGCTAATCTAAGCGCTGCTAACCTGAGTGCTGCTAAACTGAGCGCTGCTAACCTGAGCGCTGCTAACCTGAGCGCTGCTAACCTGAGCGCTGCTAACCTGAGCGATGCTAACCTGAGCGATGCTAACCTGAGCTATGCTAACCTGAGCTATGCTAACCTGAGCGCTGCTAACCTGAGCGATGCTAACCTGAGCGATACTAACCTGAGCGATACTAACCTGAGCTATGCTAACCTGCGCCATGCAGTTATTGACGAAGCAACAAGAATTGATAACAAATGGCGTTTGGTGTGGGAAATTGTTAATCAGCCATTTAAGGGGCGAAACCTGAGCGCTGCTAACCTGAGCGATGCTAACCTGAGCGATGCTAACCTGAGCGATGCTAACCTGAGCGCTGCATACATGAGCGCTGCATACATGAGTGCTGCATACATGAGCGGTGCTAACCTGAGCGATGCATACATGAGCGATGCTGACCTGAGCGGTGCGGACCTGAGCGGTGCGGACCTGAGCGGTGCGGACCTGAGCCGTGCGGACCTGAGCCGTGCGGACCTGAGCCGTGCTAACCTGAGCGGTGCTAACCTGAGCCGTGCAGTTATTGACGAAGCAACAAGAATTGATAACAAATGGCGTTTGGTGTGGGAAATTGTCAATCAGCCATCTGAGGGGCGAAACCTGAGCGGTGCCGACCTGAGCGGTGCTAACCTGAGCGGTGCTAACCTGAGCGGTGCCAACCTGAGCGGTGCCAACCTGAGCGGTGATAACCTGAGCGGTGCTAACCTAAGCGGTGCCGACCTGAGCGATGCCGACCTGAGCGATGCTAACCTGAACCGTGCAGTTATTGACAAAGCAACAAGAATTGATAACAAATGGCGTTTGGTGTGGGAAATTGTCAATCAGCCATCTGAGGGGCGAAACCTGAGCGATGCTAAACTGAGCGGTGCTAACCTGAGCCGTGCTAAACTGAGCGGTGCTAACCTGAGCCGTGCTAAACTGAGCGGTGCTAACCTGAGCGATGCTAACCTGAGCGATGCTAACCTGCGCCGTGCAGTTATTGACGAAGCAACAAGAATTGATAACAAATGGCGTTTGGTGTGGGAAATTGTCAATCAGCCATCTGAGGGGCGAAACCTGAGCGGTGCCGACCTGAGCCGTGCTAACCTGAGCGC
>NZ_JADEXU010000006.1 GCF_015206895.1 Nostoc sp. LEGE 12450 | reverse complement strand
TCAAAGGCTTTACAGAAATCATCTACATGACAGAACAAAGCATCTAAACTAAACATAGGACAGGTTGCTGGATTTGTTGTTATTTTCAGCTTACTACCTGTCCTTTTCCTTATCCCGAACTCAGGTTAAAAGTTCAACAAATTACTTTTAACTTTTAATTTATTTTTACTGGGTTCCTAAATTAATAAAAAGAAGTGGCAAAGCCACTTCCTAATTCCCAGGTAGAACCTAAGTTATGAGTATAACGACTACAAAAATTTGAAATAGTATAAACAAACACCAATTAGCTGAATATCTGTATTTTCCTTGTTTTCTGGGTGAGAAAATCGTAATTTCGATGCGCTAAATAACTGTATATTTACATAGGTCTTATAAGTACAATGCAGACTCAAGTGTAAGTTTTTCTGGTAGATAGGCAGCGCGATCGCTATCAACCAGTATATTTACTATAGCCCTTGCATCTTTGAGCGTGACAGGTAAATCTGCATCTACGCTAATGATTAAGGCATAACCGTTGGTAAAGCTTTGGTTCGTCATCCGGTGGGTGAAGAATGCGATCGCATTTTCCTCAAACTTACCCGATGCAACTGCGATCGCAATTCCTATATAACTGCTTAGATGCAATTATACGCATCTTGATTCAATTCTTAATTGGAACATCCCGATAATTTATTCACTGACCACAGTAATTTACTAGTTCTAAACTTAGTATAAAAAGTTGCGTCCATATTCTTGCTACACCATAGCAAGCAAACTGATGTTTAGCATACCACTACTCACCTGGGTTCAGAACAACAATAATTTCTGTAAGTGTGATTCCCAGAGGTTTCCAATGACGATTGCTGGAGGAAAAAGTACCATCCCCTAACACTGCTTGGTAGTCATTGGGGAACTTTTCAGAAGCATTGGGAGCAGCGTTTACTCGTAAAATCAGTTTGCCTTGATAACGGGATAATTTACTACTATCCAACAAAATCGTGCCGCCGTAATCCCACTCCAATCCATAGAGCTTAAAATTACCTAACTTCTTGCGTAATTCGCTCAATGGGGTTCCAACACTGATACCTTCGCGGGTTTTCCAAGCTGAACCCAGGTTACGCACATCTAGAGGTTTAGTACGAGTATTATCACTCCAAACTATTAGCAGAGAACGCCCCTGATTTAGGTTTACCTGAGTAGCAGCGAAACTCCCTATTCCTTCAGCACCGGAAATGGTTTTATCAACGAGATGGGATGCACCAAACAGCTTCACTAAATCTTGCTTGGTGGTTGTGCGTGTTATTGGCCCCACTCGTTCGCCAGGAACAATCAAGGTGTTTGTTAATAATTGCGATTTAGCAACAGTAATTGGATGATTGATTTTCTGGGGTAGAGCAAAGGCTGGGTTTGCTGAATAGTTTAGTAGTAAAGCTAAAGTAGCTGTAGCAATGCCTTTGATTGATGAATTCATAGGTTCTATTCTTGGGTAGCAAAATATGAGTCAGAAGGACTCATAGTTTAACTACTACAATTTACCAACTACAGATTCCCGATTTTCCAAAAATTTTATTTTATCGCTCTGGTTGCATTTAAAATTGCCAGCAATGCTACTCCAACATCAGCAAAGACAGCTTCCCACATTGTCGCTATACCTAAAATACCCAATCCAATAAACACAGCTTTAATTGCTAACGCAAACCCAATATTTTGCCAAACAATTTGCCTTGTTTTTCTGGCGATTTGTATTGCTTCTGCCACTTTTGATGGCGCATCTGTCATGATAACAATATCAGCAGTTTCGATGGCTGCATCTGAACCTAAGCCACCCATTGCCATCCCAACATCAGCTCTAGCAATCACTGGTGCATCATTAATACCATCCCCAACAAAGGCAACTTTACCATGCTTACCGGCGGTGCTGAGTAATTTTTCAATTGCATTAACTTTTTCTTCTGGTAATAAATCTGCTTCGTAAGCATCTATGCCTAGCTGTTTGGCAATTTGGGAAGCGATCGCTTGATTATCTCCAGTCAACATTACTGTTCTTTCTACACCCATTCGCTTGAGTGCTTGAATAGCGTGTCTCGCATCTTCTTTGAGTTCATCAGCAATGACAATATACCCAACGTAAATATTATCCACCGCTAAATGAACCACTGTTCCCTCTAGCTGGCAATTATCATGAGCAATATTCTCTCTGTGGAGTAGGCGATCGCTTCCCGCTATCACTACCCTATTTTCAACCTTGGCTCTAATTCCATAGCCTGCAATCTCTTCATAATCTCTCACCTCAAATTCATCAATCTTTTCCCCATAAGCCTTAAGGATAGATTGAGCAATGGGATGATTTGAGTGCGATTCTACTTTGGCAGCTAATTGCAGCAATTCTGTTTCATTGTAGCCATTTAATGCTACTATCTTTACTACTTTAAATACGCCTTTAGTTAACGTTCCAGTCTTATCAAATACAACTGTATTGACTGCATTTAGAGTATCTAAAAAAGTAGAGCCTTTAACCAAAATGCCACGTCTAGCTGCACCTCCTACTCCTCCAAAATAACCTAATGGAATACTGATAACGAGTCCACAGGGACAGGAAATAACTAGCAAAATTAAGGCACGATAAATCCATTCTGATGGACTTGCACCAGAAATAAATAAAGGAGGTAATAAAGCAACTGCTAGAGATATAAAAACTACTATTGGCGTATAATATCGGGCAAATTTAGTAATGAATTTTTCTGTATCTGCTTTTTTGCTTTTGGCATTTTGCACCAAGTCTAAAATCTTGGCAATCGCAGAGTCATCAAATAGTTTTGTTACTCTAATGCTAAGAACACCCATTTTATTGATCGTTCCAGCCAAAACTATTTCACCCGACCTCACTGTTCGCGGTACAGATTCTCCAGTTAATGCAGATGTATCAACTTGCGAATTTCCATCTATAATCTCACCATCCAAGGGAATCTTTTCCCCTGGTTTGACGACGATAATATCTCCAATGTTTACTGTTTCTGGACGGACTTTTTTTAGTTCACCCTCTATTTGGATATTTGCATAGTCTGGGCGGACTTCCAATAAGGCTTTGATCGAATTACGGGAACGACTAACGGCAATATCCTGAAACAATTCGCCAATTTTATAAAATAGCATAACTCCGACAGCTTCGGGCAATTTATGAATTGCGATCGCCCCTAGTGTTGCTACTGTCATCAAAAAAGTTTCATCAAATAATCTACCTCTAAGTATATTACGTCCAGCAGTTTTTAAAACACTCCATCCACTCAATAAATAGGCAGGGATGAAAAGCAGATATTCACCTATTGAGTAGAATGTATTGTGTAATTGATTTTCAAAAATTACACCAGGCACATATAAACTTAAAATTGCTACCAAAGGCAATAGCTCATTTTTTAGATTGAATTCTCCACTGTGATCGTGATTGTGCTCATGGTTATGATTCTCATCATGAGTATGATTATGATGGTGGTTATGATTCTCATGATGATTGTGTTCACCGTTGCAACAACCTGAAGATTCTGAATGTATTTTTTGCTTCATATTTTGTGTTGAGGCTAGTAAATTACTTGGTATATGAGCCTTTTTTCAAATGTAATAAAAAAAAGAGATTTTTACAAGTTGAACATTTAAGAATGAGAATCTATATCAGATTTATTGTTAAATACTTACGTTATATTTTGGTTCAGATTAAGATTTATAGTTCTGTAAAGATAGCTATATTAGTTATCAATTTTGTAGAATAATCTAAGATATAATTTTTGTTCGTAGTGAGCAATGTATCGCTTTGTATAAGATTTTAAAGTCTTGATCCATAAACTTCAAGCCTGTTTGACTGCTTAATTCTGCTATGACAACTACTTTGCGATCAAACTTGGTAGATATGGAACTTTCTTAAATAACAAGTGTCAAGCTAGCTATTCTTAGGGGAAACCCACTTGAAGTTTGAAAGTGAATCGAATACCCTAAGCTAGTAGACTATTTTCTCAAGGAAATCTATGAACAAAAAAATTCTTTTGAATTTACTTTCCACTTCCTCAATCTTTGTATCGATGATGTCTACACTGGTGGCATTTCATCCTGCCCATGCTAGTGGTGGTAGTATTACACAGCGATTGATGCACACAGAAGATGGTCGTACCTGTATCACTAACCCACATGGTGGAAAAGATTTTGTGTGCATTCGAGATTCAGAGAGAAAGAAACCGTACACCTCATCTGCACGTTCCTCAACTATTGTCACATCAGTATCAGATCAGAATGTTGCTATGTTGAACTTTACTGAAGAGGAAAGTGATGTGGCAATCAGGGTATTTGGATGCGACTGTCCATTATGTATAAATTCTTTGCGTCAGTTGCAGGGTACTGGAAACTTGGTGTACTAAGGTTGAATAGCGCTTATAGCAACTACAACTTCTGTTAAATACGCGTAATTAATTACGTATAGAATATATACGAAACCAAAAAAGCATTTTTAACTACGTACCACTACTATTAAATTTAAATTCATTCTTGGGGCGGTTTGTCTAACTTTTCACGGCATTTGGAAAACCTCTCTCTAAATCTCTCTTCCTTTAAGGAGAGAGACTTTGAATTTTCCCCCTTCCCGCGTCGGGAAGGGGGTTAGGTTTTTGGCTGGCTCTTCCACATAAGCTGAAAAGTCAGTACAGTTTGTAGGGGCAATTCATGAATTGTCCCTACAATGTCTAATATAAAGACGCACAGAACTCCGTAGTTAAGAGTGTCCTGTTTATTCAACCACTTCATTCACAGGGAATCTATCAATCAACTGCATCGCCCGATAAGCATTACGCAAGAAAGAGTCTGGCAGATGGGGAACGTGGGGTATTTGTGATAATAAATCCAACGTCCGGCGGAGAATTCTCACCACATCGCCTTCATCCAAGGTGGTGTTTTCGCAGAGTTCTGTCCACTCCATTCCGAGCGCCCATTGTTCTACTATGGCAATTAACTCAAACTCCAACCATATAGGCAGCGCTACGTTATACCGCCGTTGTAGTTGGAACATTTGCCGACGAATTCCTCGCAATTTTGCTAAGGCTTCTGCCACTTCATTACTAAGCTCAAAGTTAACCTTGCTATCTGGACGGGGTGTTTCCATCACCAAACCGGCGGCGGCGGCGGCTAAATGGTGGGGATCTAAGTTGTCCAATTCACCACTAGCGAATACCAAGCCCAACCACAATTCATTCTCACCCCGAATGGCAGCAGCAATTCGCCCTAATTGTGTGGGCACTAAGTTATCTAAAGCGCCAAAGTGTTGCAGAATTAAGATTAAATTGAGAAATTCTTCCCAATGACGTTGTGACTGTTGCTCTACTTGCCCTTGCAGCTGTTCGAGTTCGGCTTCTAGTTCGACATATTTGGCGCGACGCTTGAAAAGCGTGGCAGCATTGCCTGATTGATGTAGGGGATGAGCTTCTAATTGCTCTTGGACGGCAGCAGTGCGACTCATTTGTTCTGCTACTTCTGGTGCCAGATGCAAAGATTCTATCGGATTAGGAATACGCGTAGCGATCGCAAAGGTTTCTTCGTTACCACGGCGTGACTGTCCTGGCTTCAAAGGCATCTCTGGGGGTGGTAGTACATCAGGTGACACCTCAATTCGCGGCAATTCTGCATACAAATCGACCACATCCCCTGTGGTTGCGACATACCAGCGATTATCATGCCCTAAGCATACCAAGTAAGGAGCTTGACCAGAACCAGGCGATTTTCCCACTAACACTGCGGTTACGGGTGAAGACACGGTGATGTTTTTGCCTTTGAGACTCAACAGAGTTCCTGACACTGCAAAGTCCAACATCATCCCCAATTCTTCTTGTCTATCTTCCTGTGCTTGCTCTTGCAGGGTTTTCAATATCTGGCGTTCTACTTTCAGACGTTGCCGCAATTTTTCATAAATAGCTAGTTCATTTTCATCAACTGCGGCGATTTGCTCATGTAGTTGAGCTAATTGTTTTTCCAGTTCGGCAATCTCATCGTATTCTGGTCTTAAATGCAAGGTGGCCATGTACTGCCCAAAACTGCGCTCTATCAGTTCCCTCGTTTGCTCTAGGGTATGGGTTTGCAGCAAGTTGAGTACCATGCCATAACTGGGCGTAAACTGGCTTACCAAGGGGTCTGGCTTGGATGTCCCCAAATACGCCGCTTCTTTGGCTCCTTCAAAAGGAGTTTGGACTGTCACCACATGACCTTGTTTATCCATCCCCCGACGGCCTGCCCGTCCCGCCATTTGCAAGAATTCGGAAGCATTTAACAGGCGGTGTCCGGTGTCAGTCCGCTTGGAAAGGGTAGAAATTACCGTTGTCCGGGCGGGCATATTAATACCCGCAGCCAGTGTTTCCGTGGCGAATACTACTTTGATCAGCCCTTGCTGAAATAGTTCTTCTACCAGTGCTTTCCAAGCAGGCAAAATTCCGGCGTGGTGGGCAGCAATTCCTCGGTATAGGGGTGCAATTTGTCCAGAACGCCCAGCTTCGGGATTGCGGGCTAAAAAGTCATCAATCTGTTGCCGTAAAATTTGGGATTCTTCATTATTTACCAGCCATAAATCACCCACTTCTGCCACTGCTTTATCACATCCCCGGCGACTGAAGATAAAATAAATTGCTGGTAGCATATCCCGTTGCTCTAACTGGCTCAAAGTATAAATTATGCCAGGAGCTTCCGGTCTACCACTTCTTCCTCTGTCCCTTTCTCCCCCTCTCCCCTTCTTCTTCTGAAGAAGGCGGGGATTAATTTTGGTTTTGCTATCATTCAACAGGGGAAATAACCCTTTGGGATTACAAAAGTGAAATTCCAAGGGAACTGGGCGAAAATCGGAGTAAATCAGGTCTGTTGGGCCGTGAACGCGATTTAACCAATCGGTGAGTTGATCGCTGTTGGCAACCGTTGCTGAGAGGGCTGCCAGTTGCACTTCCCGAGGACAATAGATGATGGATTCTTCCCAAACTGTACCGCGCTGGCGATCGTTCATGTAGTGGCACTCATCAAGTATCACCGCTTCCACGTCTACTAATGAGATGCCGACTTGCCCGATGGGTGTGCCATAGAGCATATTTCGGAAAATTTCTGTGGTCATCACCAAAATCGGTGCATCCCTGTGAATGGAGGCATCTCCAGTTAACAGCCCGACTTGATCAAACCCGAATTTTTCTCGAAAGTCACGTAATTTTTGATTCGACAGCGCCTTTAGGGGAGTAGTATAAAATACACGTTTTCCTCGCGCTAGGGCGCGATAAATGGCGTATTCTCCGACTAATGTTTTGCCCGAACCTGTGGGCGCACACACGACTACGGAGCGTCCAGCATTTAGGGACGCGATCGCTTCTTTTTGAAACTGATCCAGATCAAAGGGAAATATAGACCCTAAGTCAAGTTCTGGAGACGGCGCAGGATAATTCACTCAATCACATTTGCAACCAGATTGTTTACTATACTAACGAGTCTTTTGTCAACTTCGTTAATAGTCATTTGTCATTTGTCATTAGTCATTAGTTTTTCACAAATGACCAATGACTCTTTATTATTTTCCCAGTTCTTGCGATCGCTCTGTGGCAGCTTTGACTGCTTCAATTAAAGCTGAACGAAATCCTGCCTGTTCTAACTTGGCAATTCCGGCAATGGTTGTACCACCAGGACTGGTAACGCGATCTTTAAGTTCTGCTGGGTGCATTTTGGTTTCATACAATAGTTTCGCTGTTCCCAGTACGGTTTGCAATGCTAATTGATTGGCAATTGCTCTAGGTAAACCTGCGGATACTCCGCCGTCAGCAAGTGATTCTACTAGCAGCGCCACGTAAGCGGGGCCGCTACCAGATAGCCCTGTGACTGCATCCATCAGCCCTTCAGAGACTTCCACAACTTCGCCCACAGCAGAAAAAACTTGTTGTGCTATTTGGTGATGCTTGGTATTGGTATATGCACCGGAACAAATGGCGGTAATTCCTGCTCCCACAGTGGCTGGAGTGTTGGGCATTGCTCTGATAACTGGCAATTGCACAAATGCAGCTTCTAGCTGACTTAAGGACACACCCGCCAATATGGAAATTATCAGGGGTGATTGTTCTCTATTAATAATATCAATATCTGCTAATTCTTGCGCGATCGCGCTGAACACCTGCGGTTTCACTGCCAAAAATACAACTTCTTTGGCTTGGGTGAAAACCTCACTATTATCTGTCGTCACAGCAACACCGTATTGCTGTTGCAAAAAATCTAGGCGTGAAGGTAGCGGTTCGCTAACTATGACTTCTGATGATTGATAAATTCCACGCGCGATAAGGCGGGATAAGAGCGCTTCTCCCATTACCCCACCACCAATTAAACCAAATTTTATAGTCATTGATCGTTAGTCATTTGTCATTAGTCCTCTGTCGTTTGTCATTTGTCACTACGATCAAAACCCGAGATAAATGACAAAGGACAAAGGACTAACAACTAATTTAACTCTATTGTGCCATCCGGTTAGTTTCATTGCCCCAGGTTTGATTTGGAGAACCTGTAGGACGAGAAGGACGTGCTGGCGGTTGTGGTACTTCATGAAGAACGCCACCTTGGGTGCTAACTTGGACACAGCTTGGTGTAAACAAGAAGATGCTCTCACCGATGCGCTCTTGATGTCCATCTAGTGCGTAAGTACCACCTGCAACAAAATCTACTGCTCGTTGAGCTTGGTCTGGGTCCATGATTGTCAGATTTAATACCACTGACTTCCGTTCTCGCAACGCTTGAATTGCCTGGGGCATTTCTTCAAAGGTGCGTGGTTCGAGGACTAAAACTTCCGAAATTCCGTTAATTGCTCCTGGCATACCAATCACATTCCCCATTGGCTTTGAACCTGCTGCGATATCATCTCCCATTGTAGGCACTGGTTCCCGCCAGCGTCGATTCTGAGCGGTTGCGCTCTCTTGTGGGGCTGGGGGTTGGGGATTTTCTTGCTGATACAGATTTTGGTAATTATTATTATCTGTTTCTGGTTCTTCTTCGTAATATTCGTATTCCACTTGCTCATTTAGACCTACAAAGTCTCTGAGTTTGGAAAAGATGTTGTTCATTGTCTGTGTACTCTCCTGGTGCGAATAGCCGTATTGACTTGGTTTAGGATTTATTGAGATGGGAGCCATGCCTACAGTAGTAAACTATGCTACATGGGTGGATACTTCAGCAAGTATATTGCTATTTGTAGCCCATACTACGGGTTTTGGCGATGAACTGACACTTATTGGAAAGGTCTGTGCATCGCCTAAACATAATAATGAGTCAAGATTATATCCTAAGGTTTATCCGAAGGAAAGTTCTTTATACCCCATTTTCCCTTGGCGATTGCTCTTGTCAATACTATATCCTTTGTTTCTAATTGCACCAGTCTCTTACAAAATTCTTGTCATCAAATCCTGATCTCTATTAATACTGACCTGGAAAGCTGACGTTCGAGAGCTAAGAGCGATCGCCAAACAAAATTGTTCCTAATCGTACCATCGTTGCGCCTGCTTGCACTGCCAGTTCGTAGTCGCCTGACATACCCATAGATAGTTGCTGCATTTTTATGTGCGACCAGTTTTGCTCCTGGATTTTCTTTGCCAGCTCACGATTGAGATTAAATACATTCAAGATTTCGGGATCGTTTAATCCTGAAGGTGGAATTGTCATCAAACCTTGAATTTGTAAATTTTTGTATTGATCGAGTGTGGGTAAATCAGCCAACAGTTCTGGCACGCTCCAACCAGACTTGTTGGGATCGGGGAGAATTTTCACTTGCAGGCAAACCTGGGGACTCACTCCTAGCTGTTGGGCTAATTGATCTAAGCGCTGTGCCAGCTTCAAATTGTCCACGGAGTGAATCCAAGAGAATTGTTCGATGGCTTTTTTGGCTTTATTGCTTTGCAAATGTCCAATAAAGTGCCAGGTAATATCCGATAAGTCTTGCAACTCGGCTTGTTTGCTGGCGGCTTCTTGGATGCGACTCTCTGCAAAATCACGAATCCCTGCGGAGTATGCAGACCGAATGGCCTGGGCAGAAACTTGTTTGCTAACAGCAATCAATTTGACTGAAGTTGGTAGGGATGAACGAATGGAAACAATACGTTCGGAAATCGAACTGTTCATTGGAAGGTGCGTTGGAAAACACTTTGAAGTTGATCGTACTCCTGAGAATGTCCACTGCGCCGCAGGGTACGTAAGCGATTTTCCAACATCATTCTCGCCTCAGTTCGTCCTATAGGCTGGAATTTGACACCTTTAACGTCATTTGCGACCAAAAAAAACAGGCGCTGGGCATAAAGTGTGGTGAACAAATCCTGGGTTTCATCAACCATACAGATTTTGTAGAGTAAACCCCAAGTTGGATGGTTTATGTAAGTTTCTGCGTTTTCTGGATTCATTTAAGAGTCAAGGTGTAGTCAAGGTGGGAGTATATATATCTTTTCGCAGTGAATTACAAACATTCAGACGATAATACCAACATTCGTCAGAATATTTGCTTAAAATGCAAAACTGCGGTTACGAAGACCTTGATCTAGTTTCTAATTGGCAGATGAAGCTAGTGGTAGTGAAGCGAAATAGTACAACAGAAGCCGCAAAGCGTGGATTCAGAGAGTAGAGGCGGGTTGAGAAACATCACCATCTGCTTTGGTGACTTCAATTTACCAATCTGTCGGAAGAAGAGACCTCTTGCAAAAGTGCTTTTTGCAAGAGGTGGGAAAAGGGTAAAGGTTAAGGGGGAAGGGCAAAATACAGAACCTTTCCCTTTACCCCTTCCCCTTTTCCCGACTTCTGCAAGAAGTCTAAGGTACAAGATAGTCCTGATCCTCTTGTTAAAAGTTCGACGTAGCAAGGGAAAACACCCTTTGAAGCTCCCAATGGCAGCAGCGAACTTTTCAACTTCTTTCCATACTGCCACAACTATTGCTAAATGGCACAAAATAGCTAACTTAAGTGGGAAGTGAGGATTGGGGACTAGAAAGAAAACTATTCCTATTCCTATTCCCCATTCCCCATTCCCCATTCCCTATTCAGCATGTCAATTGTGCCTGGGCTTTGTGCAGAGATTCATACCATTCTTTATTCAAGATCCCTTCCCTGTCTGCGACACTTCTTGCACCCACTTGCACACTGGGCGGCTAGCCAAAAACTTGTTGCACGCAATCTAAAACAGGAAAACAATCTGATTCCAACTAAAAAGCTACGTAAAATGGTATGGGATCAATTTTCTGGTAGGATAACTGTTCAATTTCCCATACCACATTGTAGTCTAGACAACCTAATCAAGCGCCTGTGAAGGGTAGATGGGAAAGGGCGAAAATAAAATACTACCTCTTACCATTTTCTCGGTGCAAAATTAGACCTGAGTTCCTATAGCTAGCCGTATTCCCCAGAATACAATTAAAGTTGCAATAGCAAGCCAGTCACGCCCTTTGAATCGTAAGTCGTGCCACTGCACTCGATGCTCGTTGGGACTGGTAAAACCCCGCACCATCATTGCATTCGCCATTTGATCGGCTCGTAAGAGCAGATTTTCTAACAATCTCTCTGCGACTGTCATCCAAACTTTGAAGCCTCCTTTCAATCCCAGCTTTTTCCAATTAATTGCCCTTGTCATCACAGAGCGAAATAAGTTTTGCACTTCTTCTAAAACTAGAGGAATAAAGCGCAAGGACAAGGTTAAAGTTAAAGCAATTTCTGTGACAGGCAATTTGAAACGTCGTAGGGGTTGCATTAAGCTTTCTATGCCAGATGTGATTTCTTCTGGTGCGGTTGTTAGCAAATAGAGGTTGGTACTGTAAATTACGGTAAATATAATTGTACTCAGCCGTACTGCCAAATCCAATGAGCGGCGAGTTACTTTGACTGGCCCTTTCTGCAATAGCACATAGTTGTATTTTTTGTTATTATTTGCTTGCTCTGGAACAATATTTTTAGAGTTTGCTTGCTGGGTTAATATTTGTTCATTAGCTGGCAAGCGTGGCTGATAATCTACACCCATTCCATCAGGGCTGATGGCTCCGATCGCTAAGACAAAAAAGGATAGCATTAATAGCCAGCCCATTTGTTGCTGCCATACTCGCCGGGGAATCCTAGCAATCAAGGTGGCAATAATCAATAGCACCACCAGCAGTACCCGCCACAAGTTGTTAGCCAAAACATAGCTTGTTAAAAAGCTCATCAACCAGGCGAACTTGACTCGCGGATCGATTTTATGCAGCCAAGTTTGGGGTTGTTCTAAATAAAGTCCAAGTGGCAGCGATCGCAATAAATCCATTTTAGAGTTAAGAGTTAAAAGTAAGGAGTTACGAGTAAGGAGTTATGAGTTTTGACTTAAACTCATAACTTTCACCTTCTGCCGCTATCAAACTCTAGTCGATAGGGTTGTATAGTTAGCAAGCAATTTTGACTTTAACTCATAACTCTTGTACAGACGCGATTCATCGCGTTTCCTAACTTAATTTGACGCGAGTTGCTCTATTAACATTACCAATTTCGGCATCCCGGACTTTTTTACTGCGCCACAATAAAATAATTGGCGTGCCTTTAAATCCTAGCTGTTGCCGGAATTGACGTTCAATGTATCGGCGGTAGTTGTCATTGAAGCGTTTGGAATCATTGACAAATAGTGCGATCGTCGGTGGTTGGCTACTTACTTGTGTACCATAATAAATTTTGCCCTGACGACCACCACGGGATGCTGGCGGTGAATGCCAGCTAACGGCATCTGTTAAGACTTCGTTAATAACTGATGTGCTGACACGCCGTTTGTGTGATTCAGCCGCCGTTTTCACCAACTCTAGAATTTTTTCTACCCGTTGTCCCGACAAGGCACTCACAAAAATTGTTTCTGCCCATTCGGTAAAATGTAACCGTGATTGCAGAGTTTTTTCGTAATCGTAGATTGTGTAAGAGTCTTTTTCGACAGCATCCCACTTATTAACGACGATGATGCAAGCTCGACCTTCTTCGATAATCCGCCCAGCTAATTTTTGGTCTTGCTCTGTGACTCCATCTACAGCATCTAGTACTAATAAAACCACGTCAGCGCGACGAATCGCTTTGAAAGCACGGTTAATACTAAAAAATTCTGTGCCGTATTCTATATGTTTCTTTTTGCGAATCCCGGCGGTGTCAATCAATCGGTAGGTTTGTCCGTCTCGTTCAATGACGGTATCAATAGCGTCGCGGGTTGTACCGGAAATTGGGCTGACAATTGCCCTTTCTTCGCCAACAAAAGAATTGAGTAAGCTCGATTTGCCCACATTTGGGCGACCCACAATTGCTACTTTGATTTCATTAGTTTCTGGGATGTCTTCAACAGCAGGTATGTGATTAACTAACTCGTCGAGTAACTCTCCTGTGCCACTACCATGAATCGCGGAGATGGGGTATGGTTCGCCCAAACCCAATTCCCAAAACTCGGCAGCTTGCATTAAACCTTGGTCAGGAGATTCACATTTATTTACAGTTAGTAGCACAGGTACGCGTTGTTGACGCATCCATTCAGCGATTTCTTGGTCTGCCGATGTGGGGCCTGTTTGACCATCTACGACAAAAATTGCGGCACAGGCCTCTGCCAGGGCTGTCATTGCCTGCTGGCGAATCAGTGGTAGAAATTCGGTATCATCATTAAAGACTAATCCACCAGTATCTACGACTAAAAATTCGCGACCATTCCAGAAAGCTGGCATGTAAGTGCGATCGCGTGTCACTCCCGGTTCATCATGGACAATCGCCGTTTGTTCCCCGGCGAGTCGATTAACCAGGGTGGATTTGCCCACATTTGGGCGTCCGATAATTGCAACAATTGGCAGTGCCATAAAACCAGGGTAAGTGAGAGACGTAGTATATCATGTACTTACATTTTACTCACTTTAAGTTTTAATTTTCCCATAATCTGAAGCGATGACAAAGATACCTCCCCCTGGTTTGACTACGTAAAACCGTCCCTATCAGGGTCTGCAAGGGAAATACTTGAACTAAAGTTCAAGGCAGGGAGAGGTTTCAATACTGTTCGGATAAGCATTTTCACTTTCCTTGTGGTCTGGGTAAAGGGTACAAGGATGTATTCAAAACCTTTGCCTTTTTCCTTTTTCCCTTTAACCGAACCGTATTGGGAGAGGTTTCTATAATTCAAGTTAGTTGAAAAAATAAAAAAGGTAGGAAACCCTACCTCTTACCCAAAAAAAGCATTTTGTAACCAAATACCAAATTCAATATCACACAAGCTTTTGACAAATCTATTGCAAAACTATGACGAGGATATGACGTTTAATTTGCAATTGACTTCGCTATTACTCCCAGTTGCAACCCAGGTGGATAGCTACCTTCTTCTTTTATCCGCTTGATTTCTGCGTCTGTGAGCCGTAAATTTAACTTTTGCGCCAATGTTCGCACAATATCTCCCCGATCAATTACACCAGCGACAGCACCAGCAGGAGAAAGTACGGTAATTCGAGGTAACTGCTCATTTTCCAGCTTGTTAATTACCTCAGCTATGGTTGTTGCTTCAGCAACAGTGGGTATTTCTGTTAGGGGATGCACAATGCTGTGTAAGGTTTGGCTTTCCCATTCACTCCTTTGGGTTAAACGAAAATCGTCAATGGAAACCAAACCTCGGTAACGTCCATCAGAAGCAGCAAAATAAATCTGTGAAGGAGCGGTTTCCAACAAGTATAAATCGGCAAAGGAGCGCAGTGTCTGGTCAGCATCGATAACCCGAAAGTCACGAGTCATCGCATCAGCCGCCACCACTTTAAGTAGGCTTTCCTGCAACGTAGTCATGTTGTCATAAGTGTTAGCGTTGCGGACAGCAAACCAACCTAACAGCGCAATCCACAAACCAAGTGCTAACTCCCTTGTCAAGAAATCTACAACAAATCCTAAAGCGATCGCACCATAACCCAAAATTTGCCCAGCCCTAGCAGCCCAGTGTACGGCTTGAAAACGATTACCTGTTATTTGCCATAGTGCTGCTTTTAACACTTGCCCTCCATCTAGAGGTAAGCCAGGAATCATGTTAAATAGTGCCACCACCAAGTTAATTCTTGCCAAATCTCCAACCATAATACTGAGTGGGCTAGTATCAGGTATTACAAGAACTCCTAGACTGAGCAGGAAAAATAGTATGATACTCACCAATGGTCCAGCGATCGCTACTTGAAAAGCTTTGAAAGGAGTTTTAGATTCTTCTTCAATAGCAGCAATCCCGCCAAACAGAAACAGAGTAATTGAATTAACTTTAATACCTTGCGATCGGGCTACCAAGCTGTGACCCAACTCATGTAGCAACACCGAACCAAATAGCAGCAGTGCCATAACTATTCCAGCACTCCAAGCTATAGCAGTCCCCCATTCCTGGTAAGCTACCCCAAAGTTAAGGGTTGCCAACCCTAAAATCACAAACCATAACGGGTCTAAAAACAGGGGAATTCCAAATAAAGACCCAATTTTCCAATTTGTTTGCATTACATTGTCCTAAAACTAGATATCGCCAGTAGTTCCTATACAGCAATACTTGCGTATATACTTACACGTATATATCTGAGCATCAATTTGGTAGTGCCGAGTTCCAAAATGCTCTTATTTCTAGAATAGACAATTAATGCCTGTGAGCAAAACTCTGAAGTGGGGAATTGGGCATTGGGCATTGGGCATTGGGAAGAGGAATTGGGGACAAGGATAATTGGGGACAAGGGGAAAGACTTGTTTCAAGTTCTCACCTCTTGTCCCTTTGTCCCCTTGTCCCCCTTGCCTCCCCTACTTCCCTGCGCCGCTTTTTGAGTGTGTTATGTGGAAAAAATAAAATTTAGATAATGCCGAGATTACTCAATCCTAAGACGGTACCAGTGCCGATCAGGTGGCCGGCGCTCATTGCGGCGAGGAATGTAGCAGCACTGGGGTTATTGAACAGCGACGGAAAGGGCAAAGGCATCTTAGGCCCAACGTGAGGATAGCGAATTGTCCGAGGAATAATCAAAAGACATAATAAACAAGCGCCAGTAATAATTCCAGCTTCAGTCAAGTTCCATTCTGTGCCAGTTTTCGGTAAAGTGGCTTGGGCTGCTAATAAAATTGATGACATCATAGTTCTTTCTCCTGCATGAATTAACTAAATAAGCCTTACAGAGGGGATTAATCCCTTCTCTAAAGCCATATAAATCCTCCTCTGATGAAGTAGTTGCAGCGTCCCTCAAGGGGAAGGTTAATGCCTCCCCCCTTAGTTAGGCTTACTACACGGAGGCTGGCTAGCTGATGCTTATGAGTTACCTTGCTGGAGAAAGAACTAAGATCGTTTTGAGGAGTTTTGTATTGATCGCAGCGTTACAAGCAACGCCGCGATTGCAAAACTACAGACGACCGATGTTAGTCAGTCCTAAAACGATACCAACGCCAACAATATGACCAAAAGCCATCGCTGCAACGAATGTTGGAATACTAATCGGCAGGATGGGGAACTTGGGGCCAACTAGCGGTTTTTCGATCCTAGTACTTAGTAGAACCATTACTAAGCTGCTGATGCTGATGATGATGCCGACTGTAGGATTCCACGCAGGTGTAGCGGGAACAGTTGCAGCTGCTGCTAGTAAAATAGATGAAATCAAGCTTTTGTCTCCTAAAATGTAGACCTACAAAATTATAAAATTACCAAGGTACAAAAGTTTTTCGGATAGTTTAGAGTTTTTTACTAATTATTTTAGATTTGTTAAATTTTCATGCGCGTTAAAATTTGCGGCATTACTCAACCACAGCAATCTATAGCGATCGCTTCTCTGGGCGCAACAGCACTAGGATTTATTTGTGTACCAAACTCCCCTCGCTACGTGACTACATCCCAAATTCGGGCAGCCGTGGCAGAACTCCCGGCAAATATTGACACAATTGGAGTTTTTGCCAACGCTAGTATTCTTGAAATCAGCCAGATAGTTGTTGATTCTGGGTTGACGGGGGTTCAGTTACATGGGGATGAGTTACCAGATTTTTGCTACCAATTACGTCAAGCTTTACCAAATGTCGAAATTATTAAAGCACTTAGAATTCGTAGTCTTGAGCATCTGGGCACGGCGGCTGATTACACAAAATACGTAGATACTTTACTACTGGATGCCTACCATCCCGAACAACTTGGTGGTACAGGTAAAACCTTAGATTGGAAAATATTAGAGCAATTTAACCCCAATTGCCCTTGGTTTTTAGCTGGGGGATTAACAGCAGATAATATTGTGGAAGCTTTAAGTCAGGTTAGTCCCAGTGGTGTTGATTTATCTAGTGGTGTGGAACGCGCACCTGGAGATAAAGATTTAGATAAAGTAAGCAAGTTGTTTGAGAAATTAGGGAATAGGGAATAGGGAATAGGGCATGGGGAATGGGGAATGGGGAATGGGGAAGATGAGGGGAAAAAGAGGACAAGGGGATAAAGAAAGTGTTTTCTCAATTCCCAATTTCCAATGCCCAATGCCCAATTCCCTAAAAGAATGCTGGTTGATGGCGAATCAAGTTAAAAAATTCTTCGCGGGTTTTATGCTCTTCTTGGAACACGCCAACCATTGCGCTAGTGACAGTCCAAGAACCTGGTTTCTGTACGCCTCGCATTACCATACACATGTGGCTAGCTTCCATCACAACGGCTACGCCTTGGGGTTCTAGAATGGTCTGAATTGCTTCGGCAATTTGGCGGGTTAACCTCTCCTGGACTTGCAAGCGACGGGAATACATCTCAACAATGCGGGCCAGTTTGCTCAGTCCTACAACTTTTTGGTTGGGGATATAAGCAACGTGCGCTCTACCCATAAATGGCAGCATGTGGTGTTCGCACAGACTAAAAAAGTTAATATCTCGGACTAGTACCATCTCGTTATGCCCTTCATCAAAGATGGCATCGTTAACTAGTTCTTCAAGGGATTGGTTGTAGCCACTGGTAAGAAACCGCATTGCCTCGGCCACTCGCTTTGGTGTTTTGAGGAGTCCTTCGCGTTCAGGATCTTCGCCAACGCCCAATATTATTTTCCGCACTGCATCCTTCATTTCCTCTATATGTTCCTCTTTTGGCGGGAACAAATCAGCTTGTCGCCCGTTATTCGTATTGCGATCGGGTCTAGGAGTTATGGCTTCTGCCAAGTCGGGAATCAGAGGCGATTGAGAGTAATTGGAACCGTTGGAACTAGCGATAGTCATGATTCAGTCTTGGTTATGGTTTGAAAGTTGGTCATTAGTCATTAGTACATTGGTCATTTGCAAAGGACTGATGACAAAGGATAAATTAAAGTGCGCCAGCACTGGGCATCAAGGTCAATTCGTCAATAACTGCCTGTTGTGGTAACAGAACTGTGTGGAGAATTGACTGAGCCACTATTTCCGGGGTTAACATCTTAGAACGGTCTAAGTTGACATGGACTGTTTCTGTGTCCCAAAGTTCGGTATTGACTGCGCCAGGAGAGATAGCTGTGACACGAATGCCGTGGGTACGTTCTTCTTGTGCGAGGGTTTGAGAGAGGGCAATCAAACCAGCTTTGCTGACGCTGTATGCTCCCCAACCGGGAAACGGTTGCTTGGCGGCAATTGAAGCGACGTTGATAATTGTGCCTGTGCCCCGATCGCGCATTGAAGGTAAAATTCCTAAAATGCACTGAAACACGCTGGTAAGATTCAAGTCAATTACCTGCTGCCATCCTTCTAGGGGAGTTTCGCTCAAAGTGGCTGTATAGGCAAGGCCCGCACTGTTTACCAGAATGTCTATATCACCAAAGTCAAGGGCGATGGCTTGAATTTTTTCTTTTACTTCAAAGATCCGCGCTAAATCTACAGCGTAAGCTTTCGCTTCTACCCCAGTATGCTGTACAGCTTCTGCCACCGCCTCTAACTTATTCAAAGAACGGCTGACTAAGGCGACATCTATTCCGGCTTTGGCAAAGGCTAAAGCCGTTGCTTTCCCAATTCCACTACTGGCCCCAGTAATCAGGGCGCGTCGTTTTTGCTCAACATTCATGATGTCTCCCAATTTTTTGGCAGTTCCCAAAGCCTAGTACCACCCAATTATTCACATTTATCGGTTTAGATAGATTAAAGGAATCTAAAAATCTGATGATTTCCATTAAGCAACTGCTATGATGCAGTGCAATAGTGGGCATATTGTGGGTTTTATCAGTGAAGACAACAAATCGTCGCCTGGAAAACCACGCCGTACACTCAAATTAGATTACTCAATGACACAAAAGCTACTCAATCAGATTGAGTAGATTTGCCGAACATGCAAATGCCTATGGCCAGATTGTTAAAAATCTTTAAGCACATAGGCAATTATAGCATTGCTACTTTACTAATCCATCATTATGCAATGGCTTTAGTGGGCAACTTCTGTAAAAACACCAATTTTACGGAATTTTTCATAACGTAGTTGGCGGCGTTCTGGAGCGGTTAAATGGTTAAGTTCGTCCAAATTTTCTAGCAGTACTTGCTTGAGCGTGGTAGCAGCTTTTAAAGGATCAGAATGAGCGCCACCAGTGGGCTCAGGCAGTATTTGGTCGATAATTCCCAATCTTTTGAGGTCGTGGGAAATAATTTTCAGCGCAACGGCGGCTTGAGGAGCTTTGCCAGCATCTTTCCACAAAATGGCGGCACAGGCTTCGGGGGTGGCGACGGTATAAACGGAGTGTTCAAACATGAGCAGGCGATCGCCTACTCCAATACCAAGTGCGCCACCAGAACCACCTTCACCAATAACTGTGCAGATAATTGGCACATCTAAGCAAAACATTTCCCGCAAGTTGTAAGCGATCGCTTCTCCTTGACCTTGGTGTTCTGCTTCCACTCCAGACCAAGCCCCTGGTGTGTCGATAAAAGTTAGTATGGGCATACTAAACTTGTTAGCGTGTTCCATCAACCGCATAGCTTTGCGGTAGCCGCCAGGATAAGGCATTCCAAAGTTACGGGCAATATTGTCTTTGGTATCACGACCTTTTTGATGACCCAACATCACCACAGGTTGCCCACTCAGACGACCGACACCACCAACTAAAGCCGGATCGTCACCACCACAGCGATCGCCATGCAATTCCATCCATTCATCGCTAATAGCCTGAATGTAATCGAGAGTACTGGGACGACGCGGATGACGAGCGACTTGCAATCGCTGGGAAGGCGATAGACTAGTAAAAATTTCCTCACGTAGTTGCATGGCGCGTGCTTCTAGTTGACGAATTTGACCAGAAACATCGACACCATTTTCTTCTGCAAGTTGCCGAATTTGATCGATTCGGGTTGCAAGTTCTGCTAGGGGCTTTTCAAAATCTAACAGTAGCGGTTTACGCTCGGTAGTTGCCATCGTAGGGTTTATCAATTACGAGTTATAAGTTATCTATCTTTTGTCCTTTGTCCTTTGTCCTTTGTCCTTTGTCCTTTGCAAATAACAAATGACCAATGACTAATGACCAAGGACAAATGACTAATGACTAAACCAACAACGGTCTAAATCCATGTTTTACTGACACCCGGCCAATCTGCTCCATTTTATCTACGGTAATCTGATTCCGTCCCCACGAAAAGTTCGTGTATAACTTCTCAAATTCCAGTAGCATTGATTCGGCAAAACAGGCAAACAACTGACGGGCTGGCACGTCCATATTGACTATTTTCATAATTTTCCAGTCAATATCCAGGGAATGCTCTACAATCCCACCATTTAACACGTGTACGCCAGGATATTGAATTTTTGTCGCTAAGTTTTTAGGATAGCCACCATCAATCAACAAACAGGGTTGTTTCAAAGTAGTGGGGTCAATTTCCACGCCTCTGGGCATACTAGCAACCCAAACTACAACATCGGCTTGGGGTAGTGCTTCTGTCAAACCCATGATTTTCCCCCGCCCCAGTTCGCCTTGCAACTCTTTGAGACGTTCTTGATCGCGGGCGATTAGCAGGAGTTCTTGGACATCTGTTCTCGCATCTAGCCAGCGTGTAACGGCACTACCAATATCCCCAGTTGCTCCACATACCGCAACAGTCGCGTTTGATAGATTAATTCCCAGTTGTTTGGAGGCTTCTTCCACCTGCTTACAAATAATGTAGGCAGTATGCGTGTTTCCTGTGGTGAAGCGTTCAAACTCTAGTTTGATATTGCGGACTTGGCTAAACTGCTCTAACTTAAAGTTTTCAAAAATAATCGAGGAAAATCCGCCTAAAGCTGTGATGTTAATGCCGTGCTTCTGTGCATGGGCCATGGCGTTGAGGATTTTCCGTGTTGCGGCTTTGATGCGGCGACTAGCTAGCATTTCCGGCAAAAAGCAAGATTCTACATACCGTCCTTCAATTTGTTGCCCAGTAACACTGGTGACAATAATAGTATCGACAATTTGCGGCGGGGCGCTGCACCAAAAGTCTAGCCCTTGATCGGCATATTCTGGGTATCCCAATTCTTGAGCTACCGATTGAGCGTGTTCTAAACTAGTCAGATGTCCAATTAGACCAAACATGTAGTGATTATTAGGCTTATGCTGTCTTGAGGGGGGGGAATTTAGGAGAGTTAGGAGTTGGGAGTTAGGAGTTCTGAGTTCTGAATTTGAACTACTCAGCACTCAGCACTCGTTACTCAGGACTTTTTTAAGCACCTATGAGTCCGTAGGCTGATAAGCGCATGATATCGCGGGTCGTGAAACCGATGTTACTCAGTGCTTCACCGTACTGAATCATAAAGTCTTCTACCAAAGCATCTTTTTCCATTGCCATTGTGTGGGCATCACCTTCTACTTGGTTGAGCATTTTCCAGACGATGGGTAGGTTCTGGCGATTTGCAAGTTCAAGTTCAGCTTTGGATTCTGCAAAGTGTTCTTTCAACCAAACTTCTCCAAAATTGAGGTGGCTGTATTCTTCTTTGACTACTCCTTCAGTAATTTTGCGGGCAAAATCGTCGGCAACGGGGATGTAAATGTTATATGCTGCGATCGCAAAACATTCAATAATTAAAGACTGAATCAGCAAGCAAGTAACCACTTTCCCTTCTGCGGCAGCTGTTTGAAAATTTTGGTGTAGTCCGGAGAAAAACTCTTTGGCAAATTGCAAATCTGGGGTTACTGCCAAATTGCGCCCACAAGCTTCAAATCCTTTCTTATGGCGGCTTTCCATCTTGGATAGGCGAAGCAATTCATCATGAGATTCTGGCAGCAGTTGGGCTAGCGTGATGTAATTTTCATGGGCTTCTTGTTCCCCTTCAATCACGATCGCATTAATCCGGCTATAAGCATCTTTGTATGTTTCGCTCTTGAAATCTAATTCTTTAGATTGGTCTGTAAGCTGCTGCATGGTTATGTTTACTCCTGTAAACCTGAATTATTTGACACCAGGATTCAATTTACCCTATGAACTGAGGGTAACAATCTCTGTGGTTTAATTTAACTTAACAAGTAGACTATGTTTATAGATTAATGGTTGCTGGGGGCAATGCTCTAGTACTAGCGAAATAAATGCTTTGCGGCTCAAGTTATGTCTAAACCAAACCCGAATCTGAAATCTGGTGATTTTTTGAGCCTAGTAATCTTACTGCTAGGGGCATTTATCGTTTTACTACCGCTTTTTGTGGTTTTTCTCACCTCCTTTGCATCGACAGCCGCCAGCCCAGAAAATTTGTCTAAAAATAACTGGTCTTTAGCTAATTACCGCGTTGCATGGCAACAGGGAAAATTTTTGCTGGCGTTTGCTAATTCTACCTTGGTAGCGATCGCTGTGACGGCGTTTCAGATTGTCACTTCTGCTTTGGCTGGTTACGCCTTAGCACGGCTGAAGTTTCGGGGACGGCAAGCACTGCTATTGGTTGTTTTAGCAACTTTGGTGATTCCCTTTCAGTTATTGGTGATTCCCATCTTTTTGGTTTTGAAGTGGGGACACCTGATAAATACATACTGGGCGCTCATTTTACCCACTGCTGTCAATGGGTTTGGGATTTTCTTATTACGTCAGTATTTCCAGACAATTCCCGTAGAGTTAGAAGAAGCCGCAGCCATAGATGGGGCGAACCGACTACAAATTTTGTGGCGGGTGATGTTACCTTTAGCCCGTCCGGCCTTAGTAACCCTGTTTTTGTTCACCTTCATCGGCGAATGGAATGATTTGTTTAAGCCTCTGGTGTTTACGACACGACCAGAATTAAGGACGGTGCAATTGGCGTTGGCAGAGTTTCAAGAGCAATTTACGAATAATTGGCCCTTGATGATGGCGGCGGTGACAATAGCGACAGTTCCAGTAATGGTATTATTTTTTATTGGTCAGCGTCAGTTTATTCAGGGTATTGCTGCGACGGGAATTAAGAATTGAGTAGGGGAGGCTGGCGGCGAGTGGAAGCCCATCTTATGTTTAACCTGTTGGTGCATTGGCATAACTTACTGTACTTCTTCTCTTAAGTAAGCTACGTATAGCGTTCCGCAGTAAAGGGATGCTTTCTGTCATACTCAGTACCTAAATAGAAAAGTAGCCAAAGTTGTACGCTCTCATGTTCATCAATGCTTGAAGTACATCCGGCAGTAAAACATGAAGTTTTGTAACATTAAACGTAATTCTTACTAGTAAAGCTGTAATTAGACACATCTTGTAAGAAACGAAAACAGTTATGAACCCTGAAACATTACAGCAGTTAAAAGACGAAGTTCAACAGAAACTGCTTGAAAGCGTTAATAATGCTAGCTTATACAGCGTGCTTGAAAAGTATGGGGTACCAGATGCTAGAGCTTTGACAGTTCAGTGGCAGTTCAATATTGACCCAAATAAAATCAAATCTGGTGATGCAGTTGATGAGCAGGAAATTTTGGTAGTGCAAGACTCATGGTGTGTCCCTTGCCCAACTGGAAACCCTCTTGGCTGTAACTGCTAAATAATTTAGTCTTCGCACTGCAAAGAGTTTATTCTAGTAAGTATAAAAATGCTGAACTTTGCATTTACTAGTTAGGTAACAAAGATAATCCCAAGTATCACCAGACCTAATTAGCAAGGAGCAGTATTTCAATATACTTTTATTTTTTGGGTGCAAGTTTGTCATGTCTCGATACCGAAGTAGTTGGTACTGGGAGTTAGGGATAGTGAGTACATTAGCAATTGCTGGAGTACTCACTTTCTTTGAGAGTTTTGCCTTAGCCCAAATACAAAAAGATGGCACACTTGGATCTGAAAGTTCAATCATTACACCAAAGCTAATCGATGGTCAGCTTATAGACCAGATTGATGGTGGGGCAGTTCGTGGAACAAACTTGTTTCACAGCTTTGAACAGTTTTCTGTCTCTGCGGAAAGGACAGCCTATTTTAACAATGCAATAGATATTCAGAACATTATCAGTCGGGTGACGGGTAATTCGATTTCTAAGATAGATGGCATTCTGAAAGCTAACGGCACAGCTAACCTCTTTCTGATTAACCCTAACGGCATTATTTTTGGGCCCAATGCTTCTTTAAATATTGGTGGTTCATTTCTAGCAAGTACGGCGAGTAGCTTGAACTTTGCTGATGGTACAAAGTTTAGTGCTACATCTCCTCAAACTACACCTCTACTGACACTAAGCGTTCCTATTGGCTTACAATTTGGAGCAACTGCGGCTCCCATCCGTAATCAATCCCAAGCCAAACCAGATGGCGCAGTTAATATCTTTAGGCAAGGTGTTGGTCTACAGGTGCAGCAAGGCAAAACTTTGGCACTTATAGGCGGTGATATAACGTTAGAGGGGGGAAATATAACTGCAAAAGACGGAAGAGTTGAGTTAGGAAGCGTCGCTGGTAATAGTCTGGTCAGTTTAAGTCCGACAAACCAAGGTTGGACATTTGGATATGAAGGTATTCAAAATTTCCAGAATATCGAAATAATCAAGTTAAATAAAATTCGATCTACCGTAGATACTCATGGAGAGAGTGGCAGCAATATCCAGCTGCAAGGCAAGCTTGTGCGGGTAGCTGGCAGTTTCCTAATTCTAGTTAATCCCTTTGAAGTGCAATCAGGAGGGAATTTGACAGTGAACGCATCAGATTCTGTAGTAATTGAACAAGATTCGCAACTGTTTACTCAGAGTTTCTCCAACGCAAACTCTGGAAACATCAATGTCAATACTAAGAAGTTGGTGGTCAAAAGTGGAGCCCAATTGCAGGGGCAATTGACCATAAACGCTTCAGATTCCGTGGAACTAATTAGCGGCACTAACATCCCTCTATTTCGAGATGGTAGTGATTTAATATCCAGTGGATTATTTAGTGCAACTTCTGGCGATAAAAACGCTGGCAACATCACAATTAATACTGGAAAATTGCGTATCGAAGGAGGAGCAAGAATATCAACAAGCTCTGAGGGTATATACAGGTTTATCCCTAACCAACTTACACCAGCTACAGGAAATGCAGGAAACTTGACGGTGAACGCTTCCGAGTCGGTAGAACTAATTGGAACTTCACCAAATGGTTCTAAGCTCAGTAGCTTGTTTTCTGGGACTCAAGGGCCTGGAGATGGCGGAAACTTGACCCTAACTACAGGGCAATTGATTATCAAGGATGGGGCTGCAATAACTGTGAACAGCCAAGCTCGAAAAGATGTAATCTATATCGGAGATCCGAATAATCTAGGTAAAGCAGGCAATTTGAATATAACCGCTCGCTCCATACTTCTGGACAACAGAGGAAAACTCACATCTAATAGTGATTCAGGTAAAGGCGGGAATATTACCCTACAGGTGCAGAATTTATTATTGATGCGCCGCGAAAGTCAAATAACCACTAACGCCGGTACGACAGGGCTTGTTGGAGATGGCGGTAATATCATCATCAATGCACCTAATGGTTTTATCGTCGCTACTCCCTTGGGAAATAACGATATCACTGCCAATGCCTTCTCTGACTCTGGTGGTAAAATCACAATCACCGCTAAGAACATTTTTGGATTTGTACCGCGCACTCGTGCAGATGTAGAAAAACTCGATCGAGAAGAAATCAATCCGAATAACCTGCGAACAAGTGACATCACGGCGTTTTCTCAGCAAAACCCTTCATTAAATGGCACGGTACGAATCAACTCACCAGATGTTGATCCTAGTCAAGGATTAGTGGAGTTGCCTGTAAATTTGGTTGATGCTTCCCAACAAATTGTTGCTGGTTGTAATTCTGGTGGAAAAATAGCCAGAAGTTCATTTATTACAACTGGGCGTGGAGGAATAGCGCCCAATCCTACGGAGCCATTGATAGCCGATGATGCGGTGCTAGCAGATTGGATCGCACTCTCTCCAGAGAGCCAGAATCGTGCTGAGGGTATCCAGAAGAGAGTGGTTGTTGACAAGCAGAGAAACACAGAAGAAAACTCACAGAAGGTTAATTCTGTCAATGAACCTACTCAAATTGTGGAAGCTCAAGGATGGGTAGTGGATGCCAATGGGAACGTGGTTTTGGTTGCTCAAGTACCCACTGCGTCGCCTCATAATTCTTCACTCATCGCTACATCTTGCGCTGGTAATTAAAATTTGAGATTCTTGTAAATCTTTGTTGGTGCGCTGGCGTAGCCCGTCGTAGACATCGCTCTCTCTACTCAAATTATGTGTGGTGCGTTGGTGTAGCTCACCGTTCGCGTAGGGTCTCGTAGAGAAGGTATAGCCTCTTTGTCAGGTTGGTAGCCAGATTCATGAATGCTTTAAGGAAATCCAGCAGAAATATATGAAGTTTTATTACACAATGCGTAATTATAACTAGCCAAGCTGAAGTCATAATCATGGGAGTTCGCAAGAGCGTTAGAAACCTAATGCTGTCGTGCCACTCTAGACTCTATATCCTTGATTCATTCGTCGCCAAACTGTACTAATCTAAGTCACGTTAATTTAGTACACCGCAAAATAGGTTTACACATCTACCAGTCTGCAAGGAGAGCAAAATTCATGGAATCTCAAACAGTACAGCCAACAGTCATAGATGCTCAAATATTACAGCAGATACAAGACGAGATTCAGCAGGAAATGCGCGAAATTATAAAGAACTCTAACTTAAATAATGTGTTAGAAAAATATGGTATATCAGGAGAGAATATCCTTGAAGTTCATTGTACTGTCAACCTAGATAAAATCCAAAATAGTCATATTGTTGACAAACAGAGAGTTCAGAATTTTGCAGTGGCAATACCACATAATAAAATTGCACTTAAGGGTTGTATTATCACTAATCAAGGTATGATTTGTGGTTAATTATTAGCTTTAATAGTATTGTCAACTTAAGGAAGTGCCATACTTTTTAAAAAAATTGAAAATAAATTTAATCGATTTATCCTAACAATTATATCTTAATATTTAGGTATGTCATTAACCCATTGATTTCAATCAAAAAGTTTGTCGCCACTTGTGAAGTTGGCAATACTATCATTTCAAATCAAAAATGAGCAAAATAAAATAGTTTTATTCTAAAAAAAATAATCCGCATAATGAATTTTAGGTATTAGAAAACCCAACATTATTAACTGAATATTTGTCATCATTCTTGGATTATTGGCAATAAAATTTCACTAAATTACTTTTTTTGAGTGCAAATTCTGTGAGACATCAAAGACCAGCCGCTTGGTATTATAAGTTAGTCCTAGCCAGTGGTTTAGCAATTGCTGGGACACTTTTATTATGTGGAAGTTGTGCTTTAGCCCAAATTCAAAAGGATGATACTCTAGAGTCTGAAAGTTCAGTTGTTACACCCCAGTTAGATATTGATGGAAATTCTATTGACCAAATCGATGGTGGAGCAATTCGCGGTACCAACCTGTTCCACAGCTTTGAACAGTTTTCTGTACTCACTAACAGCAGAGTTCATTTTAACAACGGGACAAATATTCAAAACATAATCAGTCGAGTGACAGGTAAGTCTATCTCTAATATAGATGGCATTCTGAAAGCTAACGGCACAGCCAACCTGTTTCTAATTAATCCCAATGGGATTGTTTTTGGCCCTAATGCTTCTTTAAACATCGGTGGTTCATTCGTGGCGAGTACAGCAAGTAGTCTGAACTTTGCTGATGGTACTAAGTTTAGTACTACAAATAGCCAAACTACGCCCCTACTAACAGTAAGTGTTCCCATCGGCTTACAATTCGGAGCAGTTGCGGCTTCTATCCGCAATCAATCTCAAGCAAAGAGTCCAGATAACGTAACTAATAGTCTTGATGGAAATGTTGGTATACAGGTAAAGCCAGGCAAAACATTAGCACTTGTAGGCGGTGACATAACACTGGATGGCGGAAATTTAACAGCACAATCTGGACGAATTGAGTTAGGTAGTGTTGCTGGCAATAGTCTGGTGAGTCTAAATCAAACAAACCAAGGCTGGAGTTTAGGATATGAAGGTGTTCAGAATTTTCAGAATATTCAACTTATCCGGCGAACTGTTGACCATGAAGAGTTTCCATCTCAGGTAGCTACCAGTGGCGAAAGTGGTGGAAATATCCAGGTGCAGGGTAGGACAGTGGAATTAATTGGTAATCTTGTAAGCTTAACAACTCAGACTACGGGTGCGGGAAAAGGCGGAGACTTAACGATTAACACCAGAAAATTAGTTGTTCAGAATGGCGCACAAGTATTTACTTCTACTATAGGTGAAGGTTATGGGGGAAATTTGATTGTCAACGCCTCCGAATCCGTAGAGGTAATTGGTAGCTTTTCTATACCAAATACTACTTTTGATCGACCTAGTGTATTGTTTAGTTCAACCGGTGCTGCTGGCAAAGCGGGTGACTTAACAATCAACACTGGGAGATTGCTTATTCAAAACGGCGGGCGGGTATCAACAGATTCTAGTGGAACATTGAAAAACTCAGAATTTATAATAGCCACAGGATCAGGAGGAAATTTGACGGTCAACGCCTCCAAGTCTGTAGAGTTAATGGGAACTACAACAAATGGTTTTTCCAGTGGCTTATTTGCTTCTACTAATGGTTCCGGAGATGCCGGAAAATTAACAATTAGCACAGGACAATTAATTGTTCGGGACAAAGCTGAAGTAAATGTAAGCAGTCAAATTCTAACATTTGGAACTTACATAGGGAATACAAGCAATCTGGGTTCAGCAGGTGAATTAAATGTGAATGCTCGCTCCATTCTTCTGGAAAACAAAGGAAACCTCACATCTAATAGTGAGTTAGGTAAGGGCGGTAATATTACACTACAGGTGCGGGACTTATTACTGATGCGCCGCAATAGTCAAATATCCACTAATGCAGGGGGTGATAAAACTGGTGGTAATATCACCATCAAAGCACCTAATGGCTTCCTCGTTGCCACTCCCTTTGGAAATAACGATATCACTGCCAACGCCTTCTCTGGCTCTGGTGGTAAAATCACAATCACCGCTAAAAACATCTTTGGGTTTGTGCCACGCACCCGTGCAGACGTAGAAAGGCTTGATCCAACAGGCTCAATCAACCCGAATAACCTCCGAACAAGTGACATCACCGCATTTTCTCAGCAAGACCCTACATTAAATGGCACTGTACAAATCAACTCACCAGATGCTGACCCCAGCAAAGGATTAGTGGAATTGCCCGTAAATCTGGTTGATGCTTCCCAGCAAATTGCTGCTGGTTGTAATTCTGGTGCAAAAATAGGAAGCAGTTCATTTATTGCTACTGGGCGTGGTGGACTAGTAGCCGATCCCACGCAGCCATTGATAGCTGATGATGCGGTGCTGGCAGATTGGATCACACTAGAGCCAGAGAGTAAAAATAGTGCTGCTGGTATTCAGAAAAGAGCAGTTCTTCAGGCGCAGCAAAACACAGAAGAAAAATCACAGAAAGTTAATTCTGCCAATGAACCTACTCAAATTGTAGAAGCCCAAGGATGGGTAATGGATGCCAATGGTAATGTGGTTTTGGTTGCTCAAGTACCCACTGCGTTGCCCCATAACTCGTCACTCACCGCTACATCTTGCGCTGCTCGTTAGACTTTGAGACAAGTTAAACAATCTCTGAATTAAGGTTTAATTTCTGTAACTTTGCAGTAATTACGATCGCAATTACTGCAAAGTTAGCCTATTGTCTATTCCCTAACTCGTCTCCTGAATTTGCAAACGAACAGTGTGTTCAGTCGCACCACTTAGTTGCAATTCCATAATTTCACCACCCAGAGGTTCCAAACAAGTGAGGAGCGATCGCAAGTTGGGTGTACTTGCGCCAGTATCTACATATAATCTATCTGCCAAATTGCCGATTCGTTTCCAAGTCATATAGAGTTTAGCGATCGTTTGTTCAATCTGCGATGCTTGATTGACCAAATCAGCAGCAATGCTCAAACAGCCGACTCTCTGCGCTTCTTCTAAGGCTGTTTCAATATCAACATTTTCCTGCGTTAGCGCCTGAACTTGAGCCGCCCCTTTGAGATATTTGGCCAAGTTACGCGCTTCGCTTGTTACCTGTTTTAGGGTATCCACATCAGGATTGGCAGCAATTTCTTTCTGGATAAACTTTTGGTGCGATTCTGGCAGTTTTTCCATTTCCTTCACCAATGGGGCGATGTAGCGCGGCGGAAGGGTGTTATCTGCGGCTTTTTCCTTGACTGATTCAGGTAATAAATCTGAGGACATGGCTGTCCATTCATCGCTGAGTTGGCGCACTTCGCGCCTGGTGATGCGATCGCCTTTTTGGGCGGCTTCACTCACCATCTGTTGCACTTCTGGCGATGCTTTGGAGGTTTCAACAAATGCCCGTTTACTGAAGTTATTCACAGAACTGGGGTCGAGTTTACCGTCTTCAATCAGAGTATCGGCACTATTGGCCAGCTGAATCCAGGAGTATGCTTGACTTTTGCTGATTTCCCGCTCTTTTAGCCATCGCAGAAAGCCAGTACCGCGCCCATCACCGCCCACTTTCTCTCTGTCGCGGATAGCCCGTAAAATTCGTCCCCGCCAGATTTCAGTTTGCAAATCGAAGCGATCGCATACCTGCCAAGCTATTTCGAGTTGCTGTTGAAAATCTGATTCTAGAATCTGTTCATCTTCTGGATCGGGCAGTTCAAAGCTGATATCTGCTGGCTGTAGTAAAGCAGCAGCAAGGTCGTTGATGGAGTCGGTGTCTTGCACGATTGATGATAACTAGTGGATGCGATCGGCTTATTATGCCACAATCTGTGGACTATCACTTAAGGGGGAGTACGGTATTTTGAATTACTACACATATAGTAGGAAGGGGTAAACCACCCCAGTAAGGTCTTTAATTGATCAGAGAGAATAAAAATAAAACGATGAACCAGGTAGACTACCTCCGCATTAGTTTAATAGATCGCTGTAATTTCCGTTGTCAATACTGTATGCCAGAGGGAGTAGAACTGGATTATATTCTCAAGCAACAGCTATTAACTAATGAGGAGTTGCTCACCTTAATTAAAGAGGTATTTATTCCAGTAGGCTTTAATCGGTTTCGTTTGACAGGGGGTGAACCCTTATTGCGTCCGCGTGTGGTGGATTTGGTAAGTGCGATCGCAACTTTACCCCAAACTCAAGACCTCTCTATGACCACCAACGGGTTTTTGCTGGCTCCGATGGCACAAAACCTCTACAATGCAGGTCTGCGACGAATTAATATTAGTCTAGACTCTCTTGATGCTGACACTTTTGATCAAATTATCGGTAATCAGGGGCGTTCTCGTTGGAAACAAGTTTGGCATGGCATTCAAGCTGCCCATAGCGTTGGATTCGACCCACTGAAGCTGAATGTGGTGGTGATTCCTGGTGTTAATGACCACGAAATTCTAGATTTAGCTGCCCTAACAATTGATAAACAGTGGCACGTTCGATTTATTGAATTTATGCCTATTGGTAATGTGGATCTGTTTGGCGATCGCGGTTGGGTATCTTCAGCCGATTTACGGCAACAAATCCGCGATCGCTGGGGCTTGACAGAATCTCAAGTTCGTGGTGCTGGCCCTGCTGATGTCTTTAAAATTCCTGGTGCGAAGGGGACACTAGGATTTATTAGTCAGATGTCAGAATGTTTTTGCGATCGCTGTAATCGGATGCGCCTGAGTGCTGATGGCTGGCTGCGTCCCTGTTTATTGAATGAAACTGGTCAAATAGATTTAAAAACTGCTCTGCGTTCTGGCACTAGCACCGCTCAATTACAAGAACAGGTGAGGCATTTACTTGGAATGAAGCCAGAAATTAACTTTAAAGGGCGCGATTCTGGGATTGTTGGTACATATACTCGTACTATGTCACAAATTGGCGGATAGTAATTGGTCATTTGTCCCTTGCAAATAACTAAGGACAAATGACTAAGGACAAATGACTATTACGCTTGTCGTGAGTAGTATTCCACCACAAGTAGTTCATTAACTTGTAGTGCCACCCATTCGCGCTCAATAACACTGTTGACTTTACCAACCAACTTATTTTTGTCAAACTCCAAATGACTGGGGAGGTTTGCCAAACCGGGATATTGCAAGTTAGCTTCCACCAACTTCCGTGATTGTGCCCGATCCCTGACTGCAATTACTTCTCCAGGACGGCATTGGTAGCTGGCAATATTCACCACGCGACCATTAACAGTTACGTGACCGTGATTCACCAATTGACGAGCGGCTGGGATAGTCGGGGCTATACCCAAGCGGAAAACGGTATTATCCAAGCGCATTTCTAACAATTGCAGCAGCACTTGTCCGGTAGAACCGGTAACACGTCTGGCTTTCCGCACATAACGGAGCAATTGCTTTTCAGTCAAACCGTAGTTGAAGCGGAGCTTTTGCTTTTCTTCTAGACGGATGGCATACTCAGAGCGTTTCTTACGGTTCTGACCATGCATACCAGGTGGGTAAGCGCGTCTGGCGCTTTTACGAGTTAATCCTGGTAGGTCGCCTAAGCGACGGACAATTCTGAGGCGTGGCCCTCTATATCGGGACATGAGTTTCCTTAATCTAATCCTGTTTAAACTTTACCCAAACATTCTATGTTGACATACCACTGATTAAAAAAAATCAGGGGATTCTTGGTTTTTGAAGCTGCTTGCTTTGGTATGACGTATCCTACCAGAGTAGAGACTTCAACTTTTGTGCCAGTTGCTTTAAGTCGGTAGAGCCGACACACTAGCTTCCAAGCCTGAATTCCGACCTGTCACGCCGTACTTCTGCCAATAAGTTTTTTGTTTTTATTTAGTTTCGTAGGCTACTCAATCATCAGATTGGTGTACGCAGTATTCTTACTCTGAAATACTTTTTACGTTGCCTACTTATCTTTCAAACAGTTATATTAACACAATTTCCGGCACAATTAATTATGTCTATACTTTGCTCACGCTGAAATTATTGAATTACAGAGGATTTTTAAAATATTTGAGTTAGCATAACTTTGGGTGTTTGGAGAATGGCAATGTCAATGAGCAACAAAGCGGTTAATAGACGTAAGAACAAACAAGTTAGTTCCACCTCCAGAAGTTTAATAGTACCAGTTTTGGCTATAGCTGGATGGTTGACAACGATCTTACCCAATCCAGCGATCGCTGCTTCCTACAGCAATGATTACAGTAACTGTGCAGGCCGTCTCCTAAAAGTGGGCGTAACCGCAGAAGCGGCATCACAAGCTTGTGCAGCTGCACTGCGTCCAACTGATTTGGCTGCTTGCGTGGTTAAAATTGATAAGGAAACCCAAATTGCTGCGACAGATGCACTTTCTTCTTGTGGGAAGGCCCGGCGACCTGAAGAGCTAGCTACCTGTGTAGTCGGTGTCAGTTTAAGTACTAAGGAAGAAGCTAATCCGGCAGTTTTAAATTACTGTGGACGTAGTTTGTTACCCGTGCGCTTTGGGCAGTGTGTGGTTGGCTTGCGTAGTCAAATCGATGTTCCTCCTGCTCAAGTCTTGGATACTTGTATTAGTGCTGATGATAGTGTTATCGGTGCTTCATCTTCAACACCACCAACCATCATTCCTGCGGGATCAAGTATCGAGACCGTTCCATTTCCAACGCAACAGACTGTTCCAGCACAACCGACTATTCCAACGCAACCGACTGTTCCAACGCAACCCGGCGCTAATTAAATACAGTGCTTTGTAATTGCTGAGAATATAGGTTAATTAGTAAGGTGGGCGTTCTAATGCCCATCTTATTAGTCTGTCAAGTTTAAATTCATGGGTAAGCAAGTTCGTAGAGGACTTACACAAAAAATAGTTATTTTTTTAGACTTAACCGAGCAGTATTGAGTTCTATTGGGGTCAATACTAGCTTGACTGAAGGAACAATATCTAATCTATATAATAAAATCCGTCATAATTGCTTTACGCTTGCAAATTATGCAAACTAAATACTTACAATACAAAAGTCACAAGCAGTTTTGTGACTTTTATACTATTAGTACAGTATGACAATGTAAATAAACCAATCGTCCCCCTACTTTGAAGTTAGGGACAAAAGCGGTGAAAAGCTTAGAAAGTAAGCTTTTTGAGTTTTGCGTAGTGCAACTAGTCTTCTTTTTCACCAAAAACCGTCTGTAAGACGACTGCAATACCACCGTCTTGATGATATTTATCTGCCCAAGCACGGATAATTTCATCCAATTCATCCATAGCTTGCTCCATTTTTTCTGGGAGAATATCAAGTTCTTCTAATAAGCGCATGGCATTTCGTCGTCGTTCTGCCCAATTTTTCATCATGCGGAAATACCGAGCGGTATCTTCTACCATGATGTAAGTACGTTCTTGATCGTCTGCTGGGGCGTAAAAAGGACGAGTAAGTGCGTAGAAGGGCATTCCCCAAGGAGAATCTATGCGTGTTACTGTGCCTGAGTAGAGTAGACGACGCTTGATATGCTCACCCAAAGCTTCACTCAAAGGCATTTGGTGTTCGATTGGCAAGTCTTCTTGCGATCGCCTGTGCAAAAACTCGATCAAATCCAGAAACTCAAAAGAGCTAACTAACTGGGCATCTGGTAAGTTACTTGGCAGTTTTTGCTCAATTTGTCTTTTTTCTTCACTTGTCAGACTTGTACCAGGTACGCGCGATCGCCCCGGTTGCCAAGGATACTTTTCTAGCCAGACGTAAGGCAATTGAATCAAATAGCGAGGTTCTTGAGAACCCAACATTTTTAACAGTTTGCCTTCTGTTAGCGCCTGTCTGACTTCTTCTACAATAATTTTTACTCGTTTCGGCTCTAAGTGGTGCAGATGCCCTGTCATTCGCAGGTTTTGTCCCTGCTCTAGATAGGTCATGTAAATTGCACACTTTGCTGCTGTTGCGGCTGCGTCTAAAAATGCCCCATGCCTGTGCCCACTCGTCCGCATGGCACTAAAAGCCAGATAAAGCATGATCTGATCCATCGCACTGGGGTCAAGACGTTTGATCAGATCTATGTCGTTACTCATATTACAGACAATTGAATAGCACGTTTACAGAGTTTTTAATCGATTGAGAATAAGGTAGTATACACCTGGCTGAAGCCGATTTTTCACTTCAGACTATATTAGTATGCGATAACCATGAAATCGGCGGTAGTGCAAACTACCATTTTCGCATATTTTCTAGTACACAGGCAGATTTAGTCGTTGTTACCATAACTGTCTCTGCATCTGACTGGAAAATTATAGATATCACTAAGTCCAGCTTGACGGCGGTTTACTTCCCAAAAGTTAACTGTGTTGCAAATAATCTACAAAGCTTTTAACTTCTGTGGGATTATTCTCATCTTTCAAGAGCAACAAGATCAAACTGCTTATACCTAATTATGGCACTATGCCGACTCGGAGTAAAAACTAGTTTGCGCGGTTTATCTAGGGTATTTGTTACTCGAAAAAGATGGTTTATATTCAGCTTTGGTGAATTATTTTTAGTACACAGGTGGTCGGAAATCGTTGGGAGTAATCTCAGAAGCAACCGCTTACCAGGTGTAGCAACATTCAGAGGTTGAGCCAAACGGCTCGTTGGGAACTATCATTTCGTTCACAACCTCCTGTGATGTCTCGGCACTATGAGCCGTTGGCTTGAGAGAAGATAGTAGACATCAAGTAGATCAATTAATTCCAATTTCAAAGCACCTATTGTTCTTTCAAATATCGCTTTTTATCATACCATTTTTTTTTGCTTTTGGAATAAAATTATGTATTTTAAAGCTTATAAATTATGAGTATTTAAATATTTTATATTCTGACTAAATCAAGGTTTGATGATATTTCTGTTTTGACTCTTAAAACTAAGTCTGATTTATCTTTTGTGTTGATGATTTGACACAGAAATCTGCGATTGATTCAGACTGAATCGCATAGCCATGAGGCTTTTTTGCTCGTGTTAATCAACGAAAAATTAGTTAATAGGCATATATATAATAAAACATATTGGATTCCATCTGATGATTATTTAGAGATTGTTTTTCAATGGAATTATATTTTTTTCATGAAAGAATTTTAAAATTCCATGATTTAACTAATTCATCGGCTACTTGAAAGTATATTTTGACAGCACTGTTTTATATACTTGAGAGACTGTAATTGCGTAGATAGCGTGTTACTAAAAAAAGACGAGAATCCGCAGCCGACTACGATACAAGTATCTTTATCTAAGTATCTAGGCGATACCTACGGTGGGCTACGCCTACGCAGACTAAGTTGACGAACACACAAAAGCATTAATAAAGATACCATCTCGTCAACCTCAAAAACATACAAACGAGGCATTTTGAATTCTGCCTTACTCGCAGGGCTTTTAGTAGGATCAAGGGACTAGCTGCTTTACGGGCGCGATCGCTCCATGTATTCATGTACCTTAAAAAACGGGTTACTCTCAACCCTTCTACTACTTTTTCATCTTCTAGATCCAAAATATGCTGCAATGGTCTTCACTCCTTGCAAATTTCCTGTTTGAGCAAGTACTTGCGCTCAATTGCTTGAGTCAGTACTACTCGTACTGCTTATATATACGTGTTTTCCCTATCTGTATCAGGCTAAATTGCTAAAAATATATTACAAGTCAAGTTATTTTGATTACTCTTCGCTCAACTAGAGTGGTTCTCAATTGCATGGAATACATACCTAATCCCCGGATTCATGGGTTGGGTTGAGTGTAAGCGTTACCCAACAAAGCCTTGATAATGTTGGGTTCCGTTCCTCAACCCAACCTACCGGTCTGTCCCATTCAATTTGAGAGATAAGATAACGAACCGCGATCGCGCAGCGTCTTGCAGAGAAGGAAGAAGGAAAGAAGAGAAATTGAAGAATTTATCTTCTTGTCAAAATTAATGACATGAACCACTACGCCAGTTTTAGTTTTTAGCCTTAACCCAAGCGTATTGTATTAAGTATTCTCTGCACCTATCCGGGAGTCCGAAATTATCCGTGAAAACTTAAGATCCCCGAATTCTTTTAGAATTCGGGGATCTTGGGCAGATTAGCGTCAGGATTGATGGTGAAAGTGATAGAAGGTAAACTAGCACCCATTACACCCAAACTGATTAAACTCACCATTTAATTCGTGTTACTGGAGGGTTTAGCCTGATTTCGCATCGTTTCTAGGCTGAAAGCCGCCGCGCCAAAGGTTACTAACAACACTCCCAGAATTTGCACAATCTCTAAATTTTCTTGAATGATTAACCCAGCAAAAATCACCGTTAAAACTGGGATGCTACCACCGATAATCGCCGATCGCGAAGCACCTAATTTACTGATACCAACATTGTTCAGCAAATAGCCAGCAAGAGTCAGCACACCCAAGATAAATGCGCTTAAAACCAGTTCTAGCATTTTAGATGAGTCAAAAACTATCAAGTTCCAATTGCTTGGTAAAGGTAACATCAAGCAGATAAAACTCAACAACAACATGGTAACGAAGTTAATTAAGGTAAAAGTGACGGGATGCAGTTTGCTAGCACATACCCGTGTCAGAATTATGTAGGCAGCAAAAGCTACGCCCGAAAGAAGGGCGGTGCTGCCTCCTAGTGAAGGATTACCCATACTGGTGTTGGGAGAACCTCCTAAAACTAACAATTCACCGCAGCAAATGGCAGCGATCGCACCGAAGCGGAATGTGGTGGGGCGATCGCGGAACAGAAACCACGACAATAACCCACTAACCATCGGATAGATAAAGAACAGTGCGATCGCCATTCCAGTTGTGACTTGAGCGATCGCAATGTAGATTAGCACCTGAGACAAGAACAAAAAGCACCCACTCACAACCGACAATAGCAAAATCCGCTTGGTAGCTGTATTAGCAGCTGTGGGATTTCCTCGCACTGAAGCAGCCAAGTTTTCTAAATCTTGCCATAGTGTTGGATGCAACATGGGGGATAGCAATACCATCAGTGGTACTACTACCATAAACCGGAGCGTCAAAATCAACAGAGTATTGCCCAAAGTCGGCGGTAGCAGGCGTTCTACATCTACTACTCCAAAAATTTGGGAACCTTCATGGAAAATAACCTTGATGGCTATGTTGTAAAGCGACGATATCACTGCTGATAAGACAATCAACAAGAAACCGACTTGCAACTGCGAAAAGCCGGAAGAATTAGGCGATCGCGATTCAGAGGGTTTTGCTTCCGGTTGCGGCTCTAGCGCAGTCGAAGGTGGTGATTTCGGTTTGCTCTGCGACACTCTGCGGATCACAGAATTTGGTTCAGTAGCGTTTCTTCTTCGTAAAGGTGGAGGTTGTATTGCTTCCGGCTTTGGCACAGATACAATAGGAGGCTCTGATGTTGTTTCGCTTTCTGACAAATCCTTATTGAGGACAGAAAGAGGTTCAGCAGCGTTTTCCTGCGATGGCGGAACTACAGGAGTAGTAGGCTCTGATGTCGTTTCTCTTTCCGACAAGTCTTTGATAGGGACAGAAATCGGGTTCGCAGTGTTTTCTCTAACAATGGGAGGCTCTGATGTTATTTCTCTTTCCGACAAGTCATTGTTAGGGACAGAAATCGGGTTCGCAGCGCTTTCTCTAACAATGGGAGGCTCTGATGTTATTTCTCTTTCCAACAAGTCTTTGATGGAGACAGAAATTGTGTTCGCGGTGTTTTCTCTAACAACGGGAGGCTCTAATGTGGTTTCTCTTTCTTCTAAAAATTGATTCGGGATCGCGGAAATTGGCTCAGAGGAATTTTTTACTACTTCGCTAAAGGTTGGCGGGGATGGCTCAGAAGAATTGTTTTTTTCTGGCTCAGTAAACTGTAAAACAGTAGGCGTACCTGCTGCTGGTTTACGTGAAGTTTCTTCTATAGTTTTTTCTAGTTCTCCATGCAGGCGGTTAACAAACTCCGCCAAAATCGTTTCCCCTTGCTGTTGCTGGCTATACATCCGTGACAACTGTTGGGAAAGATTACTTTGATAGTTTTTTAGCTCCTGTTGCAGCGAGTTAAAAGTAACAGTAACGGTGTCATCCAGGCTGTCAAACATGTGTTCGACTTTTTCATTGATTTCACCTACTACATTGCTGCTCACTTCAGCGGACTTCAGCGCAGCTTGTTCGTAAGACTTACCCTCTATGCTTTGGTTAGCTAAATTTGCCAGAGAGGATTGCAGTTGTGAAGATATATGTTTTGCCAGAACTTCTGCCAGTTGACGAATTAAGACTTGCTGTTCGGTGATTTGGCGCACTTGTTGTAAATGCTCTTTTTCCTCTACCAAGCCTTGAATCTCATCGGATAACCGATTTTTTTCTGACTGAAGTCGCTTTACATCTTCCTGCAACGCTCTGAGGACATTCTGCTGAAGATTTTCTAAGTCTTCAACTACAGCCCAAAGAGCATTTTCTGCTGCTCTAGATAGCTCGCCTCTGACTCTTGGGTTTTCTGGTTGCTTCTCGAATCGCCCCATTAGCTTCTAACCTCTAACACCTTGACGATAAAGCTGCTTCCGGTACGCTTTATTGGCGCTCATCCTAATTTCCTGTATTTTGTCAGATAAATTAAAAATTTTAACAGCACTTCCGCATTTCAACGTAATTCTGTCATACTGAACACAACTTGGCAAAGCACCAAATGTACCTTGCTGCTTAATAATCAGTATTTTTTCAGCATTGATTAAGTATTTAGCCATTCGATTTTGGACTCCGGTTTTCCTCAGTCGAACGATTTTAGATTGTCGTATGGCTGTAACTAGCTTGAAATTACACCTTTTTTATTTTTGATCAGTTTCATGTACATCAATATAATATTTGCCAATGAGATTTTTACTTTTAAATAAATCTCACTCCAAATAAATATTTATTGTTTTGCTACCAATAGTAATTGTCAAAGACTTGTAGATGCGTGTGCTTAGGCAGAAAGTTATCTGCCTTGCGAAACTAGTTGTAAATTTCTGTGGAATGTAACTTCTGTGACAGTTTATATCTCTAAATGGAGATTAAAGTATCTTTCTGTGGAAATTCAAAGTTACGCTATCCCCTGCACAACATTCTAATGAATGAGCAGCAATTGTGCAAAAACACGCTTTTTTGCTGTTGTTGCAGTCTATGTTCTACTTTGAGTAGATTTAGTAGATGAAAAAGTTAGGGAAATATTAATAATTCTTAGCGGAATAAAATTCGAGCGATGCTAAAAATAGCAGCGCTAAGTAAAGCACTCACAGGGATTGTAATTAGCCATGCAGCAGCAATACCTTTTAGTGTTTGGAACTTAATCGACTTAATATTTTGCACTAGTCCAATACCAACTACACCGCCGACGAGAGCGTGGGATGTGGAGACTGGTAAACCTAGCCGAGAAGCGATGAGGATGGTGGTAGCAGTAGCCAGTTCAGCACAAAATCCACTACTAGGTTGCAAGGCAATGATGTTTTCGCCAATGGTGGCAATGACTTTTTTTCCCCAGACAGCTAAACCACCAACAATACCAGCACCACCAAGGATTAAAATCCAAAGCGGGATAGTTATACCATCAGTAGGTACGCTACCAGTGCGATTGATGTAAACGATCGCAGCTAAAGGAGCGATCGCATTTCCCACATCATTAGAACCGTGAGCAAAGGCGACAAAGCAAGCACTTAGTAGTTGGAATCGGGCGAATAATCTTTCTACAGGATTTGGAAGTATTTCTCCCTTGTCTCTCTTATCTCCCAATTGTCGCCAACTAATGATTGTGAGTCCAACAGCTGCTACTGCACCCGTTAAAAGCGGGATGTCATGAGAAGGGATTGTAAAACCAACTTGCTCAATTACAAAATTGGTTAGCGGTTCAGTCAGCGATGGTAATACAATCACGCCGAATACACCTAGCAGCGCAGTACTCAACCAGGGAATCCATTCTTGTAACTGGACTACTTGATTGGGTTGATCTAAAATCCAGTGCTTGATTTGACTATAAAATAAAGCAGCGATCGCACCACTAATTAACGGCGTTAAAACCCAGCCAATGCTAATTAAGCCAATTGATGCCCAATCAATTGCACCTACTCCTAAAGCTACCCAACTAAATCCTGCGATCGCACCAACAACGGCATGAGAAGAGGATACAGGTAAACCGCGTGATGTGGCAATTTGCAACCACACACCACAGGAAATTAGTACCGTTACCATCCCAGTAACTAATATTTGGGGTGTAGCTGCGAATAAGGCGGGATTAGCAATTTTCGTTGCGAGAGTTTCCGTTACCTCATGTCCAAACAACACAGCACCCGTAAACTCTAATACCCCAGCGATAATTATCGCTTGTTTGAGGGTGACAGCTTTGGAACCTACAGAGGTTCCCATCGCGTTAGCGACATCGTTTGCTCCGAGATTCCAGGCGACGTAGAAAGCCAGTAGAGCGACGAAAAGTAGGGTAATAAGCATGTTGTTAGGGACAAGAGGAAAGTGAGAGAAATGAGGATGAAACTTGAGTTTTTAAGGGTGAACTTTGAACCTTTGAGCTTCGCCGTTGAACCTTTGAGCTTCGCCGTTGAACCTTTGAGCTTCATCGTTGAACCTTTTAGCTCCATCGTTGAACCTTTGAGCTTCACCGTTGAACCTTTTAGCTCCATCGTTGAACCTTTTAGCTTCACCGTTGAACCTTTGAGCTTCATCGTTGAACCTTTGAGCTTCATCGTTGAACCTTTGAGCTTCATCGTTGAACCTTTTAGCTTCGTAGCTGAATCTCAGACAGAACTTTAAACTTCTAGTTTTAACACTCTCCTATCTCCCTAATCTTCCTTTTACGGATAAATTAAGATTTTATAAGTATCCGGTGTGGGTGCGATCGCTTGCTCAACAGCTGCTGATAAATCTTTTAATGGATAGCGATCGCTAATCAAAGCTTTTACATCAATTCGCTGATTAAACACAATATCGGCTGATAAACTCTGAAGCCGATAAGATGAGCTATAACTGCCGATCAAGTCAATTTCTCGACGGTAGAGGATATTTGGGTTGATGGGAATTTCCACCTCATCAGGAAATTCAGCGAAAAATAAGATTTTACCGCCTTTGCGGGTACTATCAAGTGCTTGAAAGAAGGCTTTTTCACTGGGTACAGCCAGCAAAGTAACATCAACACCTAGTCCACCAGTTAAGGCAGAGATTTTGGCAGGCAAATCGGGATCGCGAGCATCAAAAGCCGCCTCTGCACCGACACTCAAAGCTTTATCAATTCTAGAGGGTAGTAAATCAGTAGCGATCGCTTTTGCTCCGAAATACTTCACCAACATAATGAACATTAACCCAATTGGCCCAGCACCAGTAACTAACACAGTTTGTCCTGGAGCAATTTGAGCTTTTCTCACTGCCTTCAAGCAGCAGTTAGTTGGTTCTACAAAACTTGCTTCTTCAAAACTAATATTATCCGGGATGGAAATTAACCCACCATTTTCCACAATATGTCCAGGAACCTTGACATAATCGGCAAAACCGCCACCACTGGCGTTAAAGCCTGCGGTTGTGGAGATGTTTTTGTAAACATCGCACATAGAGAAATTATCATTTAGGCAGTAGGCGCAACGCATACAAGGGATGTGGTGCATCACGGCTACCCGTTGTCCAACTTGCCAACCTTTGACATTATTGCCTATTGCTGCGATCGTGCCGGCAGTTTCATGTCCAAAAATACGCGGCGGTTCATACAGTGGATAACGAATTTTCTTAATATCTGACTGACACAACCCCACAACCCGCACCTGTACCAGCACTTCATCTGGTTCCACAGTTGGGACTGGGATATCTTCGTAAGACAGTTGATTAACGCCTCTAAATACCTGTGCTTTCACGCTGTTTTTTCCCCACTCAACGATACTAGATGTAACATTAGTGGTGAACTTTAAGCTATCAGGTTTGAGATTTTTGTGTTTTAGCTTGTTCTAGTTCTGTTTCTAAACTTTGTTCAAATATTTGGAATGCCTTAATGTCCTCTGATAAAAGACTTCCCTGAATTTTTCCATTCTCAACTCGCAGGATTTCCCCTCGGTTGTCCTTGGCAGTAATTGTTAAAATTCCCCGATTCTGCCAGAGTCGATACCGTTCACCCTCAAAGTATCGACCACCCTCTGGTGCTATTCTTGCAAATTTACTCTTCAAAGTTGTTTTGGCAATTTGCACGATTACATCAGAATATTCATGGAAGCAAATACTACCAGCAAATTTTGTAACATTATTTTTTTCTAACTTATCCAGCAATTCAACAATGGTCATCGGAGGGTTTTTGAGATCCTCTGATTGCTGCCGAATTACTTGAATCATTTTTCCTGGGAATTGGTCATTAAGATAAACCAAAAAATCATCTGGATGCCAAGCCTCAATATCCCAAGGCTTTAAAGCTTCTGCTGGAAAGTCATCTAAATCAGCAGTAACAATTACTTTTGCCTTCGCAACTATAGCAGCAGCGACAACATGGTAATCACCTGGATGATTTGTCATTGATGCAACTAGATGTTCTGGTACTTCCACTATTGCTTCAGGAAAATGTATCTTGAGCATTTGTTGAAAGCGTGCAGCCTTGGCATCTGTCATCTTTCCCTTCTTTACAAGATTGCGAGTAGCACCTTCTAGAATTTCTTGTGAAAAATGAATTTCGTAAAGTTCTGCTTCGGCAGCACGGAATAAGGTATCACACAGAGGCATGGGGTAGATAACGCAGGAGTCCAGAACAACAGAGAAAGAAAGCATCTTGTTAGTCTAATTTGCTACTCTCCTCATCATAGAACCCCTCATCTTGCAGAAATTGAGTGAATTCCTTCAAACCTTCTCGCCGCTTAGTGTCCCGATGTTGTTTATATTTCATTAAATCATCAAAACGAACCCGGCGATGCGAACCCACCTTAATGTAATGAATGTCACCCTGTTCTAATAACTTGATCAGGTAAGGACGTGATACGTTCAGATATTCGGCCGCTTGTTGTGTCGTCAATTCCTGTTGTTGAGGAATTATAGATATAGCCTTACCTGATGCCATTGCGTGGACAACTTGAAGTAGTACTTGATAAATCGGTTCAGGAATGGTAATTTTTTCTCCGTTAGCCCCTACCAGTTTTGCCTGAGAACCTTTAACGCTCAGTATGCGCTCCAGTTCGATAGATTGAGCTTCTAACTGTGGAGATATTACAGACTCTGAAAGCACGCTATGCTTAGACATCGTGGTTACTTACTTCCTCCTGTGTTTTGGGGCGTTACGCCGTCACTTCTATTCACTATCTTATAATACACACTACATAAACGAAATATCCGAAATAAAAATAAAATATCTTGTTTGATGCCAAACTATCTAGAGAAATATGTCGAAAACTCAGAAAGGTTAAGCGATAGTTCATCAGATATATACCGATAATGTCTTATTTCTCGGTTGAGAACTGCGGCTACTATCCAAGCAGAGCTACCACTTCTTCTAAGATGCAAGAGTGTGTTACGGCTTGCGTAACGCTGTATTATTTTTGAATATTTTCTCAAGATTTTTCCGAGACGCTACCAATGACTATTCGCCATGCGACTGAAACTGACTTACCTGCAATTGTGGCAATTTATAATGCTGCAATTCCTAGCCGCATGGCAACTGCTGATTTAGAGCCAATATCTGTAGAAAGTCGCCTTCTTTGGTTTAAGGCGCGATCGCCTTCACAACGCCCGCTTTGGGTAATCGAAGTGGAGGGAATAATTGCTGGATGGCTTAGTTTCCAATCCTTTTATGGGCGGCCCGCCTATAATACGACTGCCGAAATAAGTATTTATATAGCCCCTCAATTTCATCGCTGTGGTTTGGGACGACAACTATTAGCACAAGCAATTAGCGAAAGCCATACTTTGGGTTTAAATACCCTATTAGGCTTCATTTTTGCCCACAATCAGCCTAGTTTAAACCTTTTTAAAACATTTGGTTTTCAACCTTGGGGACATTTACCTAAAGTTGCCGAAATTGACAGCGTTGAACGAGATTTAGTAATCATGGGACTTAGAACTCTTGACATTGCCACAGATTAAAACCGTAAACTGTCAATGATTGTGATTGAGTTTTCGTAAAGAGACATTTATTTTATAATCAGGAGTTTTTATTGTAATAAATTCTTTGTTTTAGCTAGTTTTAGCCAGTTAGGATATTCATTCATCAGTAAATCATAAAGTTCTTGATCTGCTATAGTTTCTGGATCTTCTAAACTAAAGAAATCTGAATTATCAACATAGCGATCGCTCATTTCATCCAATCGTTCTAAGAAGGTAAAATCACTTGTCTTTGCTTGAGATAACCAGCCTAAAATGCCTTTACCCTTAGCATCCTTACGTGATTTGCCAATAGCCATAAATTGCCAAAAAATAGGTTCATAAGAAGACTCTTTAAGATACTGTTCTGTTTCTGGCTCGTCAGATGTTGCTCCATCTGTAACAAACATGATATAAACTGGTTGACTTAAGGGCGTAGTATTTTTTTGGCTCTCTTTTTTAGATATAGGAAAATAAACTTTTCTAATCATATTGATAGCTTTACCATAGTAAGTACCACCTTCGAGTGGATACTGTTTTAATAGATTGGGAATAAAGCTTTTAAAATTTTCAATAGTCATTGCACCTACATTATGGGTTTCAACTCCGAATAGAAATATATCAATAGAGGCATTTTCATCAAAACGACATCCTAAAGCAAGGATTTTTTCAGCGAACCTCTGGATTTTACCTGTGCAATAGAGCGAACTCATTGAACCAGAAATATCAAGGCAAAGCACAACCTTAGCTTTATGATTGGTAAGATTTACTTTCTGAAGTGATATATCTGCTTTTTTAGCAAGATTAAAAATATGTGGTGCTTCACGTTCAAGCTTTTTATCTAATATTATATTTTCTTGATTTTTATAAGTTTTTTTCTCACTTTGTACGATCGGATATTCTTGACTTTTTTCTTGTTTAGTTTCTCCAATATATTTATCTACAAAACTTTGTAACCCAGAACTATAGCCTTCTCCTACTGCTTGAAATCTCCATTCATTGTCCTTTTTATACAAACGTCCAAATTCCAAAGATGTCTCTTGAGAAAAAGCCTCTCTTAAGTTATACCGAGCCAGAGAGTTTTTACTTTCGTGATTGTAAATCTTGATAAAGGCATTTTTTATTTGGCTAAAATTTTGATTTTTTTCTTGCCCTTCATGAATAGTGACAACAAAAACTATTTCCTGAATAGCTGGATTTACTTTTTCCAAATCAACATAAATTGTCTCGTCATCTCCGTTACCTTCTCCAGTTCTATTATCTCCTGAGTGTTTTAAAGAACCATCTAGTGATTGCAGGTTATTGTAGAAAATAAAGTATTTCTCATCGGGTATTTTGGCATTCGCGTCTAACATAAATACGGAAGCATCAATATCATAATTTTGTCCAGCTTGATTTGTTTGCCAACCCAAGCCAATAGCTACTTTCTTTAAATTAGGAGCTTCTTTAGAAAGATTAAATCTACCACCTTTGCTTAATTCAATTTCCATTTCATATACATCCTATAAATTTAGTTTTTGTGAATTAACTTATACAAAAAAAGGAGGTATTCATGACTCTTACCCCCTTTTTACTTATTACTTTTTGAGATAGCTACTAAGCAGCATATCGTTCTACAAAACTTTGTAGCCCTGATTTATAACCAGCACCGACAGCTTGGAATCTCCATTCCCCATCTTTTCGATAAAGCTTACCAAATTCAATTGCAGTTTCTGCGGAAGCATCTTCATCTAATTCATACTTAGCAATTTGTTTTTCTGTGGCGTTGTCATAAATTCTGATAAATGAGTTTCTGACTTGTCCAAAATTTTGCTTTCTTTGATCTGCTTCATGAATGGTAACGACAAAAACTATTTCTTGAACCGAAGCATCAACTTTGCCCAAATCAATTTGAATTGTTTCATCGTCTCCAAGCCCTTCTCCAGTTCTGCTGTCTCCTTCATGTTTTACAGAACCATCTGGTGATTGGGAGTTGTTATAGAAAACAAAGTATTTTTCATTAGGAATTTTTCCGTTAGCACCTAACATAAAGATAGAAGCATCAAGGTCAAAAACTGTACCTGTATCTGTAACGTTGATATCCCATCCTAAACCAATACCAGCATTTTTTAAGCTTGGTGCTTCTTTTGAAAGATTGATTCTTTCGCCTTTGCTGAGGTTTATTGACATAATTACTCCCTATTTTTTCAAAACGAATTTTGTGCAGAGTTGTTATTGAGTTGGGTAACTCAATAAGTAGTTAAGCATAGACTTTCATAAGTCCCTGCAAACCATTAACATTAATGCCGTTACCAATAGCTGCCATTTTCCACTCGTTATTGTGATTGTAAATTTCAGCCATGATCATCCCGGTCATTCCTTTGTATTCAGAACCAGATAAATGATATTTGGCCAGTTCTTGATTGTTAGATGTATTGACTAAACGCACAAAGGCATTTTGTACCTGTGCAAATTCTTGCTTACGAGCAATACAGTCGTAAATATTAACCGTAAAAACTAGTTTGACAATTTCTTTTGGTAGTCGAGCTAAATCTACAATAATTTGCTCGTCATCACCTGTACCTGCACCTGTAAGATTATCACCCAAATGGGTAATAGCTCCTGATTTGTGCAATAAATTTCCAAAGTAAAGAACGTTACCGATATCTGTTATTTTGTCATTTTTATCTAAACAGATTACAGAAGCATCTAAGTCGCAGTTTTGAGTATTACCGAAAGCCCCAAAAAAACTGCCACCAGAACGTTTTGCTATATCCCACCCTAGCCCACACATCAGCTTTGTAAGCCCAGGTGCTTCTTTAGAAAGTGAGATACGTTGCCCTTTTTGTAGGTTGATTACCATGTGATGATTTTGAATATGTTTAAACTGCGAATATTTTTAACTATTTGATTAGGTAGCTATTCGTATTAGTCTTTATTAGGACTTACGCAACTGGCATATTATTTTCAGTTCGTAGTGTTCGCGCAGCGTCTCGCAGAGAAGACTTTAGTCCTGAAAATAAGGGCTAAAGCCCTTACTACAAACTACAAATCTGATTTTTTGTGACACTTGCGTAAGTCCTATTTATTAAGAGTTACTTCTAGCTTTTTAACTTTGTTAATTTTTACTAATTTTTTGCACCTTAAAATTGGCATACAAAATTATTCTCCATTAAAGTAATGAACAATAAAGCTACAAATTTTTATTGTATAATTACGTTTTTATGTCGGAGTTTACTAAGGCGTTTATCTATTTGAGTTGAATAATAATACGCCGCATAATTGAAGACATATCATATTGTTATGCGCTCTATCGTAGTCATATTTAAAAGCAGTGTAATCAGGAAAAATACGTAATATCCAACATTTTTGTATTTATACCACATATTTTTTGCAGGTATTACTGATCTAATTGCCATTATGAAGTAGACTATAATTGCGCTAAACTATTAAAAATTATTGTCTTTATGTTTGAATCCAAGTAAAAGCTCGGAGTCTAGGGCTTTATTGTCAATGAGTTATGGCAGAATCAATCTCTGATCGTTTGATACTGCGATCGCTGCAATTATTTACCAGAGTCAGCAAATATAGAGATACAAACTTTTGCATCTCTAAACATTTTTTAACAACGCTGCAACTGCGTTAACAACACAACAACTTCATCAATTATTTGCCGCACAGCCGTTGCAGGTTGATCCGATTGATTAACGATAATACTAAAAACTAATGGCTCATATTTAGGCGAATTTATATATCCAGATAGAGAAACTACACCCGTTAATGTACCTGTTTTTGCTTGCACAATGCCCTCAGCAGATGTGTTTTGAAAGCGCCCTTTTAAGGTTCCAATTTTACCTGCTACGGGTAAAGATGCGCGATACACATATCCTGCTGGTGTTCTTGCCATCCCTCGCAAAGTTTGTACAAAAGCTTCTGGTGTGGCTAAGTTCCGACGTGATAAACCCGAACCATCTACTAAAATGTAATTTGCTGGATCAACTCCCAATTGAGTTAAACTTGCTTTGACAGCTTCTAAACCAACATCAATGCTAGTTTTAGTTTTCACTCTGGGTTTTTCCCCAGCTAATGCTCTCAATAGTGCCTCAGCATATAGATTATTACTATTCTGAAGAGTTTCCATTAATAATTCAGATAAAGGTGGTGACTCTACAAAAGCTATTTCCTCTTGATGAACACCACCAGTTACCACTAATGTTTGTCCCAAAGGAATTTTTTCTGTTGCCAAAGCAGCACGGAAGCGTCGTAAGAAATAATAATTAGGGTCAATTACAGGCAAATCTATTAAAGACGGTTCAGAATTTGTTGTTAGTTGTCCTTGAATTCGTAATGCTGTTCCTGATAATTCGCGGGTAATATTGACGTAAGTTGGTTGATTTTGGGCAACCGTTATTGACTGATTAATTGTCCGCCACTGTTTCGCCTCGCCAGGATCAATCCACACTACTTGTAAGGATTTACCTACAGCCTGCGGTACAAGTTTTAAGCTAAAAATATTTTGATTGAGAATAAAGCTGCTGACTGGTGCGCCATAGTCTGACTGCACATCTTCCCATTGCCAGGTGGGGTTAACAATATCTCCTTGAATATAACTATCATCAGCTATCAACCTCTGAATTTGAGTAATACCTTTCTGTTTTAGCTGCTGTGCTAATGTTTGCAGTTGAGTATCACTTAAGCTGGGATCTCCCCTACCGACAACACGTAAAACACCATTGCCATTCTGATAAATAGAGGTACGAATCCGAAAATTAGCACCCAATTGCTGCAATGCAGCTGCTGTTGTCAGCAATTTGAGATTAGACGCAGGAGTAAAATATTTCTGAGCATCCCGACTATAAAGAGTTTGCCCACTTGATAGGGGTTGCACTAAAATTCCCCAGCGCACCCGACTAAATAAGGGACGATTGATTACAGCATCTATAGCTGTTCCCAGTTGGGTAGAGCAAATTGATTTTGTACTGGTTGTTGGCGCGACTTGGGTTTGTGCTTTCGCAATAGAACTAAATCCTATCTGGCTAGTCAAGAATATTAACAAAACACCCAGTGGTTGGTTGAAAGTCTTAAGTCTCACCAATTTTTCTTATCCCAAAGATAGATATTTTTAGTTTGCCAACAACTTCTTTCCGGAGAGAGAAGAATTGGCTCAGTAAAGTTACTTAACTAGTATAGGGAAGATGTTCACATGTTTCATAGGTGGCCGATGTCTACGACGGGCTGCGCCTACGCACAAACATAATTTATGGGACTACAAAATAGAAACGTAAGTCAACCTGCACATACTACAGAAATACGAAATCGAGGCAACAGTGTGAGTACATTTTTATCTGGTGTAGCTGTATTACTCTCTACTTTGGCTTTGGGATGTAGCGGCTATGTAGCTTATGAAGTTTTCACGTTGCGGCAGACACTAAATGCTAGTAATACAGTCAGCAACACCATTCCCAGTCAAGTGCCAAGCCCTACAGCTACAACTTCTCCACAAGCAACAGCCTCACCATCCCCAGCCAGTACTACAACTTCAACAATTAGCCCTGGTCAATTTGTGCAGCCTGCTTTTGGCAAAAAGGCAGAAGTTGAGTTACTTTCAGCAAAGCGAATTAAAGATCCAGAAACTGGAAACCGTGATGTGGTAAATTTGCAAATGCGGATTCGTCGCCTTGCCACAGACGGAGTTGTTGGTGATATTATATCGGTGGCTAGTACAACAGCCCGTAATGCTGAGACTAGCGTAACCTACAAAGGAGTTGCTCTCAATCGCTCAACAGGAAGCGTTTCTTTGTTTCAAGTACGCCCACAAGCCTCCGCAGATGCTTATATCTGGCTAAGAGTTCCCGATGGTGTTAATAACTTGGACATTTTTGTGCCAGATACAGCCGCATTTAAAAATGTACCAATTTCTAATTAGTGGTCTATGGGATTAATTTTGATAAAGTACAAGATTCCCAACTTCTTTATGAAGTCAGGAATCTGAACAACTCAACTTAAACAAAATTATTTTTTACTCTAAATTAGCAACCCCAAATTAACGATAGTAGATGCTTGAGGCTGTAATTGAAAAAGGATTACTCCTCTTCCTCTTCTTCATCTTCCCCGAACACTGCGTCTATCAGTTCTTGTGCCCGCTCGTCTGAAATCTTTAAGGCTTCCTGAAGCTCAGAGATATAATCTTGTTCCGCTTCGGGTACTTCCTCATCAATCCCCACCACTAAGATAGCTGTGATATATGCAGCTTCCCGATAACCTCTATTCGGTAAGGATTCGATGGACTGAGCGATTAAATCTTCTGGTTCTTCTTCTTCAATCAAGCTGACAACTTTTTCGGTCAATTCTTCAAAGTCTTCTTCAGAGTAATCTTCAAATAAGTCAACCCGACTCAGAAATTCACTTAAAGCATATTCTTCTGTTGAAGAAATACCTTCACCATCGGCGGCTGCGGAAAATAGTCCAAGGATTGCGATCGCAACTTCTGGTTCTAAAGCAACTGAACTAACACTACGGCCTTTGGGCAACTTGCGTTTAGACATAATTATCCTCTAAAAGTTACGTGATATTTCAGGAAGTAAAATGCTTCCTAGAATTTAGGATTCCCAAAAGAATGGAGAAAAATACATTGATATAAATATTTCTTCATAAAAAATACGCAGAGAGACATCCCTCTGCGTATAAAAACTATTTAATTCTCAAAAAGCGTTACAGCTTCGTCCCACACTCAGCGCAGAAGTTGTGGTTAGGAGCATTTTTGGCATTGCAGTTACTACAATAAACTGGTTCCGCTGCTGCTTTGGGCGATCGCTTCTGCAAGCCGACCATTTGAGCGTTGCTCTTACCAGGGACTACCATTGGATAGCAGTTTTCGTCTCTGGTGACGTGGACATTTAAGATTACTGGCCCTTTGTGTGCCAGCATTTCGGCGATCGCATCTTTTAATTGACTGCGATCGCTGATTACCATACCCTTAATGCCATAAGCTTGTGCCAATAACTCTACGTCTGGCATCCCTACTTCCATGTTGGAGCATGAGTAACGCTCACCATAAAAGGCTTGCTGCCACTGGCGCACCATTCCTTGCCAGCCGTTATTGATAATTATTGTCTTGACATTTATTCCATACTGTGCGAGTGTTCCCAATTCCTGCAAACACATTTGGAAACTGGCATCGCCACTGATACAAATGACTTCTTCATCAGGAAACGCCACTTTAGCGCCCATTGCGGCAGGTAAGCCAAAACCCATTGTTCCTAAACCCGCGCTAGAAATCCAGCGTCTTGGGCCGTTTTTGAGGAATTGTGCTGCCCACATTTGATGTTGTCCTACATCTGTGGTGTAGAAAGCGTGGGGTGCTTGGCTACTAACTTCTACAATCACTTCTTGGGGTGAAATGCTGTCGGCATGATGCGGCACTATTAGAGGATACTCTTCGCGCCAACGATTAACTAAATTTAACCACTCTTGGTTTTGATTAGGTGTAGCCTTAACGCCTGTTTCTTTGCAGCGACGCAACAAGTCTACTAAGACGTTCCGCACATCGCCGACGATGGGCACTTCGGGAACGCGATTTTTGCCGACTTCTGCGGGATCGATGTCGATGTGAATGACTTTAGCGCGGGAGGCGAATTCGTCTAATTTGCCTGTAACGCGATCGTCAAATCTAGCGCCGACACAAATCAGCAAGTCGCAATCACTTACAGCAAAGTTAGCGTAAGCAGTGCCGTGCATCCCCAACATTCCCAAAGCTAGGGGATGATGTTCGTCAAAGCCACCGATCCCCATTAAGGTGGTGGTGACAGGGATGTTGAATAATTCAGCTAGTTCTTTAATTTCTTCATGGGCACCAGCTGCGATCGCACCACCACCGATATACAGTAGAGGACGGCGACTTTCAGTAATCAACTGAATTGCAGCGTTAATTTGCCGGGGATTTCCCTTCACCGTGGGACGATAACCGCGCAACTTCACTGAACCTGGTTTTACAGGTACATAGTCAAATTCTTCTAAAGCTACATCTTTGGGGACATCAATCAGAACTGGTCCTGGTCGCCCAGTGCTAGCGATGTGGAAAGCTTCGGCGACAATTCGCGCCATATCTTTGGGGTCACGCACTACATAAGAGTGCTTGACGATGGGTAGCGTAATGCCGTAAATATCGGTTTCCTGAAAGGCATCTGTACCAATGGACGGACGTGCTACCTGCCCCGTAACCACAATCATTGGGATTGAATCCATGTAGGCGGTGGCGATCCCTGTCACCAAGTTAGTTGCTCCTGGCCCAGAAGTGCCAAAGCATACTCCTACCTTCCCAGTTGCACGGGCGTAACCGTCTGCGGCGTGGGCTGCACCTTGTTCGTGTCTCACGAGAATGTGCTTAATAGCACCAGTCGCTTCCACTTTATACAGGTCGTCATAAATTGGTAGAATTGCCCCACCAGGATAACCAAAAATATAATCAACGCCGTGGCGATGAAGGCTGTCAAGCAGAGCAAAACCGCCAGATGCACGTTTGGGCAGGACTGGCGGGCTAGAAGCACGAGACTGTTTGTGATTCTCAGTTTGTGGGAGACTAATTTGGGAGAGCGATTCTCCTGCGGAGACACTTCGTGAACGCACGGTCAAACCTCAGACTATAGCTAAAGTTAATGCTGAATTCTGTAGTTAAGATTTCATTTTAGTTGAAAACTTCAATGAAAACCTGATTAATTTTTATATTAGATATAAAGATAGATTATTAGCCTACATTAATTAAATTACGTCTTGCAAGACATTGCGGGTATTTTTCCAAGCCCAAACACCGACAACAACAACAACAACACTCATTCCTACAAGCACAGTTCGCAAGCCCAAAGCATCAGTTAATGGCCCAGTAATTGCTAGGGGTAACGCCAGAGCGATGTTTACGGCATGATTTTGAAAACCAAATACTTTCCCGTGCATGGTAGATGGTGTTTGCTGTTGAATTAAAGTTTGCATGGGTACGCCAATTAGGGCAGCACCTATACCCAAAAATGCACAGAGTCCTAGCGCCAGTAATAAGTTGTGCGTAAAAGTGAACACCCCTAAAACTAGTGCCATCATCAAAAATCCAATTAAAGGTAAGGGTTTGTGATGCAATTTATCACCCCAGTGACCTAAAATCGCCGCACCAAATACCATACCAACCCCTGCTGCTGCCAAGAAAAAGCCAAACTGTTTTTCTTTTAAACCAAACTCCTCAGCTAATTGAATTGTCAGCACTGTTAAGGCTGCAAACACACAATATAAGGTTGTCAGTTGCAGCATAGCGTTCAAGATCAAAGGGTTTTTCTTGAGATAGCGCAGGCTTTCAGTGAATTCAGCCCAAGGGTTATTTGATGCCCGATGTTCCCTCAGTCGTTTGGGTTCTTTAAACTTAATCGGTTGCATGATTGCAGCCGACAATATGTATAATCCACCAACCACAAGCTCTTGACCGTATTCTTCTCCCATCCAGCTTTTCGCCAAACTCAAAATTGGCTCTCCGATAGCAAAGCCAACAATTAAAGCTCCCATCATCGTGCTGGTAAACAGCGCATTGGCTGCTAACAAATTCTCTCGCTTCACCAACAGGGGAATGGCTGCTTGCTCGGCTGGTGCAAAAAATTGCGTCACCGTAGAGATGGCAAAAGTTAGGATTAATAGAATCAGAAACTGTCTTGGTAACAAGGGAAGACACAGTGTTAATATTCCCCGCACAACATCTGAGCCAACCATAATTAGCTTTTTTGGCAAGCGGTCAACAAAGATACCACCAGCAGAGCCGAACAAAATTGCTGGTATTGTAAAGGACAGCATCAAAGTTGAGTACATCGAGTTTTGTGCCAAGCCAGGAAGCGGTGAATAGTTCTCCAGCAGAGCAATCATCAAAACGAAGAAAACCTTATCTGCTAACTGGGACACCAGTTGCCCAATCCACAGGAGCATAAAACCACGGTTTTTTAGCAGTGCGCCAAACCCGTTATTAACAGCAGCTGGTTCAGTTGGAAACATTTAGATACTTTCTTGCTTTGGGTAGATGGGACATGGGGAATGGGACATTGGGCATTGGGTATGGGCTATGGGGTATGGGCTATGGGGTATAGTTTTTCTTGACTGTCCCCTGTACGCTATCACCTGTAACCTTTTCCCTTCCCCACTCCTAACTCCTAACTCATAATTCTATTGTCCGGACTAATTTGCTTCATAGCGCTTTAACAGCATAAGCAAAAACTCAGCTGCTGTCAGATAACCTTTGGGTGGAGAAATTTCAATGGATGAATCTACCCACCAGCCTTGTACAGCTTGGGAGGTAGATTCAGAGGGGATTTCCGTTAGACATCGCCACATAGACAAATGATCAACTGCTGGTTGTGCATAAAAGTTATTTTGCCCACAACCTAGCAAACAGGAACTCCAATGCGTGAAATAATCATGACTCATCCGATGAATCGGAAAATTACCCTGTAGTGGTACTCCCCATCCATCTATAGCAATAAAAGCTTTGACAGTACCACCTAAGAGTTGCCACAAATGTGCTGCCCCTATTGCCCCAACTACGCCAGCACTAAAGCTAATAAATATAATTGGTGATTTTAAAGAGTTGGTCAAGCGATACCTGCGGTGAGCTACGCTAACGCGCAAAAACTGCAAAATATGAAATGCTGATAGAACCAAAACATCTTTACCTGGATAAAGCAGTATATTTGCGGTATGAGGAGCGATCGCGCCATTAGAAACTAAATCTAACAATCCTACTCTAAAGCTTTCAGTTAACTCTGGTTCATGAATTCCAGGGCAAATAATTATACTCATTTGTCTATTCTGATTCGGCATTGGAAGATAATTCTACGGTTGGGTTAGGGTTTTTTGATGAAAATTCTAAATCACAAAGACGCGATAAATCGCCGTCTCTACAATAATCAATCCTTCGTTTTGACGGCGATTTATCACGTCTCTTGGCTTAACCGAACTGTATAATTTTTCATGCCACTTGCCCTGAGCCTCCCGCAGGGAAGGGATGCCCAATGCCCCACGTAAGTTTTGTATGTCTTTTGATGTATTATCTTGATTTACCCACCTATCCTATCCCCCTGGATGGGATAATAAGTTACAAGTAAGGAAGGGACATGTGTAAGCTATTCCCTTATTTTATATTTCTCTGCACTCTGGTTATATTGAGGAACTAATTGTGGTTGCCACGCCGGAAAAAGTACAACACACCCACGAGCATCTATCAGGTAAAGACCGTGTAGCCGTACTGCTTATGGGCTACGGCGAAGTCGAAAGCTACGAAGATTTCGCCAACTATAACGAACAGGCTTTAAATCTACTGACAGCAAAGTTCGCACCAGTACCGACCTGGATTTATCCCCCTCTGGCAAAGCTTTTGGCGCTATTTGACCGCCATGAGTGGGGACACACACACCACGATTTTATCTCCCCACACAATGCCATTTTTGAACAGCAGCGAGCTGGGATTGAGAAGAATTTACAAGAAAAATGGGGCGATAAAGTTCAAGTTTTCAAAGCTTTCAACTTCTGCGCCCCTTTTCTACCCAATCAAGTCTTGGCAGAAATCAAAAACCAAGGCTTCGAGAAACTGCTAATCTACCCATTGCTAGTTGTTGATTCTATCTTTACCAGTGGAATTGCGATCGAGCAAGTGAACAATGCTCTCGTTGAGTTGACTGATGGCGAGGAACACTGGGTTAAAGCACAGCGTTACATTCCTTCTTTCTTCAACGAACCAGCTTACATCGATTTGATGGCTCATCTGGTTGAAGAGAAAATTGCTGAGTTAGCCGGAGCTTATCTCCCTTCTCAAATCGGCATTGTGCTAATGAATCATGGCTGTCCCCATAAAGCTAAAGGTTTTACTTCTGGGATTGCCGAAAGTGAAGCAATGTACGATTTAGTTCGGGATAAGTTGATTAATCGCTATCCGTTAATCTCGGTGGGTTGGCTCAATCATGACACGCCCTTAATTGATTGGACACAGCCAAACGCCGAACAAGCTGCAAATAACCTGATTCAGTTGGGTGCAAAAGTGGTAATTTTTATGCCAATTGGCTTTGCCACAGAAAACCACGAAACGCTATTGGATGTACACCATATCATCCATGCTTTAGAGAAACAGCATCCTGGTACGAACTACGTGCAAATGGCTTGTGTTAATGACCATCCAGAATTTTTGGCAATGGTGGCCCAATGGGCTGATGATCATATTGCAGAGTTGTTGTCAGAGCAAGCTTTGGCAGTTAATCCCCAACTCGCTGGAGATCACCATCATCACCACCATCATCATTAAGTTTTGAGTTTATCAGGGTGGGTCCGGCTTTGCCCACCCTACAACTAATTCACGCCCCGTAGCTTGCGAGTGTTATCAACTAAACTCTGAGCAAATTGATCGAATCTTTGAGAAAGCTTCTCATCTACTAGCTTGCCTTCAGGACTGAATGCACCCCAAGCTTGTCCGATCGCAATTTGTTCTGGAATTACCCAACCATGCACCCATCTGACAATTAGCCGTAGGTCATTTAATGCGTTACTATTTGACTGACCGCCCAATACGCTGATTAGTCCTGTCACTTTATCAGACAGTTGCTCAAAGCTCATCAAATCTAGAGCATTTTTCAGGACACCACTAACCCCACCGTGATACTCAGGTGTGGCTAAAATTAATCCATCTGACTGACTGACAGTATCCTGCAACCGCTTAACGTCTGGGTACTCTAAATACTCCTTTGCGCCTGTGCAAAACGGTAACTGCAACTGTCTTAAATCAAGAATTTCTACCTCTGCACCAAGGGCTTCTACCCTTTGCACTGCTACTTGTAAAGCAAGCTGCGTATAGGAGTTTGGTCTTAAACTACCACCAATACCAACAATTCTCACCATAATTAACCTACAAATTATTAACTAGCTACTATCACCAGATTTCTTAAAAAGCGGAATCGTTATGACTATGTTTATCTTAGCGATTTGTGTCGGAATGTGTCAAATTAATATCTGCTGGAAAATTTGAGGATGAAAGAGTTAGGAGTTAGGAGCCAGAATAATTATCCAGGTTGCTCAAATTTATGTAATAACCGGAGAAACATGGGAATGCTTTTGTGTGGAAGTTAGACTAGATAAGAAGAGTGTAATTTCCAGTTATTACAATTTTTGGTAGAAGAATAGGCATAAAACCATAGCTCAACTTGTGCCAGCAGACAAAGGGTAATTATTATGACAAATTTGGGAAAAAAAGCATTGGTAAAAAGGCAGTCATCAAAGCGCGTTGCTTGGGTTGGTGCGAAAGCGTTGCCCGCCGTAGGCATCGCAGCTAGCTTGATTATGTTACCAGGAATTTTCGGGAGTACCCCCGTCTTGGCACAAAAAGCAGAGAGTACCTCTAGTAGCTCTAGTACCTCTCTAAACTATGGTGATTTGCTCAAGAAAGCGAAGGCGGGAGAAGTCCAAAAAGTAGAGCTTGACGAAACCGAACAGCTAGCCAGAGTTTATCTCAAAGGGCAAAAGGAAAATACGCCACCGCAACAGGTGAGACTTTTAGCGCAAAACACAGAGTTAATTAACATACTCAAAGATAAGAATGTTGAATTTGGCGAGGTTTCCTCTGCTAACAGTCGAGCTGCTGTTGGGCTGTTGATTAATCTTATGTGGATTTTGCCACTGGTAGCTTTAATGCTATTGTTCCTCCGACGCTCTACAAATGCTTCTAGCCAAGCGATGAATTTCGGCAAATCCAAAGCGCGTTTCCAAATGGAAGCCAAAACCGGAGTGAAATTTGAAGATGTCGCCGGGGTTGAAGAAGCTAAAGAAGACCTTGAAGAAGTTGTTACTTTCCTGAAACAACCAGAAAGATTTACGGCTGTAGGTGCGCGGATTCCCAAAGGAGTGCTGTTAATTGGCCCTCCTGGTACTGGTAAAACTTTACTAGCAAAAGCGATCGCAGGCGAAGCAGGTGTACCATTTTTCAGTATTTCCGGTTCGGAATTCGTGGAAATGTTCGTTGGTGTGGGTGCATCTCGCGTGCGCGACCTCTTCAAGAAAGCTAAAGAAAATGCCCCATGTCTAATATTTATCGATGAAATTGACGCAGTAGGTAGACAACGGGGTGCTGGTATCGGTGGCGGTAACGATGAGCGCGAACAAACCCTCAACCAACTCCTCACCGAAATGGATGGTTTTGAAGGTAACACAGGTATTATTATTATTGCTGCCACTAACCGCCCAGATGTCTTAGATGCAGCGCTGCTCAGACCAGGACGCTTTGACAGACAAGTGATGGTGGATGCACCCGATCTTAAAGGGCGACTGGAAATTTTGAAAGTCCACGCGCGGAATAAGAAAATTGACCCTAGCGTATCATTAGAAGCGATCGCTCGCCGCACTCCTGGATTTACTGGCGCAGACTTAGCCAATTTACTCAACGAAGCTGCTATTCTCACTGCTCGGAGACGCAAAGAAGCTGTCACCATTTTAGAAATTGATGCTGCTGTGGATAGAGTTGTTGCAGGTATGGAAGGTACTGCTTTAGTAGACAGCAAGAGCAAACGCTTGATTGCTTATCATGAAGTTGGACACGCTTTAGTAGGCACATTGCTCAAAGACCATGACCCTGTGCAGAAAGTTACATTAATTCCACGGGGGCAAGCACTGGGATTAACTTGGTTTACTCCAAACGAAGAACAGGGGTTAGTTTCCCGTTCCCAACTCAAATCCCGGATTACTGCTACTTTGGGTGGTCGCGCCGCCGAGGAAATCGTTTTTGGTAAGCCAGAAGTTACCACAGGTGCAAGCAATGACTTGCAACAGGTGACAGGGATGGCGCGGCAGATGGTGACACGCTTCGGGATGTCAGAATTAGGCCCATTGTCTCTGGAAAATCAGAGTGGAGAGGTATTTTTAGGACGCGACTGGATGAATAAATCAGACTATTCTGAAGAAATTGCCGCCAAGATTGATTCACAGGTGCGTGAAATTGTCAACAACTCTTATATCAAGGCAAAAGAACTGTTGGAAGAAAACCGCATAGTTTTGGAACGTTTAGTAGATTTGTTAATAGAAGAAGAAACAATTGAAGGCGATTCATTCCGCCAAATCGTTGCTGATAATGCCCAAGTAGCTGATGCACAATTAGCTGTACCTCATTAGACATCTGATGAAAAATAATGTAGAGACGTAGCAGTGCTACATCTCTACAAGGGTTCTTGATAACGCATAATAAATACGTCGTTTCAAGTTTTTATTAATCATTCTTTGATAGGAAATAGACACACGGTGTAGGGGTAATACATGAATTGCCTCTACACCGTATAGTTTTGCGTGAGTCCTAATAATAAGTTGGGAATCTTCTTGTGCAAAAGTAGAAGGCTACCCAATACGGTTCGGATAAGCATTTTTCACTTTTCTTGTGCTCTGGGGAAAGGGATTGCGGATAAAGGGTAAAGGATGTATTCAAAACCTTTCCCCTTTAACCGAACCGTATTGGAAGGCTACCTCAGCATTTCTACAAACTGGTACATAAAGCCTTACGACTGTCAAGCTTAGGGTATTGTATTATATAGACCCAATCAACGTACTACAAGTGGAAATGGACATTATGAAACATAGATTTTGGGCAAGCTATCTGCTTGCGGCTTTAGCATTTCTCCCCTTAGAATCTGCGATTACTACTCAGGTTTTGGCAACAGAGTCGGTTGTCCAACTGGCACAAGCCAAATCTGCTTACACGCAATATATGCAACTCGGCTATAACGAAACTAGACGGAGAAACTATCGAAAAGCTTTAGGATATTTTCAGCAAGCAGAACGGCTACGTCCTGGAGATAGGTATGCTACTGCTGCAATTAGAAATGTTACAGGTTACATTCAGCGTGGTAGAAATCGTATTGCCTTCGTACCGGGTAGACCTGGTAGGGTAAGGTCAGCAGGAACACGAGGAAGTTGCTTTCAAACTGGACAAAATATCATTCCCCTGACACCAACAGATAAGGAAGCTCAACGAACCACAGCAGAGCGTCCCACATTATTTTTCTATGTTCCTCAAACCTCTACAACAGTGCAAGCACTAGAATTTGTTTTGCGGGATGATGATAGCTCCGACCCATTGTATAAAGGAACTTTCAAACCTGTTGGGCAGAATGGTATTGTTAGTGTAAATGTACCTGCTAATCAGCCATCTCTACAAATCGGTAAAGAGTATAGTTGGACTTTTTCAATGATTTGTGATACCAACAACCGCGATAAGGATTCTTATGTAGAAGGTACAATAGTGCGATCGCAAGATGAAAACCTCTCTCTTCAGCTAAACCAACCAAACACAGACTTGGATCGTGCAGTTCTATTTGCAACTGCTGGATTTTGGGAAGATTCTCTCAGAACTTTAGCTAATTTACGCCGCCAGCGTCCTAACGATTCTGAAGTTCAGAAATATTGGGAAGATTTGTTGAATTCAGTAGAGATTAAAGAAGTTGTAAACAAGCCTTTATTGCCCTGTTGTACTGTTCAAAAATAAATTAAAAATTACTTAAAAACCCGGTTTTGATAGAGAAGCCGGGTTTTTACCATTCATAGGTTTTGAGACGCGATAAATCGCCGTCTCTACAAGTGTTTTGGTCTTATCTGAGAAGTATTAACGTTGCGTACTCTGTGAATTCATGTTACAAAAATGACGCTTATTTTTAAGTGTGCTGCGATCGCGTACCCGCCCACCGGAAGCGATCGCAAACGAGACAGTTAATCTGAAATAGTGAACAATTAGTTTGCAATACTTAATATTAGAGAATCTAATAATTAGTATTGCATGATATTGTGTTTATCAGTACATATTTTTTTGTATGCATCGTGTAAACTCTATTTGCGGAGTAAGATTGCTACATAAATTTATGGTAATTCGAGCGCCAAGCAGCAGCAACCCTAGTTTTACTGTGGTATTAACCTGACTTACATGGTTATTTCATTCCATGTAGAGCAACTAAAGTCTACATTTTAGTTGTTTTGAAAGCATTCCATTATTACATTCAGTGTGGAGTTAGCAGTAAATGCTAGCCCAAAGCTTTGTATGGAAAGGATTTTATAAATCTGCCATCTGAGTATTTTTGGGGTGGATGTCAGCAGTTCTGTCTACTTATCAGACACTTGCCACGTAGTTATAAGGATTTTACAAACAATTAGAAATTAGCGATCGCACACTGACGTTAGACGAAAAGCCATTAATACGCAAATCAGCAATCACACTATAGAAAAGAAAAAAGCTTATGAATACAACACGCAAGTTTCGTTTAGGTGCATTCGTTCAAGCCACCGGTCATCATGTCTCCTCTTGGCGACACCCCGATGCACAAGCAGATGCTGGATTGAATTTCGAGCATTACAAGGAGATTACCCAGACTGCTGAACGCGGCTTGTTTGATGCAGTTTTCTTGGCAGATAGCCCAGGAGTCTGGGGTGGCTCTCCAGAAACTCAGTATCGCAACGGTAAAATCGCCCATTTCGAGCCTGTCACTCTTTTCTCGGCCTTGTCTTCTGTTACCAAAAATATCGGCTTCATTTCCACCGCCTCGACTACTTATGAAGAACCCTACACCTTGGCGCGGAAGTTTGCCTCGTTGGACTACTTGAGTAACGGCCGGGCAGGGTGGAATGTAGTCACCACAGGCAATGAGAACGCTGCTCGTAATTTCGGACTTGAGCATCACCCAGAACATAGCCAGCGTTATGAACGCGCTGAAGAGTTTGTGGAAGTAGTGAAAGGACTGTGGGATAGCTGGGAAGATGATGCTTTTATCCGTGACAAAGAATCTGGTGTCTATTTCGATCCAGACAAACTGCATACACTCAACCATAAAGGCAAATATTTTTCTGTCCAAGGGCCTTTAAACGTCGGTCGTCCCCCTCAAGGCTACCCCGTGATTGTTCAGGCTGGAGCCTCGGAATCTGGACGGGATTTAGCTGCACGCACCGCCGAAGTGATTTTCACCGCCAATCAAACTCTAGCTGATGCCCAAGAATTTTATGCTGATGTGAAAGGGAGATTAGCACAATATGGGCGATCGCCAGACGATCTAAAAATTATGCCCGGTGCTTTCCCAATCATTGGCCGTACCGAAGCAGAAGCTCAAGAAAAGTACGAATTCCTGCAATCTTTGATTCATCCTGATGTCGCCTGGGGAATTTTAAAGAACTATTACAAAGGTGTGGATCTGTCGAAATATTCTCTAGATGATGTGGCTCCTGAACTGCCCAGCGACACCAACACTAACAAGAGTCGTCTCAAACTAGTCAGAGATTTGGCGACTCGTGGCACTCTCACACTGCGTCAGTTGTATCTCTCTCTTGCCACCGCACGAGGACATCGCACCATACTTGGTACACCCGAAACCATTGCCGACCAGTTAGAAGAATGGTTCAACAACGGTGCAGCAGACGGCTTTAATATCATGCCGCCAATCCTCCCCACAGGATTAGATGAATTCGTTAACTTAGTCGTTCCCATCTTGCAAAAACGCGGATTGTTCCGTACCGAATACGAGGGTAGTACCTTGCGTGAAAACTTGGGATTGCGTCGTCCGGTCAATCGTTTTGCTGCAAAACAAGTGGATAAGAGCCTTGTATTGGCGTAAATGAATTGTTTGCAGATGTTTAAGCCATACCTTTTAAATCGCACCTTCTGTAGATCGCCGCCCTACAGAATCGGAAATCGAACCGCAGAGGACGCAGAGGACACGGAGAAATAAGAGTTTCAGAGAGTTCTTGCGTAAGTTTTAACACACTAACCAGCATCCAACGCTGCTAGTAGTTCGCCAAGTGAACTTGGCGGGGTAAAGGGTAAAGGGGAAGGGGGAAAGGTTTCAAATCCCTTTCCCCAGCCATCACGCAGCATTTTTGGGTTGGCAGACTACTAGGAAAACCTTGTAATTTTTTAAAGGAAAAAACATGACTGAATATAGCCGATTAAAGACCTCACGCTCCGCCGCAATCAGAGCAACCCTTGATTATCCGGTAATCGATACCGATGTTCATACCAATGATTTCACACCGGCGTTTGAGGATTACATCGCTAAGTACGGCGGTGTGAAACTCGTAGATGAGTTACGTAAGACAGAAGCTTCTCGTCTTAACTCCAAGAGCAACGGTAAAGACTGGTATCAACAAACCCCTGAAGAACGTCAATATAACCGGACAATCCGATCGCCTTGGTGGGCAAGAGTTACTAAAAATACGCTGGATCTAGCTACTTACACCCTCCCCGAATTGCTCTATGAGCGTCAGGCGGAGCAAGGGTCAGACTATTCGGTGCTATTTCCGAACAATGTTCTAGCACCGGCTGGAGCAAGTCCAGAGAACCGTCAAGCACTGCAACGCGCGGTTAATCATTATCATGCTGATATCTACCGGAAATATAGCGATCGCCTGACACCTGTAGCTGGTATTCCCTTAACTACTCCCCAAGAAGGCATTGAGGAGCTAGAGTTTGCAGTAAAAACACTCGGCTTAAAAGTGATTAATATCACTGGTGGAGTGAAACGGCCGATTAAAGCGATCGCTGATAAATATCCAGCCGATAAATTCCCCGAAATCGCCAAGTATGCCTCTTATATTGACTTCTATGGACTAGATAGTGAATACGATTACGATCCTTTCTGGGCAAAGGTTGTGGAATTAGGTGTACCCGTCACCACCCATTACGGCAGTCAGGGCTGGACTGGACGCTCCTCCATCAGTAACTATATGAACAACCATATTGGTCACTTCGCCGATGGTTCGGAAGCCTTTGCGAAAGCGTTGTTCTTCGGTGGTGTTACCAAGCGTTTTCCACAATTGCGTGTAGCGATGCTGGAAGGTGGTGCAGATTGGGGTGCGCGTGTCTACATTCATTTGGTAGATCGGTTCTTGAAGCGCAATATCAAGGCACTGGAAAACTACAATCCAGCATTGACAAATGCCGATGAGCTATTCGAAATATTTGAACGCTATGGTGCAGAAGTTACTCAAGGGCATTCCCTCGATAAGGATGAATTGACCAAGACTGTACTGGGAGCTTCATTTAGCCGTCATAGCCGTGCGCCAATTGGTAGCGAATTGGATGATTTTGCAGCAGCAGGGATTGAAACAATTGAAGATATCCGCGATCGCTGGGTGAACAGTTTCTTCTTTGGTTCCGAATCTGACGATCGCACCATCGCTACGGCATTCAACGACAAAGCCAATCCCCTGGGAGTCAAAATCAACGCCATCTATTCCTCCGATGTTGGTCACTGGGATGTACCAGACTTGACTTCCCCCTTGGCTGAAAGCTGGGATTTGGTTCAAGAAGGCGTTATTTCCGAAGCCGACTTCAAATCCTATGTATTCGCTAATCCCTACAAGTTTTACACCCAAGCTAACCCCGATTTCTTTAAGGGTACTGCGATCGAATCCAAAGTAGGTAACACCGAATTTAAACAAGTTGATAAAAACCTAGTGGTAGCGTAAAAGCCGAAAAGAGGGCGTGGGGAGGAGATGAGGAATAAATAATCAATCCCCCATGCCCACTTGCCCTGAGCGAAGCCGAAGGGATGCCCCATGCCCAAATTAATTAGGAGTCACAACCATGTCCGTTGAACAACGCTCTTACAATAGTTTCTTGCCTTATCTTTTCTCACCTGTTTCTGACAATGCCAAGCAACCTGCACCCTTAGTACTGTTTTTACATGGAGGACGCGATCGCGGCACAGATTTGAATGTGCTACTGAAATGGGGTCTACCTCGTTTCGTAGATTTATCCGACTCATTACCTTATGTCTTCGCTGCACCCCAGATTCAGGCTGAACAAACTTGGGCAGATCGAGCAGATGACGTGCTGGCTTTGCTTGATGAACTGATTGCTTCCCAGCCCGTTGATCCAGCGCGGATGATATTAGCCGGATTCAGCTTAGGCTCGGCCGGTATCTGGCATATCGCGGCTTTACATCCCGATCGCTTTGCAGGTCTAGTACCTGTATCTGGACGTGTACCTAAAACATTAGCAGAAAACGAACTAGCTGCACTCAAAGACATTCCCGTTCAGATATTTCAAGGTGGACAAGACAAAAATCTGCCAATTGAGGACACAGAGCATTTTGTTGAGCGCTTACGCAAAGTAGGCGGAAAAGTCGATTTGACAGTGTTGCCAGAAGGCGATCATTTCATTGCAGATGAGGTATACAGCGATCCGAAGTTGCAACAGTGGCTAGTTTCCCTGAGCCGTCGCAACACTGCTGTAGTTGTCTGAGGCAAAAGCCCCAAAAGTCAGCGCTCAGGAACTGGGGACTGAGATACAAAAGAAGATTTTTCTCAATCCCCATGACCAACAAAGAAAAGGATACAAGCCCCTAAATTTATTTATGGTTACTGAGCGTAGCCGTAAAGCCTGGAGCATAGCTACGCTTTGGGCGCAGCTTCTCGTAGAGAAGTATGGGAATTATTAATTTTAAATTTTGAATTTTGAATTCGGAGCGAAGCGACGTGACCTTACCAACTATCAATCTCGGTAAAACTGGATTAACTGTTTCCCGCCTTTGTCTCGGCACCATGACCTTTGGATTGCAGACTGACGAAGAAACTTCTAGGGACATTCTCGACACCGCAGCTGATGGCGGAATTAACTTTTTGGATACAGCCGATGTTTATCCACTTGGCGGCGGGCTTGCCACTGCTGGGCGTACCGAAGAAATTGTTGGGCGCTGGCTTAAAGGCAAACGCGAACATTTTATCTTAGCTACCAAATGCGTCGGCCGGGTTGGCCCTGCACCTTGGGATCAGGGTGCTTCGCGCAAACATATTCTAGATGCGATCGATGCTTCCCTACGACGTTTGGGAACCGACTATATCGACCTGTACCAATTGCACTCCGACGATGCTTTCACTCCCCTCGATGAAACCCTGGAAGCACTGGACGCGGTAGTTCGTGCTGGCAAAGTACGCTACATCGGGGTTTCCAACTTCTTAGCTTACCGACTCGCCCGCGCTTTGGGTCGTGCTGAGACGCGCAATCTAACTAAGTTCATCTCAATTCAGCCTCGCTATAACCTGTTGTTCCGCGAAATTGAGCGAGAACTATTGCCCTTAACCAAAGAAGAAGGACTGGGTGTAATTTCCTACAATCCCTTGGCGGGCGGTTTGCTCACTGGGAAACACATTCTCGCTCAAGGTCCCACCTCTGGTACACGTTTTACGCTAGGTGCTGCCGCAGAACGTTATCAAGAACGCTACTGGCACGATCGCGAATTCAATACTGTAGAGGAATTACGCACAGTCGCGGATCTCGCCGGATTGTCGCTCACCACCCTAGCAGTAGCTTGGGTTTTATCTAATCCTATTATCACCGCCCCAATCATTGGCGCTAGCCGTCCACAACAACTTGCTGACAACCTCAAAGCAGTAGAACTAAAACTCGACGACAGTTTGAAACAAAAGTTAGACGACATAACTGCCGAATACCGAAGGGGAGATTCTCTTCGTTAGAAATTATGGAAATGACAAATGACCAATGACCAATGACTAATGACTAATGACTAATGACTAATGACTCAAATCAGAAATATCTTATGGATAAAATAGCTAGGATTAAACGCCGTCGTTTTCTCCATTTTGCTACTTCAGGGCTATCTGGACTTTCTATGGCATATCTGTTAGGAAGTTGTAGCGATCAAAGCCAACAGTCTTCTTTGCTAAACAGTACTAATGCCAGTGAAACTTCCCTTGGGATAAAAACGAAAGTCCTCCGTATGGGATATCAAAGTGCGGGGGATCTCTTCAGAAATCGCAAAGTTTTAGAGAAACGCTTGGAACCGTTGGGGATTAAGGTAGAATGGGCACAATTTGTCCAAGGGCCCCAACTTATGGAAGGAATGGCTGCCAAAAAAGTTGATGTGGGATCTGTGGGAGAAACACCACCAATTTTTGCACAAGTGGCTGGGTCAGAACTTGTTTATGTAGTCGGTACACAAAGAAACCGAAGGACAGGGACAAGTAGTGTTATTGCCGTTCCCCCGGAATCTCCCCTTCAGAAGTTTGAGGATATTAAGGGCCAAGAAGTTTACTTTCAAAAAGGCTCGGCATCGCATTACTTTATTATCAGAGCGTTGCAATCTATCGGCTTGACTCTCAAAGATATTAAAATCAGAAGTCTTCCCACAATCGAGGCACGGGCTGCTTTCCTCGAAGGTAAAATTCCAGTTTGGATGACAGGAGATCCACACTATGCGATCGCTCAAAAGATGGGTCGAATTCGAGTCCTCAAAGATTCTGTTGGGCTAGATTCTCCTGGTGCTTACTATATTGCTGACAGAAAGTTTGCCGAAGAAAATCTTGGTTTGCTAAAAATTATCATTGAGGAGCTTAATAAGCTCGACAAGTGGGCAGAAGCAAATCGAGGCGAAGTTGCCAAATTGATGATCTCTGAACAAAAGCTCGATCCAGATGTGGTGGAAATAGCAATGTCTCGTCGTACTTTTGTCGGGCGTAGAGGACTTAGCCCGGCGCTGATAAAGGAACAACAACGTGTGGCAGATTTATTTTTTGATGAGGGTGTAATCCCAAAGAAAATAAATATTCAAGATGCGTTACTCCCGCCTGATATCTATACTGCAATCACCCCGCCAGAAATTATGATTTAGTGATGTATAGCAGGGAAAAGCTTGATTTTTTTGGAAATTTTCTCATTTATTTATGTATGTCCTATTTTATTTGGTAACTGCTATAAGTCTTGCAAAAAGACACACATCAAGCTTGTAATTTGCATAATCTTGGATGGGCAAAATCTCCGTCCATAAAAAAAGTTTTTCTTCTCGGTAATGTGCAAATTGAATGTCCAAAAGTTTATTAATTAAACGAGTAAGTAAGTCAGCTACAACCAAACAGCAAAAGTTTTTAAACAGTGCTGCCAGAAGTCCCTAATACCACCGGACGGCTTATATAGTCGTCCATTTTTATCTTGCAGAACAGCCAAAATGATGCTAGTGCGACTTTTATGACGAAAAAGACCAGACAATTCAAATCTTTTCAACGTGCTGCTGATGCACCAAACCTGCCATCAACTCCATTCAGGTTCATTTTATATTTTGTTAACCAGTTTCGCTGGTGGTATGTGTTAATGGTGAGCCTGGAGATGGTACACGCAACCTGTGGCATTATGTTGCCTTATGCTATTGGTGAGATCATCCGGGGTGTGACGAAATCAACGGGCGACAGCCAGCCCATTTTTGATGCCATGAGGCAACCCCTGATGCTGTTCATCGCCTTGAGTGTGGGTGAAGTGATATTCGGGCGTTCGGCTGGACTTTTGCAAACTATCCTCCATCCAATCCACCGCCAGCATATTGTGCGATCGCTATATGCCTACTTACAACACCATTCGCATCGCTACATGAGCAGCAGTTTTTCTGGGGCATTGGCACATCGAATTAGCGAAACTTCTCTGGGTGTTACTCAGACGATGCAAATGTTGATTACTGAATTTATGCCAGTAATTGTTGTGTATACTGTCGCCACGATGTTACTGTATCGCGCCTATCCTCCCCTGGCTGCACTAGTGGGTGTGTGGGCAGTTCTTTTCATCAGTATTTCGTTCTGGCTGGCAACTCGCTGCCGAATTTACTCTCGGAAAGCCGCAGCCGCCAGAAGTGAGACAACTGGTATCATCGTAGATACAGTAACAAATCTCACCAGCAGCCGACTGTTTGCTCGTTTGGGTTTTGAACGAGGCTATTTGAATGAGCAATTAAGCCGCGAACTCAAACAGGTGAGAAAATCCAACTGGTACTCGGAACGAATTCGCTGGTTTCAGTTCATCTCGGCAGCCATTCTGAAAATCAGCACCTTGTATTACTCACTCTCCCTTTGGAGTCAAGGAACGATCGCTACTGCTGATTTCGTTGTCGCAACCAGCCTGTCGCTATTAATAATCAGTGAAGCCCGAAATTTGAGCCGTCGCTTTCTGGAATTTTTTGAACATATCGGCAATGTCGCCAATGGTGTGTTTACCATCGTTCAACCCCACGAGTTGGTCGATCACGATCGCGCGATCGCACACCCAATTACCCAAGGTAAGATTGAGTTTCGCCGGGTGAATTTCAATTACTCTGATGAAAAGAAAGTTTTCAACAACCTTTCTGTCACCATCCAAGCCGGACAGCGTGTCGGATTAGTAGGTTTCTCTGGTTCGGGAAAATCCAGCTTTGTCAATCTAATTCTGCGTTTGTTCGATCCCCAATCTGGACAGATTATCATTGATGGGGTCGATATTCGAGACATGACTCAGGATGCCCTACACGCACAGATCAGCTTGATTCCCCAAGATCCATCTCTCTTCCATCGCACTTTGCTAGAAAATATTCGTTACGGACGCTTGGATGCAACCGATGAGGAAGTGTTTGAGGCGGCGCGAAAGGCTAATGCTCACGATTTCATTATTCAAAGTCAGGATAGTTATAATTCTCTGGTGGGCGAACGTGGTGTCAAGTTATCTGGAGGGCAGAGACAACGCATTGCGATCGCTCGCGTAATCCTCAAAGATGCGCCGATTCTGATTTTAGATGAAGCCACCTCTAGCCTCGATTCAATCACCGAAAAAGCGATCCAAGATACCCTCGACTTAGCAATGAATGGGAAAACGGTCATTGTGGTAGCTCATCGACTATCTACCATCGTCCATCTAGACCGGATTTTGGTGTTCGATAAAGGTCGCATTATTGAAGATGGTTCGCACGCTCAACTACTGGCACTTGGCGGTGCTTATCACAGATTATGGAAAATGCAAGCAGGTGGATTTATCCCAGAAAATCTCGGCGAAGAACGCATACATGAGGTTCGCAGTGGCACAGATAACGTTCAAAAGGGAATGATCGCTTGACATTTGCTGCTACTTGAGGTTCAATTTCAGATTTAATTCAGGAATTGTGCGGGAAAGAGTCTTTGACACTCCTAAAACTTATGACTTCAGATATCAAACCCATTTTTGATACCCTGGCTGATGAGGAATCTGCCATCGACTGGAATCGTTTGTTGGTCGAAATCCTGACCGTTTTCGACTGCTCTACAGGTACTATCCATACCCTAGATCGGGAAAGCCAGTTATTGCACCTAAAGGCTTACCAAAGCATTCCAGAATTTCTGTTGCCTAAAATGACGGTAATTCCTATCGGCAAAGGGATGGCTGGTGTCGCCGCCGAACGTAAGCAACCCGTACAGATTTGCAACCTGCAAATTGACGAACAGGGGGTGGCCAAACCCTCAGCAAAAGAAACTAGGGTAAAAGGCTCTATCACAGTGCCACTTATGCTAAATGGCAGATTGTATGGAACCTTGGGCATTGCCAAGTCGGTTTCTTATAAATTCACTTCCAAAGAGGAAGAGATATTAATGGAGATTGGAGAGGCCATTAGCCGGAAAATCGTCAGTTAACAGGATTAGCAACTTTGCTAAACTGATTTACCAGACGTTCTTGGTAAGCTAACGCGCCTACATATTGCAATATTTTCCGTGTAGACGGTCATTAGTCATTTGTCATTTGTCAAAAGTGTTTACCAAGGACAAAGGACAAAGGACAATTGACAACCTCACCAGTTGATGTGCAATCTTATTTGCGTAACAGCTTACTACTTCTGACTAATGGTTTCTGGTGTGATGGCTGCATATTGTTCGCTACTCAGCATCGCTTCCTTGATATTGATTGGTTTAGGAATCACTTTTTCTGTGGCAAACAAATCTGCAATTTTCTGTTGATTTTCCATGATTTCTGGCGTAATGGGTCTTAAGCCATAAGCTCGCCTTCCAATCATTGTTGCTAAAATATCTTCATCAATTTTGAGATGAGGAATAGTCAGCTTTACAACTTCTGCTCGGTTTTTTTCACCCCATTGACCTGTGTTATCTATCTCTTCAAGAACCAATCGTACTAATTTCGGATTTTCTGTGGCAAATTTCCGCGCAGCCATGTAATATCCACCCTGAGTAGAGATGCCACTAGCATCTCTCAATACACGAGCATTTGCCTTTTTTTGTGCTACAGCTAAATAAGGATCCCAAGTTACCCAGGCATCTATTTTGCCTTGAATAAAAGCATCACGGGCTTCTGAAGGAGGGAGGCTAATGGCTTGAATATCACTATATTTCAAACCAGCCTCTTCTAAAGCTTTGATTAATAAGTAATGGGAAGCAGAACCTTTTTGAAAAACTACTTTCTTACCTTTGAGATCGGCTAAAGTGCGAATTGACGAATTATTTTGGACGATAATTCCACTTCCTTTACCTGTGCTGGGTTTATTACTAGCAACATATACTAAAGATGTACCAGCAGCTTGGGCAAATATCGGTGGGGTTTCACCTACAGAACCAATATCAACCCTACCTACATTCATCGCTTCCATCAGTTGCGGACCGGCGGCAAATTGTGCCCATTCAACGGAAACACCTAAAGGCTGTAAACGCTTTTCTAGCAATCCTTTAAGTCTGACCAGATCCCCAGAGCTTTGATATCCCATACGGACAGTTTTAGTTTTAAAGCCAGTGGTTTCATTCCCTGCATTTGGGGTTGTGACTGAACAACTAATTAAGGTGGTTGAGATTGTTAATAATCCAGGTAATAGGAATAGTGAAAAACGCTGAAAAATATTAACTCGTGGCTGTTTTAAGGCGGTAATCATGGACGTGATACTTTGTTTTTATTTTGCTAATAGTTACCGATGTTGAGTAGGGTAACATCTGTACATTGGTGTCAACTTAAATGCCAACCCTTTTAAAACTTCATTTCCAGCCAGAGGCTAGAAATACTCCTTATTGGTTGGGCATTCTGAAACGAGGCTAAACACCTATGGCATCTGTTCGCCTCTACTGCGTATTGCTCTTAATGTAAGTTCAATGAAACTCTTCTAAACTTGAACTAAAGTTCAAGTTTATCTCCGATTCGAAGAGAGGCGGTTTTGTGTGGTAAAGCCTTTTATAGGCCTTTTTATTCAGATTGTTAAGCGAACACCACATAAACCCTCAAACATTACATTACCCTTAACCCAAAGATTTAAACTTTTTGAAGCTGAAGGTTCTTTTGGAAAAGTTTTTGAACGTTTTTCCAAGCATCGGCGGCAGCTTCGGCATTGTAGCTAGAGCGATGGTTGCAGAAAAAGCCATGTCCTGCACCAGAATAGCGAAATATAGTATGGGGAATCTGATTTTTCTTCAATTCAGCCTCAATCTGCTCCGTTTGTTCTAAGGGGATTCCTTGATCGTCAAGTCCAAAGAAGGCGTAAATGGGGCCTTTGATATCAGGAGTGCGGGTGATGGTTGGTTCTCCACCACCGGGAGTTGAGTTGGGAATACCACCACCATAGAAGGAAGCTGTAACTTTAATATCTGGTAAAGTGGCAGCTAGATAAACTACGTGACCACCAAAGCAGAAACCAATGGAGCCGATCGCATCTCCTTGCACATTTGGTAAGGTTCTTAAATAGGCGATCGCAGCCTTAATATCACTCAATATTTCCTCGGCTGTTGTCTGTTCCTTATACCCTCTTCCTTGCTGGACATCTTCAGGGGTGTATCCACCCTCAAAACCGGGAGCAGTGCGTTGAAATAAAGTCGGTGCGATTGCAACATAGCCTTCTTTGGCAAATTTCTCAGCAACTTCTCGAATGTGAATGTTAACCCCAAAAATTTCCTGAATCACGATAACGGCTGGGAAGGTTCCCTTTTGTGCAGGTTCCGCTAAGTAAGCATCGATTTGCAAATCCCCGTTAGGAACTTTAACTTGAGTGGTGCGAATTTCTGTGTTTGTCATCGTAGGGATTAGCCTGTAATTACTTTGAGAACGAAATGTTTTGTGGTAAGTTTTGTACAAAATACTTAAACTTTACCGATTTACCGTAGTTTATAGAGTAGTATTTCACAAACAATGTCCAAAGGCAAGTCCTTATTTAAGAAGGAAATAGCTTACCGGGAATAGGGAATAACTTTTTTCTGTCCCCTAAATTCTGAGATATCCCAACAGGAGAATGAAAATGGCGCTCAAAGCAGTTCATCATATTCAGGCAACTTATCCTCTTGAGGTAGAGGATGCAATGCTATCTTTCTACAGCAGAATTTTGGGATTGACTGAAATTCCCAGACCTGATGCGGTCAAAAACGATTCAGGAGCCTGGTATCAGGTGGGAAACATTGAATTGCACGTTAGTAGAGAGAATAACGCCAATAACCAAGTATCTAGAAGACATTTTTGTTTCCAAGTAGATGACTTGAACACCTTTGAGAAACACCTAAAAGAGTATGGGGTAGAAATTATTCCCGATCAACGACCACCACCAGGATGCGTGCGGTTTTTCCTCCGCGATCCCGGCGGGAATCGTATAGAGATTGCAGAGTTCGTCAAGAGTACTTAGAAAGTATATTCTTTAGACATCTAGTGAAAATGAATGTAGAGACGTAGCACTGCTACGTCTCTACAAGGATTCTGGATAACGCATATTTAATTTCTGGAGATGTCTTTTATATTTTTCTTGTCTAAGAATATGCACAAAGCAGCACCAACATCCCGAAAGATGAATAAAAAATACTTATATTGAAGATAGCGATCGCTATCTTCAAAACAAAACCAGTAACTAGTAAGGTATTGTATTCAAACAAGAATCCCTAGCTAGAAATTAAAAAGTTATAAACGCAGAGATGATCCGACTTAGCCCAGAACACTTGCAAACTATCCGCGCCCATGCCGAAAGCGCCTATCCAGAGGAGTGTTGCGGTATAATTTTAGGCTATTTGGCTAGTGAGGGCAAAATTGTAGTTGAAGTCATACCAACAGAAAATGCCTGGAATACAGAAGCGAGTGCTGAGTTTTCAGGAGAACGCACAGCAGAAAGTAAAAGACGGCAATATGCGATCGCACCCGAAGTTATGCTAAAAACCCAAAAGGAAGCCCGTAATCGCTCACTGAACATCATCGGCATTTTTCACTCCCACCCAGATCATCCTGCTATCCCTTCAGAATGCGATCGCTTATATGCTTGGCAAGGATACTCGTATATAATAGTTACCGTCCAAAACGGTAAAGCTGGAGAACTTCAAAGCTGGAGCCTTGACGATCGTCATCAATTCCAAGCAGAGACAATTAAGAATATAAAATAACTGGCTTAGTTCAAAGACAGTCACTCGTAGCGGTTTTAGCCGCCAACACGGATAGAAAATTCATCTTCCCCACTCCCTATCTCCATAAGAGATACAGTTTTTCGATAGGATTAATATTCCGCTCTCCCAGATCATAACTGCTATGCTCAATCCCAATCTGGACGAAATCCAGTTGACCAAAGACGATTACGAACGCTACTCCCGACACCTGATTTTACCGGAAGTAGGACTAGAAGGACAAAAGCGCCTGAAAGCCGCCAGTGTACAGTGTATCGGTACAGGTGGACTAGGTTCACCACTACTTTTATATCTGGCGGCGGCGGGTATTGGACGCATTGGGATTGTCGATTTCGATGTTGTTGATACTTCCAATCTGCAACGCCAAGTCATCCACGGGACATCTTGGGTAGGTAAACCCAAGATTGAATCGGCAAAAAACCGCATTCACGAGATTAACCCCTATTGTCAGGTTGATTTATACGAAACTCGCCTGACTTCCGAAAACGCTCTAGAAATCCTGCAACCTTACGATATCGTCGTCGATGGTACTGATAACTTCCCCACTAGATATCTAGTTAACGATGCCTGCGTATTGCTGAATAAGCCCAACGTCTACGGCTCAATTTTACGCTTTGAAGGGCAAGCTACTGTATTTAACTACCAAGGTGGGCCAAATTATCGTGACCTTTTCCCAGAACCACCACCACCAGGAATGGTTCCCTCTTGTGCAGAAGGTGGCGTACTCGGTATTTTGCCAGGAATTATTGGTTTAATCCAAGCAACGGAAACTGTCAAAATCATTTTAGGACAAGGCAATACTCTAAGTGGACGATTGCTGCTATATAATGCCTTAGATATGAAATTTCGGGAGTTGAAACTGCGTCCTAACCCGATTCGCCCAGTGATTGAAAAACTAGTAGACTACGAAGAATTCTGTGGGATTCCGCAAGCTAAGGCAGAGGAGGCAAAACAGCAGTTGGAAAGTCAAGAAATGACTGTTAAGGATTTGAAGGAATTACTAGATAGCGGTGCAAAGGATTTTGTACTGCTAGATGTCCGCAACCCTAATGAGTACGAAATTGCCAAGATTCCTGGTTCGGTGTTAGTGCCCTTACCAGACATTGAAAATGGCAATGGCGTTGCGAAGGTAAAGGAAATATTGAACGGGCACCGCTTAATCGCTCATTGTAAGATGGGCGGGCGATCGGCAAAAGCCCTCGCTATTCTTAAGGAAGCCGGGATTGTCGGCACAAATGTCAAAGGCGGAATTACCGCTTGGAGTCGAGAAGTCGATCCTTCAGTTCCAGAGTATTAACAAGAGAGGCAGGAGGCAGGAGGCAGGAGAAATACTGCTACGCCTCCGCTCTGTTTAATACCACGATTGGAGTGAGTTTGCGGTTTAAGTCTCCCATTCCCTCATCTCCTGATGATTTTTTTGGAATTAAAAATTAAAAGTTAAAAATTAAGAAAAAGAATAATTTTTAATTAATTTTGGTACAGAGCCAACAATAATATATGACGCAGTGTTAGGGAGTCGACGTACTCCTTCCCTACGGTACGCTACGCGAATGGAGAAGCAAACTACGCGCAGCGTCTCATAGAGAGCGTCTTAGAATTTTTAATTAATAATTTTTAATTTTTAATTGGAGCGAAGCGACTTGACTACCTCAAAATCTCATTTCAATATTTTATGGGTGCAAGTTTGGGTATTGGCAGTGGTGCAGGGAGCAATTACCCTTACCTGGTTAATTTATAATATATATTTGCCACAACTTTTGACTCAGTTTGGTTTTCCCGCTTCACTGGCAGTTGTCTTGGTGCTAGTCGAAAATGCCTTTGGTGCGGTGCTAGAACCATTGATGGGTGGACTTTCAGACCAAGCTAGACGCTGGGTAGGGACTCGGTTCCCCTTCATCTCAGTAGGTATGATTTTGGCATCGGCTTTGTTTATTGCCATACCATGCGTTGTGAGTTTGATTCCACCTACTACCGTGATGCGATCGCTCTTACCTATAGCATTGGTAGCCTGGGCATTAGCAATGACAATATTTCGTTCTCCAGCGATGTGCCTCTTGGGGATGTATTCTACACCAGCCCAGTTACCTTTAGCAGTCAGTGTTGTAACTTTAGCAGGTGGTGTAATTGGGGCTTTTAGACCGATAAGCTACAAGTTTATCCTGAGCTTAGGGCCAGTTTATACCTTTGCGATCGGTTCTTTCGTCATGCTAGGGGCGGCCGCTGTATTGCGATTAGTCAATCCTCCAGAAGCACCTGTGGATAGACACCAAATAGAAGTTGTAAAGTTGCCGTTACAAAAATTGGCTTTGATTTTAGGAACTGGTTTTGGTGTAGCGTGGGGTATTAGATTCCTCTTTGATGTTTTGGGTAAAGTACTAAAGGCCCAACTGAATACTGATAATGTTGATGTGCTTATGGTGTGGATTGGATTAGCGATCGCAATTGCCAGCATACCAGCAGGAATCTTCGCCGTCAAAATTGGTAATCGTCAAGCAATGCTTTGTGGGATCTGTGCAATCATTCCCTCGTTACTGATAATGATATCTGTGGGCGCACAAATTCCGATAATTGCGGTAATCGTTGCTAGCTTTAGTTTAATTGTCAATGGGGCAATTCCTTTTGCTTTAGAACTAGTACCTCAGCGCTGGGCGGGATTAGGAATTGGGATGTATTTTGGTGGGTTTGCTTTAGCCATGAGTTTGTTTGGTGTCATCTTTCCCAACTTACAAGCAATAACACCTTTTGTTGGTGTAACTGGGAGTTCATTGGCATTTTTCCTAGCTGGTGTTTGTATCGCAGTAAGTGGCATTTTTGAAACGCAAAGGAACGCAGAGGTTTAACGCAGAGGGACGCAAAGTTATCTTCTGCGTCCCTCCATGTACGAATTACGAATTACGAATTACGAATTAGTTACGGGTTTAACTTGACTCAACAAATCGTGCAGTTTTTCGCCTTCAATGACTTCTGTTTCTAAGAGTTGAGTTGCGATCGCTTCTAGCAAGTCTCGATTCTGTCTAAGAATCTCTAGGGCTTGTTCGTGGGCTGTTTCCACGATTTCCTTGACTTCGCTATCAATGGCTTTGGATGTGTCTTCACTCACCGCACGTCTGGGATTAGCCCCACCATTACCCAAAAACATCGATTGTTGTCCTTGTTGGTAAGCTAATGGCCCTAAGACTTTGCTCATACCATAAGATGTTACCATCCGTTCTGCCAAGTCAGTTGCTCGTTGCAAATCGTTGGAAGCACCTGTGGTAATACTGTTAAACACAACCTCTTCGGCGGAACGTCCACCTAATAGAGTTGCAATCTGACCCCGCAATTCCTCTTCATTCATCAAAAAGCGGTCTTCAGTTGGTAATTGCAGAGTGTAGCCCAAAGCTGCCATCCCACGAGGAATAATCGAAATCTTTTCTACGCGACCGTTTCCTGTGGTTAGCGCCCCGACCATTGCGTGACCAACTTCATGGTATGCAACAATTTTTTTCTCAGTCTCGTTCATCACGCGACTCTTTTTCTCTAAACCTGCGACTACCCGCTCAATTGCTTCGGCGAAGTCTTCTTGAGCCACACTTTCACGCAGATTACGAGCAGCCAATAATGCGGCTTCATTTACCAAGTTTGCCAAATCTGCACCAGCAAAACCAGGAGTACGAGTAGCGATCGCTTTTAAATTGACATCATCTCCTAATTTTACCTTTTGAGCGTGAATCTTGAGAATTGCTTCCCGACCAGATAAATCAGGACGGTCTACTAACACTTGGCGGTCAAAGCGGCCTGGACGCAGCAATGCAGAGTCAAGGCTTTCAGGGCGGTTGGTAGCTGCTAGGACAATCACCGTTGCATCCCCAGCCGCAAACCCGTCCATCTCCGTTAGTAATTGGTTGAGGGTCTGTTCTCGCTCATCGTTACCACCGTAGAAGCCGTTACTGCTACGAGACTTACCGATCGCATCTAATTCATCAATGAATACAATACAGGGAGCCTGTTTTTTAGCCTGCTCAAACAAATCCCGCACTCTGGAAGAACCCACGCCGACGAACAATTCCACAAACTCGGAACCAGAGATACTGAAGAATGGAACACCTGCTTCTCCGGCTACGGCTTTCGCTAAAAGTGTCTTACCAGTACCAGGAGGGCCAACTAACAACACACCTTTGGGAATCCTAGCGCCAATTTGCGTAAACCGTGCTGGGGTCTTGAGGAAATCTACAATTTCTACTAACTCAGTTTTTGCTTCTTCTACACCAGCCACATCTGCAAAGGTGATTTTAGCTGATTCGCCTTCAACATAAACCTTAGCTTTGCTCTTACCAATGGAAAGCGCACCTTGAGGACCACCGCCGCCACCACGTGACAGAAAGAATTGCCAAATACCAATAAAAATCAGTGGTGGAATCACCCAACTTAAGAGGGTTGTAAACCAAGTATTTTTGGGTGGAGGTGTAGCAGCGAACTCAACTCCCTTTTCTTCTAGCAGTTTGGGTAACTCTAAATCAAAAATTGGTGTAGTTGCAAACACCGGGCCCGGCTCGGCATTTTCTGTTTTTAGTTCGTAGAGAATCTGGTTTTGACCAACAGAAACGCGATTAACTTCCCCTTCTTGTACTTGATGAATAAATAAACTATAGGGAACACCAGTAGGGCCAGAAGCAAATAAACCAGGCAAAAATATATTTAAGAGCAGGAATAGCCCTGATACTGCCAGTAAGATATTAGCAATGATCCGAAACCGAGGTGATTTAGGTTGTTCTTTAATTGCCATAGATGTTGTTACCAATCCTTAGAATGAAAACTATTGAGAATGTAACTTTATGGAAAAATTAGATATTTCCAGTCTAAATAATTCAAGCAGCTAGCTTATACTGTTTCCAACCAATCAAAAATTTGGGCTAACTGGTCTAGCGTTACCAGTCCATACTGCCAGAGGGTCATAGCCAGGAAGTTGGGGGTCTGCTCACAATGTCGCAAAGCAAGAGAAATTGCTCCACCCGAAATACCCAACTCTTCCTCTAAAAAATGCACCAATTGATCTGTAGCTTTCATTGCAATGTTAAATAATGTTAAATAAGTTTTATTTCTGAGAAAGTTTGACTTGTGTGATGCAATGTCCAGGTTGCATCGCAAAGTTGTTCAATTTGTCTTAGATCCTTAAGGATACTACCTATTTTCATAATTTCTCCTGTTTAGCAATGTCGCAGCATTTTTTTATTTATGTAACTAAACTTAACAATTTAATTAATCTTTGGGAACTAACAAGCAAATACGGTTTACCGTACTCAAAGGCTTAACACCAATGGAAATGAGAAAATTTAATGGACAGAACGCCGTTAAAAAAGACGCAGGGATTGTGAGAAGCGAAGAGAAATCTCCTGTCTCGTCTTCCATATCTCCGTGTTATCTAAGTAAGTGAGCGTAAATAATTGTCGTTGGGATAAGGCAATAGGCAATAGGCAATAGGCAATAGGCAATAGGCATAAGGATTTTAGCCTAGTTCATTTCTCTTTACATAGTTTGGTTTTATTGTGCCAACTTACTTATGTTGAAACCTAAAGTTTTTTAAAATATATATTTGGCGTTGCTGGATTGCGGTATGAATCCAGATGTAGAGACGTTGCAATGCAACGTCTCTACAAGGATTTTGATATCATGCAGAATCGTTTTCATACATGAAATCAGCAACGCCATATATTTATGTAGGTTGGGTGGAGTGAAACGTAACCCAACATTACCACCTTATTTATGTTGGGTTACGCGATCGCTGCACCAAACCTACAAAACTACGCTTCTCAAGGTAGACGAGGTTTATGTTGGTTTTTGTGCCACTTATGTCTGCGTTTAGAATTTTGTTAAGCGATCGCATTTTTGCCCAAAATTCTCCGTGGCTTATAGTGGCTCATCCCTAATAGACAAAACCAAAATCGGCAGACACAAGGGTGAGAGTATAGTTTTTCTTGCCACTTTACCAAGGATTGCCAACCATTGTGAATCCAGACCAATAATAAGGATGGGTAAGTAATTGCTCCCCTTCATCAGCACTATTAGTAGGTAAAGACAAGTTCCCCAATACTCCCAAACCTTCTAATTGACCATTTTTAACATAAATTTGCCCTTTGGCCATAGCTACCTGAGCCTGTCTGAGGGCTTCTGCCTTAATTGAAGCTGTCCTCAAGTTTTGATAAAATTTCGTCATCAAGGCTGCTGTACCAGCATCATTAACCGACCAAAGACTAGCAACACTAGTTTTCACGCCTGCCAGCACTGCTAAACCTGCAAATCCAAGCTCTGACTCTTCATCTCCTAATGCTGTTCTACAAGCACTCAGAACCAGCATTTCAACTTCGGGTTCATTCAAACGCAACTGTCGTAATTGGTTCAAGCGTAACTTGTCTTCCCACAGTTGAATATAGGAATTACTCAAACCGCCTGTGGCAAAATCGGCGTGGGTTGCCATGTGAATAATCCCAAAAGGTTGTTGGCGGCGGATAGTTTTGAGATTTTCTAAGGTAGCTTGCTTGTCTAACAATAATTTGCCCTGCCAAAGTTTAGACACCAGTGTTGATAACTCCAGGGGAACTGCTGGTAAAGGCTCTTGTCCTTGTGTACTCTGAGAAACCCCTAGCGCTAAAATTTGAGATTTTTTAATGTCTTTATAAAGGGTGTTAGTCAAGCTGATACTGGGCATCAAGCCAATGCTATATTTTTCTACTAGAAATCCCTTGCCATCATGAAGTGCTGCCATTGGGGTTGAACGTAACCCAATATCTGGTAGAAAAACCAAATTATTGATTTCTCTTGCTCGTAAATCTGCCTCTAGTGGTGCAATTATCCAGCGATAAAGTTGTTGAGATGGACGCAAATAACCGGTGCGGCGACGGTTTTGTGGACTAACTATTTGGTCACGAAATTCTTGAGCTACTTGGAGAACTTTGGCTCTGGTCGTTTCTGGAATGCGCTTGCGGATGGGGTCGCCTTTTCCAGTTACTACGACTATTTCCAGTTGGTCGCTATTCTGCTCTGCTAGAGTATTTAATTGTTTAGTAAATTTTTGAGCTTTGCCCAAATTTCTCTCTGGTATTATCTCCACAGGAACAAAACTGATGTAAATAAATGCAGGTTTAACACCAGTCGCTTCTTCAATTTTGCGAGCAATTTCTTTGGCATCATCTAGTGTTTTGATTCTAGGAGTGGGGATGCCTAAATGGTCGGCAAAATCATCTGTGAATTGATCTTCGGGTGTGGGATCGGTATTAATAATAGGGTTGTCAATCTTAGGATTATTGGGGCCAGGTACATTCGGTTTACCTGGAGTGCATTGGAATGAGCAAGGGGGAGGATTCGGGGTAAAAGTCGGGGTAGGGATTGGGGTAGGAATGGTGGGAGGAATCTGACTGACGTTGATTCCTACCTGTACAGGTGCAGAAGACGAAACGCGGTCATTTGCACTAATTACAAAAGCATTTAGTGACCCATTTACATCAGTCGGAGGGGTATACACCAAAGTATCGCCGCTAGATAAGGTAGTGACACCAGGAATGACGGGAAGGCCATTGACAGTCAGATTTCCTGTATTCACCACATCAACCTGGATGGAGGTGATGTCATTATTAGCATCGTTGACCAGTGCAGCCAAACTAGAGAATGTCAAGGTTACAGCTTGATTGGTCTGGGTGTTGGGTAGCGATGAGTTTGCCGTTAATACAGGCGGAGTGTTGACGGAAGTAATAGTGATGCCGGTTGGGGTGCCGATCGCATTTCCACCAGTTGGCAATACTGGAAAGTTGCCCGAAGCGATAGTTGTACCGCCTCCCACATCAATTGTTCCGGCTGTACCATTAGTACTCGTCGCATCACCCACAATAAATGGCACATTACCTGGGCCACCATCATGTCGAATTGTGACAGTACCTCCGCCGATGCTAGTGGTTAATCCTCCTCCAGAATCGAAAATTCCGCCGGTGGCGATGGTAGTACCTACCCCTATTCCTTGAACTAGTCCGTTGGTTAGCACTTGCACATTGCCACCTTGAACAGTGTTTCCATTAACAAAATCGTCTGCTATAGACTGTGTGTTGATGTTGGTAAAGCGAATTGTGCTGCCAAAGGGATTAGTAGTTCTTAAAGTAACATTGCCACCTGTAACCCTTGCAATACCATCCACTCCAGTGGCGCTGGCTGAGGCATTAATACCACCATTGATGGTGATATTCTCTGTGGCAGTTAAGGTGACTGCACCAGCTGTGCCAATAAAATCCACACCTGCCAACTTGAATACAGACGAGTTAATCGCCCCAGTGGTAATACTACCTGCTGTAGTTGTTGCAACTATACCGCCACCCGTACCTGAGCGAATGGCATTACTGGAAAAGGAATCGATAGTATCGGTGAGGATATTTCCTGCCGCAGTCAAAGTCACTGTTCCTGGGATGCCATTACCACTACTGCCACTACTATCACTGGTGTTAATCTGATTTAGGGTAATTCCACCATTACTACTTACGACTTGAACATTACCTGCTGAATAGCCTTGTCCACTGGCAATAATGTTACCTGCACTAATATTGCCAGTCGTCGCAGACAAAGTTACATCCCCGCTTCTAGCGAAATTACGAGTTGTGTTTAGATTTCCCAGTAATAAGCTGGCTCCTGAAATATTAATGGCTCCTCCGGTTGTCTGGATTGTGTTGGTAGGGTCAACAAAGTTTACAGAACCGTTTTGTGAGGTTAGGCTGAAGCTACCACCGCCCAAGTTTAAGGTAGCAACACCATCGGTAGTTACTGTTGGTGTAGCTCCGGTGATGTCATTGATGGTAATATTGCCTGTAGCTTGTAAGCTGATATTTGTGCCCGAAGCTGCGATCGCAGCCCAAGAAACGGTGTTAGCCCCAATATCTGCATCGCCAAAGGCAATATTGCCAGCTGTGGCATCAAAACTACCTACTCCACCATCAATAATTGTCAATGTACTGGGGTCCAATAATAAAGTGCCAAAGCTACCATTGGCGGCTGAAGTATCTACCAAACCGTTGAAAGTCAAGAAATTTTTGCCTGATACTTCTACAAAACCACCATTGCCAGAATTTGCTCCTCCACGTGCCGAAATGTTACCAAAATATTGAGTTGTATCGTTACCCCAAACAATTACCCGTCCGCCGTTTCCATTTAAATTGCTATCAGCATTAATGACAGAGTTGGAATTAACATAAGTTTGATCTGCATTGGGTAAAGTTCCCTTACCTTGGTAATCGCCGCCAATTAATACAGTACCGCCGCCATTGGTTCCAGAGGCATTAATATTGGCATCAACCAGCGCAACTTTTTTACCCAAAGCAGTTACAGTACCGCCTATTTGACTTGATACATCCACTTTGCCTGAAACAATTGTTGTGCCTGGTGTTGTGGGAATTGTTACATTAGATTCTGTTAACTTTACAGTCCCATCAGGATTGGCAGTTAACCCCGTGTTACCAACTGTGAGCAATTCAGGTATTGAGGCGATGGGAATTGTCCAGTTATTGGGTTGATTGTTACTAGAGGCGAGGGGCTGAATTTCCAGACTCAGCAAGTTTCCTGGCTGACTGAGACGCACCCAATTTTGCCCTGGTACGGATGTGATAGAAATCTGCCCTCCCGGTGCTGAAACTTGCCCGGTGTTGACTACAGTACCAGCCAATAAATTCAAATTTTGCCCAACACCTACTGCCAAATTTCCAGCATTTGCGATCGCTCCTGGCTGGTTCATACTAAAGGCAAATCCGTTGGGGTTGCCAACTAAAGCAGCGTAATCATTAACACCAATGGCATTGAACCAACTGCTGCCAAAACCAATGCCATTGGCTGTTGTCACCGTGAAAGCACCAGGTACATTTAAGCTGGCGTTTGATCCAAATATAAATCCGGCTGGATTCATCAAGAAGAGGTTAGCATTGCCACCTGTTACCTGAATTAAGCCATTGATAACCGAGGCATTCCCGCCTGTAATTCGACCAAGGATATTTTGCAGCGCCGGACTAGCTTGAAAGTTGGCGATTTGTTCTGGTGAAATTCCAAATTGTTGAAAGCTGTGAAAGAGGTTAGCACCATCTCCAGAAGTTGTACCGCCAGTGATATCAAGACGATTACCGTTGGGTGTAACAATTGTGTTTGTCCCATCGGCAGCAGGGACAATTTGTTGTGTTTGGGCTAATGCCGTACTAGTGACTGTCACCAGAGGTAAAATAGCCAGGACTGAAGCGGCGATTTTGTTTAATAGAGGTTTTTTACGCCGCAAGATGAAGCGACTTTCGGGCAATTCCACATCGATTTGTAACTTTTCTGCTAATCCGCGTCGCCAAAGTGCTTGAGCGATCGCCTTCTGTGACCAGAGTATTTGTTCTGTTTTTCTAGTAACAGAGATGCTTTGAGAATGATTTCGGTACAAATACAGTGGCTCTTGAACTCGGCGCACTTGAGCTACTTCTGAAAGTCGGAGACACAAATCGTAATCATAAGCAGCACCTGTAAAGGATGCGTTCACACCTCCCACCCGATCGTAAACTGAACGGCGCATCAGGCGGAAGTGGAAAGTCATGAAGTTTACCAACAGCCCCTCTGGGGAGTAAGGAATATCACAGCGATGACCGTAGCCGATGACTTTACCTTTTTCATCAATATTTAAGTAATCGGTATAAACAAATCCTGTATCCGAGTAGCGATTAAGTACTTTAGCAGTTTGGGCGAGGGCGGTAGGGGCTAGGATATCATCACTGTCTACGATACCGATGTAACAGCCGCTAGTTTGGGCGATCGCTATCTTACAAGCCGCAGAAACGCCTTGATGCTGTGCTTCTACTACCCGCACTCGCCTATCTTGTTGAGCATAAGCGTTTGCGATCGCCACTGATCCATCTGTAGAGCCATCATCCCAAATTAGTAGCTCAAAGTCTTGCCATGTTTGCGCTAATACGCTGGCGATCGCTACCCCAAGGTAAGACTCCCGGTTGTAATTGACGATGACTATGGAGATCAGTGGTGGCATCGAAGTATTCCCAAGTTTTCTACCTGTTACCACAATATAATGCTACGGGCTATCACTTAGAAAAAATTGCTGTTAATTATTGTTTTAGTTACAAATCTTCTGAAATTTGAATGTCAAAAATATGATATTGAAATATTCATACAGCCATAGCACACTCAAAAATCAAGATCAGCCCAGTTGTTAAATAAGGCACCCACTGAGGATAAATGAGAAAAGAAACAGAAACTGGTATTAAGCCGAAAACAACTAATCAGAAAAGCATTGTCTGTTTCTCTCATCAGTTAAACACTTGGCAAACTCTAGCAACTACTAGATTAAATAAGCACAGTTTCAGTTTTCAGTGTGGCTTACTAATTCTGCCTGCGGTCTGGATTGTAACTGCAAATGGACTTAGAGCTACGGCGAATATATTGACACCAGACTCGACTCAAAAGAGTAGTCAGCCAGAGTTACAAATAGTACAAGCATCAGAAACTACCCCGGAAAATAGCCCCAATCAAGCCGAACCAAATCCCCAACCAGAAACACCACAACGAATTCGGGTTCGTAAAATCCAGGTTGTAGATAGCACAGTTTTTAATGAAAATGACTTTAATCCAGTTGTCAAACCCTTTGAAGAACGGGACTTAACTTTAGAAGAAATCAGACAAGCGGCAGATGCTATTACCCAGCTTTACTTAAATAAAGGCTATATAAATTCCAGAGCAGTTCCAGACATTCAGCAACCTAGTACCGCCGATGGTGTTGTGGTAATTAGGGTAATTGAAGGGCGTTTGACAGAGATTGAGATCGAAGGAACGCGACGATTAAACCCATCTTATGTTCGTAGTCGCATCCAATTAGGTGCCGGCACTCCTCTGAATACTAGTAAGCTCGAAGATCAACTGAAGCTGTTGCGACTCGATCCCTTATTTACAAATGTAGAAGCACGTCTGCGTCCAACGGGTAAGGTTGGTCAAAGTGTTCTCATTGTCAGAGTTGAAGAGGCTAACCCTTTAACTGGTAGCTTGGGTGTAGATAATTATTCGCCTCCGAGTATTGGTGCGGAAAGATTAGGTATTGAACTGCGCGATCGCAATTTAACTGGAATGGGAGATGAGTTAGCAGGCTCCTATTACCATACCCTTTCTGGTGGTTCCGATGCCTTTGATTTTAGCTATCAAGTTCCTGTGAATGCCATGAATGGCAAAGTGCAGATTAGAGCAGCATTTAATCGCAACGAAATCACTGAGGCACCCTTTGATGCTTTTGGCATTCGCGCCAACCAGGATCTTTATGAAATCAATTATCGTCAACCATTGATGCGATCGCCAAGAGAAGAATTTGCCCTATCTTTGGGATTTACCTATCAAGATGGTCAAACCTTCCTCTTCGAAAACCTGGCAACCCCCTTTGGTATTGGCCCTGATGTCAATGGCGTTAGCCGCACCAGTGTAATTAAATTTGGTCAAGATTATATCAAGCGCGAACCTCAAGGAGCTTGGTTTTTGCGATCGCAATTTAATTTTGGCATTGACGTATTAGATGCAACTATCAACAATGACCCCATACCCGATGGTCGCTTTTTCAGTTGGTTGGGTCAAATACAGCGCGTGCAGCAACTTAGCGCCGATCATCTGTTACTTATCCAAGCAGACTTACAGCTAACACCAGATAGCCTTTTACCCTCCCAGCAATTTGTGATTGGTGGTGGACAGTCTGTAAGGGGATATCGCCAAAATATCCGCTCAGGGGATAATGGATTTCGTGTAGCGATCGAAGATCGGTTCACAGTCCAGCGTAATGAATCTGGATTATCCATAATTCAACTTGCGCCATTTCTGGATATGGGATCTGTATGGAATCAGTCTAATAATCCCAATCGGCTGCCCGATCAAACTTTTTTGGTGGGTGCAGGCTTAGGATTATTATGGAATCAGGCAATGGGAATTGATAATCTGTTTTTACGGCTCGATTATGGATTTCCATTTATCGATTTGAGCGATCGCGGCAATAACGCTCAGGATGATGGCTTTTACTTTAGCCTTCGCTATCAACCTTAGTACACCAATATGGGTGGGCTTTCTTTCTGTAGCTGGAGATTCTCTTACCTTATCAATGTTTCCTGACCTATGTCAGCATTTTTTGTTTTAAAAACCACTGAAAAAACGCATTTTCAGGTGATTAGCGATTTTTGGTCAATTTATTTTTGATTATTGACTGAGCTAATCTACATTTGGGGTGTACTCTCAATATACGGTAACTATCACACTCGACCTTTGAGATAAATTACACCCAGAGGTGAATACCATGAAAAATTATGCTGATAAGCAGGAATTTATATTAAGTCAAATCACAAACAAGTATTTTCAACGCCGAGATTTCAGTGGATGTGACTTGAGTGGAATTGACCTAAAAGGAATTAACTTAACTGGTGTTAACTTTATAGGAGCAGATTTGAGTCGCGCAAATTTGTGTGGCTGTATTCTTACTCGTGCTAATTTAAGTGGTGCAAATTTGATGCAAGCTAGCTTATGCGATGCTAATTTGTATGAAGCATCTTTGTGTGAAGCTAATTTGATTAATGCTGATTTGACACGAGCAAATTTGTGCGGAACTTTCTTATGGCGGGCGAAATTTACAGGTAGTAATCTTTGGGGTGCTTCTTTATGCGATGTAGATTTGAGAGAAGCAGACTTAAGTGAAGCCAAATTAATTGAAGCATCACTGATTGAAGCTAACTTAGTTAGAGCAAATCTCACAGGAGCAAAGTTATGTGGAGCAAAATTACTAGAAGCTAATTTAGCTGAGGCTAATCTAACTGGTGCAGACCTGACATGGGCAAACTTAACCAAGGCAAACTTGAGCCAAGCAAACCTTTGGGAGACAAACCTGATTTATGCGAGGTTTCGGGATACTATCATGCCTGATGGCACAATTAAGCAACCTCAGATAGTTATTTATTAGTCATTAGTCATTAGTCATTTGTCATTAGTCATTTGTCATTTGTCATTTGTCATTTGTTATTTGTCAGGAGAGCAGAACTTTATGTTTGCTCCAATTCCCAATTCCCAATTCCCAATTCCCAATTACTAAAATTCACGTTGTGAGAAAATAAAAATAGCGATCGCTAATAACAGGGCACTATAAAGTAAACCATAGCCAGCATTTGTAATCAGTGCAGTTGTGTCAGGTAGTGCTTGCAGACCATAAACGGCATCATTTTTTAAATCTAATCGAGATAAATCTGGCAAAATCAGAAACAAACCTTGAGTGAGAAGTTCTATACCAGGGTTACGACTCAAACGGCCTAGTTGGACTAAATCTTGAGTAATATTTCCGATTAAATATACCGCAAAGGTTAAAACAGTCGCTAGAAGAGAAGCAGTAAAAACACCGAAGGTAATAGCTATAGCGGTGATTAATGACAACTGCAATACTAAGAAAATTGCAGCAATTAAAATACTCGCCGTTGGATGAGGAATGTTAGCAAATTGCAGAAATATCAGATAAATTACCGTCATCGTGGCGACAAGTACAGCTATTACTGCGGATAAACCTAAGTATTTGCCGACGATAATTTCGCTGCGACTGACAGGTTTCGCAATTAACACCAAAATAGTGCGTTTTTCAATTTCTTTATTAACTAGTCCTGTACCAATAAATATCGTCACAATTAACCCGATGGCATTCATCGCCGCCATCCCGAAGTCTAAAAACATCTTGTCTTCAGTCGTAGCTGCAAATTCAGGAAGGACGCGAAAGGCAGCAGCGAGTATAAGTGCATAAAAACCAATAATATATAGGATGCGATCGCGTATCACTTCCTGAAATACATTCTTTGCCAATACAAAAATTCTGTTAATAGTCATTTGTCATTTGTCATTTGTCATTAGTTATTCTCCCCTTGCTCCTCTGCTCCCCTGCCTCCCCTGCTCTTTGCTCTCTTCTCACTGCTGCGGAGGCGGCGATCCGGCAATTAATTTACTGGCGCGATCGCATTCAATTTCTGCAACTGTAATCTTATTACCTGAATTGCTAGTTGCTGCAACTGGTTCAATTCGACAAGATTTTTTCAAGTAATAGCCTCGTAGGTTAGAACTTGGCCCTATCCAAATACTTAATAAATCTAATATATATCCAGACTTAGTATTAGCTACACGCGGTTCAATGCGCCATAAATCCTTCTCTTCATATTTACCCAGGTTTTTTTGAATTACTGCTCTACCTAGAGTTCCTACTCGCTGTTTTGCCTCAAGCAACCATTTCTCTACTTCTGACCAAGGTGTTTGGTTTATTTGTTCTACTACTATTGGTTGAAGTCTTTCTAGAATTACAACACCGTTTTGCGGGATTTTTACTCGTTCTTCTGTTCTGACAACAACGGTACTACGTTTAAAAGTATCTGCTTGCAGACTAGGATATTGTTGAAACCAATGATCCATTACAAAATAAAACTGAATCCAGCAACTTAGTAGCATACTACTAGCAACTAAAATTATAATTCTTTGGCGGTCTTGTGGCTTAGGAATTCTAGCTTTAGCGTCGGTGTCAGTTCCTTCAATAAACTCTGGTATTGCCGTAATTAGTGCTGAAATTGTCGGCCAAAAAACGATTGTTCTTGGTGTAATTACATCCTGTTGATTTCCAAAAGCAAAAACACTCACTAAGAATCCAGTAATTACTGCCCCAACTGGCATAAAAGTACCAGGAACTCTCAAAGGATCTTGAGTTGTATACCAAGCTGTGCCGGCAATTAAAAATAACCAACCGAAAAAGGCAATAATATCTTTGATATAGCCTGTAGCTAAATATGAAAGTACCCAAGAAAAAACACTCAAATAAATAAATGTCTGCCAAGAATAAGCTTTGGGTGGAACTAATACTTTTCTAATTCCTGCATAAATCCCTTCCGCAAATTTAAAAATCCCAAATACATCTTTAAGTAGCGTATTCATGTTCCTCCTTCCACCTAATTAACTAATCACTCATCTTCCTTTTAAGTAAAAGCTTGCTATTTTGCACTAAATAATAGAATAAGAGTTATAGCACTATAACTCAGGGAATTCGCTATTAGTACAGTAATTATTAAATTATTACTTTGGAATTTCAAGTTGCCAAAAGTCCGCCATCGCCGCCGTTGAGATATTGAAGCTTCCACTTCCTCCTCTTTTTTAGCAAATTGCTCATTTAATGATAGTAACAATACCTTTAAAATGAAAAACTTCATTAAAAAAGTAGAAAAGAAAATTATAAAAGCAGTTAATATTATTAACCCTTGTGTATTAGGTGATTTAAAATTATTAAAAAACATATAGTTAATTAATTCTGTTCTCACCTGGAGCGGTAAAATTGGTTCTGATACAAAAAATATGGACCAACCAATCACACTAGAAAATAAATTGATAGAGATAGCATAAAAAGTACTAGTTTTTTTGTCAAATTTTAGTCGATAGTGCAAAAGATAAGCTTCGATGGGGATGGCAATCAGTACAAATAAAAAGTCAAACAGAATTCCACCAATGGGAAAAATCCTCGGAAGTATCCAATTCTCAGGCATAAGTGGTCAAGGGTAAGGTTTAACTGTAGAGAGTATAACTGGGATAGTGAGGGTGATGGGGGAAATTATTACATTGTTCTTGTCCTTTACTATGCTCGTGTGTCAGTAATCCCTGATTGATATTGTTAATACATCAAGCTGATGCTTGTACGGGGACGCTAGAGGGGTAGTTTCTCTACCTAAGATTACAAGACGTTAGGTAAGATTAAAGACTGCCACTTATAGCTTTTCGAGAGATGACAAGGAACGGTATCGGTATTCGCACGGCGCAAGTGCGTCAAGAACGGCTCATTGGTCAAATTCACGTCTACGATGGCGTGGGTAAAGGTAAGTCTCAAGCGGCTTTGGGTGTGGTTTTGCGCTCTATTGGGTTGGGGATAAATACGCCTAGCGATTCTAACCGTGTTTTACTGCTGCGCTTTTTAAAAGGGCCGGAACGTGATTATGACGAAGATGGAGCGATCGCAGCTTTGCAACGCGGGTTTCCCCATTTAATAGACCAGGTTCGCACTGGGAGAGCCGAATTTTTTGGCCCAGAAGAAATTACCACCTTTGACCGAAATGAGGCGATGCGGGGTTGGGATGTCGCCAAAGGTGCGATCGCTAGCGGTTTATATTCAGTTGTTGTCTTGGATGAAATTAACCCCGTTCTGGATTTGGGTTTGCTACCAGTAGATGAAGTGGTAAAGACATTAAAATCCAAACCCCAAGAATTAGAAATCATTGCTACCGGACGCGCCGCACCGCCAAAGTTACTCGATATTGCAGATTTGCACTCAGAAATGAAACCTCATCACCATCCCACAGCCAAAGCCCTATTCTTGGAAGGGATTGAAATTTATACTGGTGCTGGTAAAGGTAAGTCTACTAGTGCTTTGGGCAAAGCCTTACAGGCCATTGGTAGAGGAATCAATCATCCAGGGTCTACCCGTGTGTTAATTATGCAGTGGCTTAAAGGTGGTAGTGGCTACACAGAAGATGCTGCGATCGCTGCTTTGCAGCAGTCATATCCAGAAGTGGTGGATCATCAGCGCTGTGGTGGAGATTCCATTGTTTGGCGAAATTCTCGGCAAGAATTAGACTATGTAGAAGCCGAAAGAGGTTGGGAAATCGCAAAAGTTGCGATCGCTTCTGGAATGTATAAAACTATTATTCTCGATGAACTCAATCCCACCGTTGACTTAGAACTACTCCCCGTTGAACCCATTGTTCAAGCTTTGCTCCGCAAACCCCGCGACACCGAAATCATCATCACTGGCCGCTGTCAAAATCAACCAGCATACTTCGACTTGGCTAGCGTTCATTCAGAGGTTTATTGCCACAAACACTATGCAAATCAAGGTGTTGAACTTAAACGAGGGGTAGATTTTTAGATGTTGTATCTTAATTCGTAATTTGTAATTCGTAATGGGCTACGCCCCGCTACGCTAACGTAATTCGTAATTGACGCTCTCTAGACTTTACTTAATTCGTAACGTTCTCAAGCTTGAATTATTGGTGCGAACACTGCACGAAGAGACGTTTTTCAATTTTGAATCTTTCAATCCAAAATTGAAAATCTAAAATTTGAATCACACAGAGAAAAAACTAGAGTAGGGCTAGCATTGCAATGCCGACCCTACAAGCAACTAAGGCTGTTGGCGTATTCTTTGCCAGACAGTAAAGCCCAAAAGAAGGACAATACTACTGGCGGTAGTCATCATCACAGCCAAGCTCATACCTTGTATTCGCATTGCCAGCAAGTTGAAAAATAAGGTAATTGACCAAAGCGTGAACGCTGCATGGCGCTGGGAAAATCCCCAAGCAAGCAAGCGGTGGTGCAGATGATCTTTGCCAGGAGTACTAAGAGGGTTATTTCCTGCTAGTAGCCGCCGTACAAATACTTGGGTGGTGTCTATTACTGGCAACAATAGAAATAAAACCGTGGGAATTAGTGCATAAACTGTGTTTTGTTGCAATTTGCCTAAAATACTAGTTGCTGCCAGCACATAGCCAAAAAAGTATGCTCCGGCATCACCCATAATAATTCGTGACGGATGGAAATTATGGCGCAAAAAGCCTAATGCAGCACCTCCTAAAGCTGCGAGTACCAAAATTGCCGCCGCACGATTATTAAATTGGGCTGCAACCCCCAACAAACTCATGGCGGTAATAAAGCTGATTCCTCCTGCCAAACCATCCATACCATCCATCAAGTTGATGGCGTTGGTAATTCCTACTACCCAAAGTACCGTCAGCAACATAGACAGGAACGAGTCGATGGGAGTACCAAACAGCACCTTGACACTGATACCATTAGCTACCAGCAACAGTGCCGTGACAATTTGCGCCCACAATCGAACAGAGGGTGGTAAGCCGAACTGATCGTCGATAAAGCCTACCAGGACTAATATCGAACCTCCTAACAGAATAGTGAGCACCTGAGCCAATACGTTTTGGAGTTCGATCGGTCGTAAAAGGCTAGCTAATACCAGTGCGGCAATGACACCCGCGTAGATAGCCAGCCCCCCTGCATTGGGTAAAGGTTCGCGATTGAGTCGCCGAGCGTTGGGTTGGTCAGCCCAACCTACCCGTAAGGCGAATTTGCGGACTGTCGGAATTGAACGCCACGTTACAAGCCAAGCCAAAAGAAACGTAAATACTACTGCCAACCAGCCGGTGCCGCTAGGGTCGGCAATGCCAAGGTACTTAAGGGAGTTGTCTAGATTCATCTCCCAATTCAAGCATTACTGCCAGTATCTATAAAGAACATCACCTGTATATTAATCAATTTTTTTTATTTCCATTTGTAACTTGAGCTGATTGAGAGATTAGCACTCTTGCTCTGTGAGTGCTAAATTGTCTAATGGAAGCGCTGGAGAAATAAAACATGGCGAAAATTATTGCATTTGACGAGGAATCGCGGCGAGCTCTAGAAAGGGGTGTTAACGCCCTTGCTGATGCCGTAAAAATCACCTTGGGGCCTAAAGGTCGTAATGTCCTTTTAGAGAAAAAATTTGGCGCACCTCAAATTGTCAACGATGGTATCACTGTTGCCAAGGAAATTGAATTAGAAGATCCTTTGGAAAATACTGGTGCAAGACTCATCCAGGAAGTGGCCTCAAAAACTAAAGATGTTGCTGGGGATGGTACAACCACCGCCACAGTTTTAGCACAAGCCTTGATTCGGGAAGGTTTGAAGAACGTCGCGGCGGGTAGTAACCCAGTTAGCTTGAGACGCGGGATCGACAAAACTATTGAGGCATTGGTACTTGAAATTGCCAAGATAGCCAAGCCAGTAGAAGGAAGTGCGATCGCTCAAGTTGCCACTGTTTCTGCTGGTAACGATGAAGAAGTTGGTCAAATGTTAGCTCAAGCAATGGAAAAAGTCACCAAAGATGGTGTAATTACCGTTGAAGAATCTAAATCCCTGACAACTGAACTAGAAGTAGTTGAAGGGATGCAGATTGACAGGGGTTACATTTCACCCTACTTTGTCACCAACAACGAGCGGCAAATCGTGGAATTTGAAAACGCCCGGATCTTGGTGACAGATAAAAAAATCGGCAGCATCCAAGATTTAGTACCAATTTTGGAAAAAGTCGCCCGTTCTGGTCAGCCCTTGCTAATCATCGCTGAAGATGTCGAAGGTGATGCCTTGGCAACTTTGGTAGTGAACAAAGCGCGGGGTGTACTAGCCGTGGCTGCCATTAAAGCGCCTGGGTTTGGCGATCGCCGCAAAGCTTTGTTAGAAGATATTGCTATTCTCACCGATGGACAGTTGATTTCTGAAGAAATCGGCTTGAGCCTAGATACCGCTGCTCTAGAAGCGCTGGGAACTGCTCGCAAAATCACCATTGACAAAGAAAGCACCACCATTGTAGCTGGCAGTGTCACCAAGCCAGAAGTACAAAAGCGGATTGGTCAAATTCGCAGGCAGTTGGAAGAAACCGATTCTGAATACGATCAAGAAAAACTGCAAGAACGCATCGCCAAGCTCGCTGGCGGTGTGGCAGTGATTAAAGTGGGTGCGGCAACCGAAACCGAACTCAAAGACCGTAAACTGCGGATTGAAGACGCGCTGAATGCTACTAAAGCTGCTGTGGAAGAAGGTATTGTTCCTGGTGGTGGGACAACTCTAATTCACTTAGCTAAGAAGGTACAAGAGATTAAAAAGACCCTACAAAATGACGAAGAAAGAATTGGGGCTGATATTGTCGAACGAGCGCTAGAAGCCCCCTTGCGCCAAATAGCAGACAACGCTGGTGCAGAAGGTTCTGTAATCGTCTCGAAAGTCCGGGACAGTGAGTTTAACATTGGCTATAACGCTGCTACTGGCGAATTTGAAGACTTGATCGCGGCTGGTATTATCGACCCTGCCAAAGTCGTGCGTTCAGCTTTGCAAAACGCTGGTTCCATTGCTGGTTTGGTCTTAACCACCGAAGCGATCGTTGTTGAAAAACCAGAGAAGAAATCTGCTGCTGCGGCCCCTGATATGGGCGGTATGGGCGGCATGGGCGGTATGGGTGGCATGGGCGGTATGGGCGGCATGGGCATGTTCTAACTTCTGCTCACCCAGGTAAATATTTTTTTAGCAGTTTGTCTTACTAAGGCAAACTGTTTTTTTATACTTACCATTGCTGATTCAGAGCCGATATGTTATCTCTATTGCTGGGAAGTAGCTGGGCATAAATAAAAGTCATCATCATGATTATCAGTAATTAGTCATGAATATAACTAACTACTAAAAAAATGCCGATTCCTAAATTCCCAAATCTAAAGAACTGCTTAATTTAAAAATTACAGTCTTTGTATTAATTTTTGTAATATTAATAGCAAAAGCTGAATAAATAAAAACGCCTCATGGGTGCTGAGTAGGAAATTTTACTTCTTTACTAAGCACTGTGAAAAGAGGAACTTGTTTAATTGCCAATACCCAATACCCAATACCCAATACCCAATGCCCAATGTAGGTAATATTGTATGGTACGAAAACTGCGTCGTCTTCCCAAAATAGTAACTAGGCTATATAAAAAAGATGAGTTCCATCACCAACCAGGTACTATACCTGGAACAATTTTTATTGATGAAGATTCTCCGCCACCGATAATTTTTTTGATTGACTATAACCAAACCAATTTCATCCGCCAACAAATGGCAACCCCAGAAGAATGTGTTCCATATCTGGATATGGAATCTATTTCTTGGGTAGATGTACAAGGTTTAGGCAGTCAAGATATATTACAACGGTTGGGTCACGTTTTTAAATTACATCCTCTTGTTTTAGAAGATATAGTCAATGTACCTGAGCGTCCTAAAACAGAGGATTATGAAGACCAATTACTATTCATTGCCCGCATGGTAGTACCAAAGGAAAGATCGTGTGGTTTTTACAGCGAGCAAGTGAGTTTGATATTAGGTAAAAATTATTTACTGACAGTCCAAGAAGAACCAGAACATGATTGTTTTGAAGCAGTGCGATCGCGAATTGAAAAAAACAAAGGTATCATCCGCAAACAAGGAGCGGATTATTTAGCTTACGCCGTTTTAGATGCGATTATTGATGGCTTTTTTCCGGTACTGGAGCTTTATGGGGAGCGAATCGAAGAGTTAGAGGAGGAAGTAATAGTTAAACCTACTCCGCAAACACTACAAAACATTTATCAAATTAGGCGAGAACTACTGCAACTACGTCGTGCTATCTGGCCACAGAGGGATGCAATTAATGCCTTAATTCGAGATGGCAGTGACTTAATTAGTGAAGAAGTGCGAATCTACTTACGAGATTGTTATGACCATACAGTGCAAGTGATGGATATGGTAGAAACTTATCGAGAACTAGCATCTGGCTTAATGGATGTGTACCTTTCGGCAGTGAGTAACAAAATGAATGAAATCATGAAGGTGCTAACGATAGTTTCAACAATTTTCATTCCACTGACTTTTGTCGCCGGAATTTATGGTATGAATTTCAATACTGAAAAATCGCCATATAATATGCCTGAGTTGGATTGGTATTGGGGTTATCCACTTTGCTTGGCAGTGATGGCAGCGATCGCACTTGGGTTGCTATTCTTTTTTTGGCAACGGGGCTGGTTGCAAAACTCTGTAACAATTAAGCGTAATTAATAATTGCAGATGGACGACAAATCAAATATACATTCATTATTACCGGGAGTTAATATTTTAATTTATGAGGAGTAGCGACCAGAATTTAATAGTTTTGACAGTTTATATTATCGGTGTTTCCTATATTTTTAACCGCATGGTTGAATCCATCGATGATCAAGTTAAGTTTGAGTTTAAAAAAGGAATAGTTGACGAGCAACTCAAAGAACAAAATCTCGATGATAAAATTGGAATTTCCTTTAAACTCAAAGCCTCATACCCAATTGATGATTTGAAAGATTTAGGAATTAGTATTGAAAATAAATCTGATAATGTTGCCCTATACGTTGACTGGGACAACAGTTCTTTAGTAGTTGAACATAGCAAGCAATCGCGTCGCGTCATTCGGAAATCACCAGATTTAACCCGCGACTTAGCAGTACCCCAAAGTCCTAGCTTGATTGCTCCCAAGAAAACACTTTCTGAAACAGTGACAGCAGAAGATGTATTCGAGCGCGATAAAGATGCTGGAACCTATTTAGCAAAAAAACCACTAATTGATATCAATGGGCTGCAAAAAGGGCAAAAAAAATTGTACAACGACTTTATTAACAGAAAAAAGGAGTTGGACTTTTCCCTGCAACTGGTACTTAGAGTGTCTGAAGTGCGTTTAGGTCTAGCCCCAGGTCGTGATTTTCCTCCCATTAGCATTATCAATTGTCCTTTCACAGTCAGGAAACTACCTTGGACTTACGCTCTACCTTGGAATAAAAAAAAGCAATAGCAACCAGACAGACTATGCCATCCAAGATTACACTGGATCTAAGGAGAGAGTAGACGCAGGCGGTTGCAGATCAGTCATAGTCACTGATTTGAGGAAAGTCCGGGCTCCCGAAAGACCAAACTTGCTGGATAACGTCCAGTGCGAGCGATCGTGAGGATAGTGCCACAGAAAGATACCGCCAGATCAATTAAAAATTAAAAATTAAAAATGTAAAATGAGCAATCAATTTTTAATTTTTAGTTTTACATTTTTAATTGCTCTGGTAAGGGTGCAAAGGTGCGGTAAGAGCGCACCAGCAGTATCGAGAGGTGCTGGCTCGGTAAACCCCGGTTGGGAGCAAGGCGATAGGAACTACGGTTGGTCTTTTACCAGTTCCGCTCAATGAGAGCCGCTAGAGGCGTTTGGTAACAAGCGTCCCAGATAGATAACTGCCCTCGCAAGAGAACAGAACCCGGCTTATGTACTGCTCTTTCCCCCTTTTTTAGTGCTGAGTTTAGGAGTTAGGACTTAGTATTTCTGTCTCTAAT
>NZ_JADEXU010000069.1 GCF_015206895.1 Nostoc sp. LEGE 12450 | reverse complement strand
GGGGGCAGAGCGTACAGCTTTGCCCTCAATAGTGATCCTCCCAGATTTGAGTTGGGCATAACTCACCAAACCAAAAGTGGGACGAACGCGCCGGGGAATGGAAAAATCTACTATTGGGGCTACTAAGTCTTTATCCTGCACAGCACAGTGTTCAACTACTTGTTCATTTAATACGGGGAGTGGGACACCAACGCCTAACATCAATGAGGGACCATAACTTTTAAAGTAACAACCCCGCACCCAATGAGCATCCATTTGTTTGGCATCACCAATTAAAGCTAAAGTCGCAGAAGGCCCAATTGGTGTACGATTAGCTAAACGTTTTTGTAAGGGGAAGTGCTGAGTGCCTTCCCAGGCAACATAGCCAATACCGCCACCTAAAAAAATTCGAGTCCCTATACCAACGAGTTGCAAATCGGGATCGTTGAGTAAGGGTGAAATAGCACCGGGATTAGAGTAAACGGCATTCCCCAAACGCGGTTGTAAAGGGCCCAGATAGGTGAAGAGGGGGCGATCGCCACCATTTACACCAACAATAAAATTTTGATAAAGATTGCGCGGATTGAATAAATAAAACTGATTAATCGTTTCACGGGTAACTGTAGTTTCAAAACTTGCTCTGGGGTAACAATCTGTTACTTGTCCTTGCGCTTTTACATGTATAGCTTTACCAGCGATCAAATCTTCGATTACATGACCGCCGCCACGTTCTCGGACTTCTTCTCCATCTGTCGTCTCCACAGCACAACTCGCGCCCAAATATAAATCTACTGCCCCAAAACCAGAGTATGCTGGTACACCATCTAACCAACAACGACGAATTTTGATCGGAGGGTCAGTGTGTCCGAGATTGATAATTGCACCGCTTGATTCCATCGGCTCAAAAGTACCAGTGGTAATTACATCAACTTCTTTAGCCGCTTTAGTAACACCGATTTCTACAACTCGTGCTTTTAACTCTTCAGTTGTCAACACTACCGCACGTTGGCGGATGATTTTCTCGTTAATTTCTGCAATTGTTCGCATCTTATCAGTGCTAGGGCTTCCTGCTATCTTCCTCTTTGAAGGATATCTTGATAAATCAGAGAATCTTGCATAATTTCCTGTCGAAATAGTTGTCTGCCAATCTCGATACGACAGCTTAACACCCCCGATAGGCTTAAAATTCACCAAAAACAATTCGACTATTGCAAAGTCCAAATCATATATTTTTTGGGACAAGCACGTAAATTGTATCAAAAATATTTGACGAGCTACGTAAAATTACTATCAAGAAAGCATTGCATTATCAATCAAATGTATGTATGGTTAGGATTAATTAGACTTGCTGAATCTAGATAATTTTACGTGAACAGAAAGAAACATTTCTGGCTTTTGTAAAGAATCTCAGCCAACTAGTCAATCACAAAATGGGAGCTAATAGTAGATGCTAGAAGGTTTTGCTAAGGGAGAAGCTACTTGAGAACAGTTATACAAGGGATGTCTAAGCAAAAGTTAGAACTCTATATATTTGCGAAGTTGTCCTGACTTCTACCCACTCAGCACAATTAATTCTATTTATTGCTATTCATTTTATCGAAACAGAATTCAGGAGTCAGGAGCCAGAATTCAGTTGGGTATTCTGTGCGACTGGTGGATAGCGCAGCGTAAAGCTTTCTCTACGAGAGGCTGCGCCAACGGCATGGCTTCTCTACGAGACGCTACGCGAACGCTTGAATTGTTAGAAGCTGAACAAGAAAAATTTATATTGGGTGTAACTCTACCTTATCGTTGTTATGATGTGTCTGACGAAAGCCAACAGCAACAAAAGGCAAGTCAAGCATTAGAATACTTTATTGTTCAAGTGAACAACATTCATCTCAACCAATTGCAACAAACGAGTGACACGCAATCAGAGAAGACAGAATCTACTTCTTCATCTAATGAGTCAAACAAAGCGGGAGCAGAGGTAACGAAGTAGAAAGATACTTGATTAGTTAATTGCGATCGCAAATTAGTCGAGTATTAGTTGAAATAGGACAATACAGTTCAGTTAAGGCTAAAACTCTTTGCCAAGTCAATTTTTTTAACGAACCGCATTCGCGCAGCGTCTCGTTAGAGAAGGACGCAAAGATAAGAAAGAAGTCCTTAACTGAACCGTATTGTCAAATAGGATTTCTTCAGACTAACTGGAAAGGCTAAGATTCCCAACTTATTAAAAAAATGGGGAATCTTATTGTTATTTCACACAATTACAGCTTTTGCAAGAGAGGGAAAGGGCTTTTTATTAACCCTTTCCCATTTTGCTGAATTATGTAATAAATCTAATCTGCTAGCTGGGTTTGTGGTTAAAAGTTCTGGTTACAATGTTTTTTTGATTCTAGCAGCGATCGCAGTTGTGATTTTTAAAGTTCTTTGCTTTCTGTGTACTAAAACAAAAACAAAATTTAATAGAAAGACATCATGTCCAAAGCATCTAGCGAAACCACAGTTTTTTCATATAAACCTCGTCTACCTTGAGAACCGTAGTTTTGTAGGTTGGGTGCAGCGATCGCGTAACCCAAGATAAATAAGGTGGTAATGTTAGGTTGCGTTTAACTCCACCCAACCTACATAAATATATCTTTTAAAAAACTCTAGATTTCAACATAGATGAGGTTTATATCATCATTGGGCTGACTTATGTAGATTTGGGTTTAGAGCTTCTACTTGGTTTGGGGATGAACCGAGCCTTATCGCTTTAGTTGCAAAGATTTACAATCAGTAATTATTGTTTAATAACTGTCTTAAATAGTTTAATTATCCGCTTAACTGTCTTAACTGTCTTCTAATTGTTCAATTTTTAATTTAACTATCTGCTTAACTGTCTTAACTGTCTTCTAATTGTTCAATTTTTAATTTAACTATCTGTTTAAATGCTTTAGCCTACGTATTGCTTTTTTTCTATAACCATGAAAGATTATGAGAACACCATAAATTACTAAAAATTCATTTGCCATCATCTGAAATGAGTAATAACTCAAACAGATTTTTCAAATCTCCTATTTTTGGGTATAGAGAACTTGAGCTAAAACTCACATAGTTCTTTATCTGGACTAAGAGCATTTTATCGAAACAGAATTCAGGAGTTAGAATTCATTTTGAATTTTCTACGAGAAACTACGCTATCAGTTGCAGGTTTGAATTGCTTACTGATTGATTATGACCAAAGGCGGAGTATCTTGGGCTTTGCTCCTGAATTCTGAATTCTTCTTCAAATTATTCTCTTGATACAAGCCACCACCAAAAAACTATACGTGGGGACGTAGCGCGATTGGTAAAGATGCTCATCAATTGCCAATCTCAGCCACGAAATGAAGACAGCAAGAAGACTCCAGAGGAGGTTACGCGCAGATCATGCAACCCTTTGAACTGCCAGAATTTTATATGCCTTGGCCCGCGCGGCTGAACCCAAACCTGGAAGCGGCGCGATCGCATTCCAAAGCCTGGGCTTACCAGATGGGGATACTTGGCTCAGAAGAGGAAGCGGAAAGCTCGGTTATCTGGGACGAGCGCACATTCGATGCTCACGACTACGCCTTGCTTTGCTCGTATACCCATCCAGATGCACCAGGAACGGAGCTTGACCTAGTGACCGACTGGTATGTTTGGGTGTTCTTCTTCGACGATCACTTCCTTGAAATCTATAAGCGTACCCAAGACATGGCTGGGGCGAAGGAGTATCTCGGCAGATTACCAATGTTCATGCCAATTTACCCCACCGAACCCCCCCCAGTACCTACCAACCCCGTGGAGCGCGGCTTGGCCGACCTGTGGTCTCGCACCGCATTTACTAAATCTGTGGACTGGCGACTTCGATTCTTCGAGAGTACCAAGAACCTCCTGGAAGAGTCTCTGTGGGAACTCGCCAATATCAACCAGGATCGAGTCGCTAACCCCATCGAATACATCGAAATGCGCCGCAAGGTTGGTGGCGCTCCGTGGTCAGCGGATCTCGTCGAACACGCCGTGTTTATAGAGATTCCGGCTGACATTGCCTCGACTCGGCCAATGCGTGTACTCAAAGACACATTTGCCGATGGAGTGCATCTTCGCAACGACCTCTTCTCCTACCAGAGAGAGGTGGAAGATGAAGGCGAGAACGCCAACTGCGTGTTGGTCTTGGAGCGCTTCTTAAATGTGAGTACCCAGGAGGCAGCTAACCTCACCAACGAACTACTGACCTCGCGGTTATACCAGTTTGATAACACTGCCGTCACCGAGTTGCCCCCCCTCTTTGAGGAGTATGGACTAGACCCAGTGGCTCGTGTGAACGTTCTCCTTTACATCAAAGGACTTCAGGACTGGCAGTCGGGCGGTCACGAGTGGCACATGCGATCGAGCCGCTATATGAACAAGGGAGGAGACAATTCTTCCACATCCACACTTCTAGGGGGACCAACAGGGCTAGGCACATCGGCTGCGCGAATTGGATCGTTATACGCCGCCTTGGGTTTGGGAAGGTTCAAGAGCTTTACTCACGTTCCATACCAGGCTGTCGGGCCAGTAACACTGCCGAAGTTTTACATGCCCTTTACTACAAGCTTGAATCCCCATCTAGATGCCGCGCGGAAGCATTCCAAGGAATGGGCGCGCGAGATGGGAATGCTGGAATCACTACCTGGGATTCCTGATGCCGTCATCTGGGATGACCACAAGTTTGATGTTGCCGATGTAGCCCTCTGCGGTGCATTGATCCATCCGAATGGGTCTGGCCCTGAGCTGAATCTGACAGCCTGCTGGCTTGTTTGGGGAACATACGCTGACGATTACTTCCCGGCGCTCTACGGGAATAACCGCAACATGGCTGGTGCAAAAGTATTTAACGCCCGACTGTCGGCGTTTATGCCTCTGGATGACTCCACCCCCAGCGAGGTTCCGACCAATCCGGTAGAAGCGGGCTTGGCAGATATTTGGTCTCGCACAGCTGGCCCCATGTCTGCTAACGCGCGGACTCAGTTCCGCCGCGCAATTCAGGATATGACTGACAGCTGGGTGTGGGAACTCGCCAACCAGATCCAAAATCGGATTCCCGACCCGATAGATTATGTTGAGATGCGCCGTAAGACCTTTGGCTCGGATCTGACCATGAGCTTGTCGCGACTAGCTCAGGGGAGCGAGATCCCGCAGGAGATTTACCGCACCCGAACGATGCGATCGCTAGATAACTCGGCCGCCGACTTCGCCTGTTTAACCAACGATATCTTTTCCTATCAGAAAGAAATCGAATTCGAGGGCGAAATCCATAACTGTGTGCTGGTCGTTCAGAATTTCCTTAACTGCGATTTGCCGCAGGCCGTTGAAGTTGTCAACAATCTGATGACCTCTAGGGCGCTCCAGTTTCAACTCATCGTCGCCACTGAACTACCAGTTCTTTTCGACGATTTCAACCTGGATGCAAGTACCCGCGAGAAACTGCTCGGATACGTCAAGAAATTAGAGCAATGGATGTGCGGTGTACTCAAGTGGCATATAACGGTAGACCGCTATAAGGAGTTTGAATTGCGTAATTCGTTAGCAGGACGGCTACTTAGCGGGCCCAGAGGGCTGGGTACTTCAGCTAGGCGTATTGGCTCGTTGATCGGTGAGGGGAGTCTTAAATCATTACTCGGTCAATGAAGTTAGGTTTTTTGTCGGTGAGTTAATTCAAGGTCAGTATGTGATCGCGTGAGATCGGTTTTTTTAGTAACTAAAAAGTGGAGGATTAAGTTGTGACGTATTCTAACGACCCCAATTTGAATGTAGAAGATCAGCAGCCCCATTTAACCTTGAGTACAGCAGCGGCGCGTAATTTGGCAACAACGGCCAAATCTGCACCGCAAACCCAAGAAATTACATCGCGGTGGTTGTTGAAGTTGTTGCCGTGGGTGCAGACGAAAGGTGGCGCTTATCGAGTCAACCGTCGGTTGAGTTATTCCGTGGGTGATGGACGGGTGACTTTCACCAACACTGGAGCTGCGGTGCAGGTGATTCCTCTGGAACTTACTGAGTTGCCCTTGCTGCGAGGATTTAACAACCTTGACGTATTGATCGGGTTAGCAAACCAGTTTGTTCAGCAGGAGTATGCTCCAGATGATGTAATCGTTGAACTTGGCCAGCCTGCCGATCGCGTGATTCTAATTGCTCGTGGCAAGGTCAATAAGATTGGTGCTGGCAAATATGGCGAGCAGATCGTCTTCGATGTGCTGGCAGACGGCGACCATTTCGGCGATGAAACTGTGGTGCAGTCCGAGGATACTTGGCAGTACACCCTTAAGGCGATTACCAGAACCATAGTTTTGTCGCTACCCCAAGCAGCGTTTGAGAGAGCGATCAATCAGTCCGAGGCGTTGCGAACTCATGTTGAACAGTTCCGCGTTCGCCTGAACCAGCCACAGACTCCCCAAGGTGAAGCCGCCATTGAACTGGCAGCTAATCATCCCCAAGAAGCTGAGTTGCCGGGAACCTTCGCCGATTACGAACTCAAACCCAGGGAATATGAGTTGAGCCTTGCTCAAACGGTGTTGCGAGTAAGTACGCGGGTAGCCGATCTGTACAATGAACCATACAACCAGACAGAAGAACAACTGCGGCTTACTATCGAGGCATTGCGGGAACGTCAAGAACACGAGTTGCTCAACAACCGCGAATTCGGGTTGCTGCACAACGCCGACCTCAAACAGCGTATTTACAGCAGTAGCGGCGCACCTACTCCTGATGACTTGGACGAGCTGTTGGCGACAGTATGGAAGGAGCCGGGATTCTTCCTGGCTCACCCCCGCACGATCGCTGCTTTCGGTCGTGAGGCCAACCGCCTTGGTCTCTATCCACAAAGCGTAGATGTAAACGGCGTTCAGGTCACATCTTGGCGCGGCGTACCTATCTTTCCTTCCAATAAGATCCCCATCACCAATAACCGCACCAGTTCTATCCTTTTGCTCCGCACTGGTGTAGAAAAACAAGGGGTGATCGGCTTACATCAAACTGGTATCCCCGATGAATACCAACCCAGCTTATCTGTTCGATTTATGGGCATCAGCGAAAAGGCGATCATCTCCTACCTCGTCACCGCCTACTATTCCGCAGCCGTACTCACTCCTGACGCACTTGGCATCCTTGAAGATGTTGAAATCGGGCGCTAAATATCAGGGGTGCTGAGTGCTGAGTGCTGAGTGAGTAAAAATTACGGCTGACTGTTGATACCCTGCAAAAAAGTGGGCGGTCTTTTAACTCAGCACGGGCTAGACCTTAGCTATCCGCTAATGGAACTCAGCACTCAGCACTGAATGGCACTTTTATTAGTAACTAGAGGATGAGGTGATGACGGATTTTATTGAATCAAATTTAAATGTTGAGAGTGGACAACCTCAACTGAGTTTGAGTAAAGATGCTGCGCGTAATTTGTCCACGACCACCAAATCTGCACCGCAGACACAGGAAATTACCTCACGATGGTTGTTGAAGATGTTGCCGTGGGTGCAGACCAAAGGTGGCACTTATCGGCTGAACCGTCGGTTGACCTATACCGTGGGTGATGGGCGGTTGAGTTTCTCCAACACCGGAGCCGAGGTGCAGGTGATTCCCCAAGAACTCGGTGAGTTGCCCTTGCTGCGAGGGTTTGACGACACCGAGGTGCTGAGGGCGTTGGCAAGTCGGTTTGTTCAGCAGGAGTTCGCACCTGGTGACATCATAGTCCAGTCAGGTCAGCCAGCCAATCAGCTTTTCTTGATCGCACATGGCAAGGTAAACAAGATTGGTATCGGCAAGTATGACGAGCAGCCTCTATTGGATATGCTAGCTGACGGTGATTATTTTGGCGATCGCGTTTTGGTGGAGTCAGAAAGCAATTGGAAGTTCACGGTCAAGGCTGTGACCCGATGCACAGTATTGGCGCTACCCCAACAGGCATTTCGGGAACTGCTCAACCAGTCGCAGGCGTTGCAGGCTCAGGTTGAGCAGTTTAGGACTCGCGCCGAACTTCCACAAAACAAGTACGGAGAAGCTGCGATCGCGTTGTCAACCAGTCATAGCACAGAGACGACATTACCAGGAACATTTGTTGACTACGAACTCTCACCCCGCGAATATCAGTTAAGCATTGCTCAGACTATGTTGCGAGTGAATACTCGTGTTGCGGATCTGTACAATCAACCGTACAACCAGACGGAAGAACAATTGCGGCTGACAATTGAGGCATTGCGGGAACGTCAAGAATACGAGTTGATCAACAACCGCGAATTTGGATTGTTACACAACGCCGACCTCAAACAGCGCATCTACACCCGCAGCGGTCCCCCCACTCCCGATGACCTTGATGAATTAGTCACCCGTCGGCGGAAGTCGAGGTTCTTCCTAGCTCATCCCCGCACTATTGCAGCCTTCGGTCGCCAGTGCAACCGTCGAGGCATCTATCCAGACACCATCGACATGGATGGGAGCAAAATAATCACGTGGCGCAATGTACCGATTTTTCCCTGTAACAAGATCCCGATTACCAAAAACCAGACCAGTTCTATCCTTATACTCCGCACTGGTGAAAAAGATCAGGGCGTGATTGGCCTACACCAAACTGGTATCCCCGATGAATACCAAGCCAGTTTGTCCGTCCGATTCATGGGCATCAACGAAAAGGCTATCATCTCCTACCTCGTCACCGCCTACTACTCCGCAGCCGTTCTTGTCCCCGACGCACTCGGCATCCTCGAAGATGTCGAAATCGGTCGCTGAGGGGAATCAAGCATCTGGACACTAAGGAGATGACCAAAAACCAATTAGCATCTAAGGTACTGGCTTAAAACCTTAACATGATTAATTTCAGCTTTCGGAGAGCATCCAATTTTTCAAAAAATCACTTAACTGACGCAAAAGCCCTTTACAAACCTCTTACCTTTGCGTTATTTGTGGTTCGTTTGTTCATTCTCTCATTGTTGTCTGAACGCAACACAATAAACCTGCTTTGAAAATAAAACGGTTGAGATACTCCCGCCTTTCATGCGACAATTGAAAGATAAATAAGGGTATAGGCAACTTCAAAAATTGCCTATACCCTTATTTATATAAACTAAGTTTTTGCAGTCGCGTATAAGTCTAAGTTAGTGCTTGAGCAACTACTGCCGAAAGTGACTCGTTTGCTGCTTGCTTCAACAATTCGGCTTTATCGGTCTGTTCCCAAGGCAAGTCTAAATCAGCCCGCCCAAAATGACCGTAAGCCGCGACGTCCTGATAAAAACGTCCGCCTCGTTCACTTGGTAAGTTGCGTAAGTTGAAGGTATGGATAATCCCTGCTGGACGCAGTTCAAAGTGTTGGTTGATTAATTCGAGTAAGGTTTCTTCATCCACCTTGCCAGTACCAAAGGTATCTACCAAAATGCTTGTTGGTCGCGCTACACCAATAGCATAAGATAGCTGGATTTCAACTTTTTCTGCTAACCCAGCAGCGACAATGTTTTTCGCCACATAGCGAGCCGCATAAGCCGCAGAACGGTCTACCTTTGTGGGATCTTTGCCAGAAAAAGCGCCGCCACCATGTCGTGAATAACCACCGTAGGTATCAACAATTATTTTCCGTCCTGTCAGACCAGAGTCTCCTTGAGGACCACCAACGACAAATTTGCCAGTGGGGTTGACTAAAAAACGCGTCTGATCGTTAGGTTTAACGTCAATATCGCCAAAAACAGGTTCGACTACTGCTGACCAGAGGTCTTGTTTGATTTTGGCTTGTACAGCCGCCTCATCCGTAATTTCCCCAATCGTAGCTGTATGCTGGGTGGAAATTAGAATAGTATCAATACCTACTGGCCGCCCATCTTCGTAGACCACAGTTACTTGGGTTTTACCGTCAGGACGCAGGTATGACAATTCACCTGTTTTACGAACTGCTGCCAATCGGCGAGCAATGCGATGGGCAAGACTGATGGGTAAGGGCATCAGTTCTGGTGTTTCGTTACTGGCAAAACCAAACATTATACCTTGATCGCCTGCACCAATTTTGTCGAATAGCTCATCACTATCTTGCTGGCGGGTTTCTTGAGCGGTGTTAACACCTTGGGCAATATCGGGTGATTGTTCGTCTAAAGCCAGCAGAACGCTGGTACTGTTAGCAGAAAAGCCATTATCAGCATTGGTATAGCCAATTTCGGCAATTTTTTTACGGGCGAGATTGACGAAATTCACATTGGCTTTGGTGGTTATTTCACCAGTGATTAGCACCAAACCAGTGTTAACTACTACTTCAGCAGCGACACGGCTGCTGGGGTCTTGTGTCAGTAGGGCATCCAGAATGGTATCAGAAATCTGATCGCAGATTTTATCTGGATGACCTTCGGTGACTGACTCGGAGGTAAATAAATATCGACGAGACAAAGCAAATTCCTCCTGACTTGAGTTTTTTTGCTGACTAAATGTGGTATTTAGTTCAACTACCTAATTTAACGTGAGCTTCCAACGAACGGCATTCGCTATGCCTTGAGAGAAACAATTTAGTTTCCTAGGAGCCATCGAACTCACATTAATTTATGAAATCATAACAATATTTATACTTCAGTAGTTAGTATCTTGTTGATATTGATAAAAACCACTCACTATAAGGTAAGTATCTGTAAAAAAGATAAATTTATGGTAATTATTTTATGGATAGAATGTATTTAATAACACAAAAAAAGGGGGCACCCGGAAGCGTCCCCACAAACTTTGACACAAGTACTGCTGCTTTTAAACCTGAACCGCTAACTTTGCTTCCGTAGCTGTTAAACGCTCATAGGCAGCACGCATTTTTAAACCTGTAAGTACTTGGAAGAAACCAGTACCATTATTGGAACCTGGATACTCACGGTGCTGGAGTAACAAATGAGTCAATTCACCCTGATATTTAGTGGATGTATTGCTGAGATGGGTTTCGATATAAATTACTTCTTCCAAGTTGTCAAATTGACCATCTACCTCTAGTACTGAGACATAGCGACCGTAGTAAACATCTGAACCGTAGTATAGTTGCATACCAGGATAAGAACAGGTCAGCTTACGTCCACAGGGAGTCCAATTAATTGTTGAGCCTTCATCAAATAGGTAGGTTGGATCAAAGCCTTCCTTACCTTCTCGTTGGAGCATACGTACTCGTAAGACTCGGCGCTCTGTGTCGTTTTTGATCAAGTTGGTGGGTAATACTTGGAGAACCACATCGGCAAATTCTCTTTGTGGTTCAATAAACTTTTCAAAGTCAGGTTTGCGGGAATTGATTTGCGCTAAGACATCTTCGTAGCGATGACCGCGTTCAGCCATATCTCGCTGGATTTTCCAGGCAATTTTGACTTCATCGCTAATGTCAAAATAAACACTGAAGTCAATTAGCGATCGCACCCGCTCATCATATAAAGGATGGAGTCCTTCAACAACTATAATGTGATTCGGCTCTACCCGCTCTGGCGGGTCAATCAAGCCAGTTTCGTGGTTGTAAATCGGCTTATCAATCGCTTGACCACTTTTGAGCGTTTTAATTTGCTCATACATCAGGTCAAAATTGTTCGCTCTGGGGTCTAGTGCCGTTATCCCAGTTTCTTTACGCTGTTTGCGATCCAAGGAGTGATAATCATCTAAGCAGATGACTGTCATCAAATCTTCACCAAACAAATCTATCAAACGACGCAAAAACGTAGATTTCCCGCACCCAGAGTCTCCGGCTACTCCAATCAGTACCACACGTTCCGGCTTACTTGTCATAAATTCCCTCTAAAATACTAAAATTGTGTCAATATTTTTTCACACAGCAGATTCTGAAGCCAGGAGTTTACCCCTTTGGTTTATCCTGCGTTCTTGCTACCTAGCACATCTATAAGACACCAAGCGGGTAGGCAACAAAGTATTCAGGAGGCAGGAGGCAGGAGGCAGGAGGCAGGAGTAACCCACGTTTAAAAGCGTGAGACTTAGGCTGTAGAAGCCTTGTATCTCGCGGCACTTTTCGCTCGATACAATTCTTCTTTTTAAACTGGGCTTTTGACCCAGAACTAAAGTTTTCATTCATACTTCTTTCCTTCTGCCTCCTGCCCTCTACCTCCTGCCTTCTCTTATAAGTTGCTACTCGTCGGACTAGCCTGAATGTTGGTGCCGGTAAGTATTTAATCCTAGTGGTATATTTGATTTTAACAGAAGGGGGTATCCCATACAAGATTACTGTCAAGAAGAATTAGCGTGGTTCATGAATCATTTTTAGGTGATTTAGTTGTTAATTTAAAAATGGGGATCAACACTGCCCATCAGCGTTGCAACTTTATCAGACTGCTACTTCTGACTCTATATAATCAAGACTATAAGGTATAATTTATTATTGCCGCGAATTTCCTAATGTTCTTAGATTGTAATTCCTACTCGACAATCCTTAAGATATTCAAAGCAAAAATCTACCCAACGAATGAGCCAACAACTTGCATTAGTCAAAATATTGGCTGTAAATTTATGTATATGGTCAAATACAAGCGTTTGGGTTATGGCAAAGTACTGAACAGAGGTTGACAGATTTTTCACATCAAGTGAAACTGATATAGTTGCTAAAATCACGGTTCTCTCTGTTGTTATGTTTGTAGCTGAAGTTGTAATAGTCATGTAATTATCCATAAACAGTTCATAAAATATAGCTAACAACATTTCGAGAGAGGAGTAAATTTGGTGAAGTAAAACCAATGGGAAGAAAATCTTCTGGTATTGGTATTCTCTGATTTAAGTCCTCGAAGTAAGTAAGCACAACAGCAAATTTTGGAGGTAAACTGAACGCTAGCTTCCAGCAATCAAACTAGTTCTCCTATCAATATCTGCTATTGTGAGTTACTCGTTGCCTAGTTAAGTAAAAAACTATCTCGTTGATGCGGGTGGTAGTTAACAAAAAAAAGATTAAATTGACTCATTATTAACATTCTCCACAAGACTTATCATTTACCTTAGAAGGTGAACAGGTGTGTTTTTTGCTATGCCTGCATGTCTTTGGTGAGTGTACTTAGCAAGGCATTAATTTAATGATGCCGTTTTTCCTTGAGAGCCAGTTTTGTGAAACGAAAATCCGGTAAACTAAAGCTGGCATGGGATAGGAATAGTTTTTTTTTGAAAAACGGTTAAGTAAATTATCGGAGTGGTAGAACGAATGTACAATCAAGGTGCTGTTGAGGGTGCTGCCAACATAGAATTAGGTAGCCGCATCTTCGTTTATGAAGTAGTGGGTTTGCGTCAGGGGGAAGAAACCGATCAAACTAACTACCCAATTCGGAAAAGTGGCAGTGTGTTCATCAGAGTGCCTTACAACCGCATGAATCAAGAAATGCGACGTATCACTCGTCTAGGCGGCACAATTGTTAGCATCCAACCTATAACTGCTCTAGAGCCAGTTAATGGTAAAGCCTCATTTGGGAATGCTACAAGCGTTGTCAGCGAATTAGCTAAATCTGGGGAAACTGCTAACAGTGAAGGGAATGGTAAAGCCACACCTGTAAATGCTCATAGTGCTGAAGAACAGAACAAGGACAAGAAAGGCAACACCATGACTCAAGCGAAAGCCAAAAAAGACCACGGTGACGTTCCTGTTAACACTTACCGTCCCAATGCTCCATTTATTGGCAAGGTAATATCTAATGAACCGTTAGTCAAAGAAGGTGGTATTGGTATTGTTCAACACCTTAAATTTGACCTATCTGGTGGGGATTTGAAGTATATAGAAGGTCAAAGTATTGGCATTATTCCACCAGGTTTAGACAAGAACGGCAAGCCTGAAAAACTCAGACTGTATTCCATCGCCTCAACTCGTCATGGTGATGATGTAGATGATAAAACAGTATCACTGTGCGTCCGCCAGTTGGAGTACAAGCATCCAGAAACTGGCGAAACAGTCTACGGTGTTTGCTCTACGCACCTGTGTTTCCTCAAGCCAGGGGAAGAGGTAAAAATTACAGGGCCTGTGGGTAAGGAAATGTTGTTACCCCAAGATCCTGAAGCTAATGTCATCATGATGGCAACTGGAACAGGTATTGCTCCTATGCGGGCTTATCTGTGGCGGCAGTTTAAAGATGCGGAAAGAGCTGCTAACCCAGAATACCAATTTAAAGGATTCTCTTGGCTGATATTTGGCGTACCAACAACTCCAAACCTTTTATATAAGGAAGAACTGGAAGAAATTCAACAAAAATATCCTGATAACTTCCGCCTAACTGCTGCCATCAGCCGCGAACAGAAAAATCCCCAAGGCGGTAGAATGTATATTCAAGACCGCGTAGCAGAACATGCTGATGAATTGTGGCAGTTGATTAAAAATGAAAAAACCCACACCTACATTTGCGGTTTGCGGGGTATGGAAGAAGGTATTGATGCAGCCTTAACTGCTGCTGCTGCTAAGGAAGGCGTAACCTGGAGTGATTACCAGAAGCAACTCAAGAAAGCCGGTCGCTGGCACGTAGAAACTTACTAATTTAGTCATTAGTCATTGGTCATTAGTCACTTGTACTGAGCGACTTGCCCTGAGCGTAGTTGTACCCCTCCGGGGAAGCAAGCTACGCGTAGCGTCCGGTATGGAAGGGAGTCGAAGTATTAGTTTTAGACAAAGAACGAAGGACGAAGGACAAATGGCAAAGGAAGCAGGATAATCATCAGTAGGTAGGGCAAAGGCTCTACCTACAATTGTTCTTGGTGAAATTGGGTGCAAAAATTGTGGGTGTGAAATTAGGAATACTCGGATTAGGCACTGTGGGAACGGGGACAGTGCAGTTGTTGCAAGATAAGGCTGGACGGCACCCGTTGTTACAAGAGATAGAAATCTATCGGGTGGGAGTACGATCGCTTGATAAACCCCGTGCAGTAGAATTATCTACGGAAGTCCTAACTACAGATTTAGAATCAATTGTCAACGATCCGGCGGTAGATATAGTTGTCGAGGTGATGGGCGGACTGGAGCCGGCGCGATCGCTAATTCTGAAAGCTTTGAGTAATGGTAAGCATGTAGTCACTGCCAATAAAGCAGCGATCGCTCGGTTTGGGGCGGAAATTTTCACAACTGCCAATCAAGCTGGCGTATACGTCATGCTAGAAGCTGCCGTGGGTGGTGGTATTCCGGTAATTCAACCCCTAAAGCAGTCTTTAAGTGTTAACCGGATTCACACTGTCACAGGCATCGTGAACGGTACAACTAACTACATCCTGACGCGGATGCAAACAGAAGGCAGCAACTTCAGCGATGTCTTAGCTGATGCCCAACGTTTGGGTTATGCTGAGGCTGACCCTACAGCCGATGTCGATGGCTTAGACGCAGCCGATAAAATTGCTATTCTCGCATCATTAGGCTTTGGTGGACGCATCAACCTACAAGATGTTTATACTGAGGGGATTCGGCAAGTCAGCAAAACAGATATTGCCTACGCCGAAAAATTGGGATTTGTGATTAAATTGTTAGCGATCGCGAAACGTGATACTCCCTCATCACCACTTTCCGTTAGAGTTCATCCGACTTTAGTGCCCCAAGCTCACCCTTTGGCTAGTATCAACGGCGTTTACAACGCCATTCTCGTCGAAGGAGAACCCATCGGGCAAGTAATGTTTTTCGGCCCCGGTGCTGGTGCTGGTGCAACCGCCAGTGCTGTTACATCAGATATCTTAAATTTAGTTGCTGTCCTCAAAACCAATACAGTAGTTGCAAATCCATTATTAACTTGTGGGCATCAGGAATACTGTCAAATTGCACCGATGGCAGAATTGATAACTCGGTTTTATGCCCGTTTCCTCACCAATGACCAACCTGGAGTTATCGGTAAATTGGGGACTTGCTTTGGTAACTATGGCGTTAGCTTAGAGTCAATTGTCCAAACTGGCTTTCAAGGGGAACTAGCAGAAATTGTGGTTGTTACCCATGATGTGCGGGAAGGCAATTTTAGGCAAGCTTTGGCAGAAATCCGGGATTTGGAAGCGATTGAAAGCATTCCCAGCTTACTGCGTGTACTTTGAGATTAGTGGGGAGTGAGGCTCGTCAAGTTGCTTTATTTCAAGCTTTTTACGGCATTTATGAAGTAAATAAAGCTAGTGTGAAAATGTACCACATTATTGAAGGGCAATATCAATTGTTACCAGCAAATGAGCGGGGAGATTATGCTATTACGCCTTTGGGAGTTGAGCTAGGCTCATGGCAAGGAATTTATCAGAATGCGGAATTACCCTGGCTGCGCTGGTGGAATTTGCAAGGTAATTTGTTATTGAGTGGTGAGGAAAGAGCAGAACAGGAAAGCTAAAGAGCGGAATTAGAACGACAAAGAACCATCGCTTAACAGCCCAATTGTCTAGACGCATTAGCGAAACGGTAGCGACAAAGGAGCGTCAGCGGCTTGTCGTCAGACATCGCTCGGTGTTGAACCAGAGTTTTAAGTATAACGAACGTAGCTTGGGCGATTGTGTACTAACCCTACCTGTGATGGATTATCTCGGATAAAGTAATCACACTTTGCCAGCCAAGTTTATCAACTGCTTTAAATTCACAAGATAAGTAATATTATTGGCGCTATCAATTTTGATCCACCCTTTTTCATGCAGCTTTTCCATGATTTTGGTGGTTTCTTCAACGCCGATTTCTGTCACCTCTGCTAAATCTTTAAAGGGAATGTTAAAAACTTCTCTTCCTAAGTCTGATTCCTGACCATAACTTTCACCTAAAGTTACTAAGGTATGAGCGAGTTTGACTGCTGGTGGTGAAGACCGCATTTGTAATCGCTGGTTAATTTGCCGCAATCGCCGCACCATCAGTTGCAGCATCCGGTGATGTAACTGCGGGTCTTTAAACAATATTTGAATAAAACGCTCTCTGGAGATACTAAGCAACTTCACGGGTGAAAGGGCAATGACATCGGTTGAGCGTGGAGATTCATCTAAAATTGCCATTTCTCCAAAAAAATCGCCACGACCAAAAATTGCCAAAGCTACTGAATCGTCCCCGACAGTACGCCGGACTTTGACCCAACCAGAAACCACGAAGTAAACGGCATTACCCCAGGCATCTTCCATCACAACGGCTCGCCCCGATGGGTATTCATGTTCAATTGCAACGTTGAGTAGCCATTCTAAAGTCTGTGGGTTGGCTGTACTCATCAAGGGGAAAAGTTCACTAAAAACCTCAGTTAGCATGAAATATTTGCAACAAATGGATTCAAGAGCGGGAAACTAACTTTGATACTATAAGTTTGTTTAAACCGTAATCTTACTCAGAGTACGATCGCAAAATTTGTATTTATTTGAGATGAACCTTATAAGGTTGATCGGTCTAAAGTCCGATTACAACATAACAATTATGTACGCGATCGAAATCAGCGCTTTCACTGACAGACCTATAATTTGCTGTCTGTTGGTGGATTGCTATGTATTGCCAGTATTTTGATCTGTTGGTCTAAATTTTTCACTAATTGATTCAGTGTAGCTAAAGCCTCTGATTGCTGAGAGTCAAGGCTGGGATTCAACAAAAGCCGTTCTTGTAGTTCATGTAATTTGAAACTTAGTTGCTGAGAAATTCCTAAAGCATCACGTCCCAGACGCATTAATTGTTGTTGTTGATAGAACTTTAATGCTGCTCCCCGCAAGACTTGGAGTGTTGCCTCTTCACCGTAGGTTCCCGGCATAACTCGCAAGCGTAATAATAAGCGATTTTTTTGATATACATATTCCTTCTCTAGCTGTTTTGGTTCCGCAAGCGTGGTGAGAGGCATGGAGGCAAACCGCTTTAATTCATTCAGTACTCCTTGGAAAACATAGAGCGGCAGCTTGTCTAATACAGACTGCAATATTCCATTATCACTCCACAGTATCCTGCCTTCGTAAGCTTGTCTTTCTAAATACAACCGACCAATTCCACCACTTAGAATTCGCCCTAGTAATTCCTCTAGTAATTTTTTAGGTGGTAGTGTTGGCAGCAACTCAATGGGGGTAAGTAATTCAGGAACTTGTGTAGGCAAACTAGGTAAATTGTTTGCTGCTGCAACCGATGTCTCACCCTCTTGACTCCTTAGAGTTTGAGATGATTGATCTAGCTCTGGGATAGGAGGCAAGTCTACACGCTGTCCAGAATGTTGACGCTTTTGTGTCTGAAATGCCATCAATAGGGGGTGCTGATTTGATTCTGAGTCGACATTTAGTGAGGGAATAGGTTTGTCAGCATTTTGTTGGGGAAAGTCCTTTGTTGACTCATGCACAAGTTTTGCATCTAGCTGAGATGTATTCTTATGGTTGAGGTAGGCTGATAATATTCTGCGGTGAGAGTCGCTTGCGATCGCCTCAATCACCATCGTGCAATTGATATAGGACAAAATGCGACCAACATAATCTAGTGCCTCACTGTCTTGTGGATAAACCATACCTAGCAAGAGGTTTTTGTCTTCTAATCCCAAGGGCAAAATCTGATGGTAGAGGCAAGCTTCAAAGGATAAAAGATTATCAATCAGTTGGAACATTTGCTCGCGTTCCCCTCCTTCCTCCCATTTAGTTTGAGCGGCAGTTAGGATTTGCTGTGCATTTGCTGCGGTATCATTTAGTTCGCCCTCTGAAGACAACATAGGTTTGATTGCGTGGTGTTTATTTATATTTTGCCTCTAATTGAGTAGGTAGTTAATAAAGATACTTTGTTTGATTGTTAAAATTTCAATTATATATACTTAAGTAGACGTAAGTAGAAGATGAATTTTAGATGAGAGATTGGGGATAATACTGAGAAGTAGGCATTGGACATCATAAATATTAATAGTCTTTTTCCATAGCTCCTCCACTCGCCACTCCCCATTGGTCTTGTCTCACTCCCCCTAAATTGGCTACTCTTGGGTTCTTAAAGCTTGGGCTGCAAGATAAATTTTTGTCCATTCGCCTAACACTTGATGGGTTTTGAGCTTTAACTGTTGAGCTATTGCTTCTATTGAGTTACCTGCTTTCCGCAAATCTAGGATCTGCCGCCCTAGAGGAGTCAATTTTTCATCAAGTTGTTGCCATTGGTTTTGCGTTAACCCTAAGTTATGTTCTTGTAAGGAAATTGAGAGCCAATTGTCTACTAGCTCTGGTTTACCTTTGAGGGCAAAAACACGCACAGCATGGTAACTAATTTTTTCTCGCAGACGGTAGACTTCTTTAGTCTGCTTATCCAGTTTTTGGGCGATCTCTTCTTGAGACTTACCTTGCAGATAGAGTCGTAGCCATTCTACTGCGTCTTTTCCCAGATTTTCTTGTAAATAATTTTCAAATTCTTTTTGGACGGACTGACGTAGGGCCTGTTGTTCTTCTAGTTGTTGTGTTTCTTGATATTCTGCGATCGCCTGACTATCCACTAAGTTAACTCGGTTGTCACTGTCGTCGGTGAGGACTTCTTCTGACACCAGTCTAATCATGTCACGACCAGGCACTTGGGTTAAGCCACCGCGCTGAGTGCGACGCAAGTAATTTACAAACCGATAAGCTAATAGGGGTTGATTGCGTACTGGCCGCAAACAATATTCTTCTACAGTGGCAAATAGCAGAGCATCTGCCAATCGCCTATCGCTTGTATATTTGGCAAGATCAGCCATTTGTTGTTGCATATAGGCATCAGTTTGCAGTAATTCTTGGAGTACTTCTTGCAATACATCCATCACACTGCGCTGGCGATCACGACTGAGGGAAACCCAAGTCTGAATCTTATTCCGTAATGTCACTAAACTCCCTAGTCGCGTTATCAAGTTGCGATAAGCACGTTCTCGCCCAAACCCCAAATAGCGTTGACGTAAAATCCTCCAGCGATATTCCATCGCTTGTTTGGCGATCTCAAGTTCCTTCGGGTTCAACAGATCAAAGCGTTTTGAGTCAGATCCAAATAGCCAGAGAATAATACTTTGCCTAGCAGCTTCATTCTGCTCTGGACATTCAGCAGCCAAGCGCTTTTGCCAATCTAAAGCCAGTTTTTCCATATCTGTTGTCATACTGAGATTGCATTCCTCGAAACTCAATTTTGAAGTTTGCATCACAACCCCCATTTGCCCCACCTAATTGTTAACTGGCAGCTGCCCCAGATTTCATGAGTTTCATGAAAATAGCTCAGTGTTTCTACTCTTATTACGTCCTAATTCACTAGAATTATGCAGAAATTTCTACATTGATATTTTTCTTTAAATTCCAAAATGCCCAAAACCCTTGTAAATGAAGCATTTAGAGCAACTCTATGAATTTAAGCTTTTTGTAAAGTTATGTTTTTTAACTGAGAACAGAAATCTGCCTAGAGTGGTGGGGATACACCTTTGCACGAGATGGATCGGGGATATCTGATATTTTGTAACAGTATAGAAGGAACGAATCTAATTTAACTCAATCTCAGACGTTATTTCACCCGTATAAGTTTCACCCCTCTACAATCCCATACGTAGTCAAATACTTAGTTAAATCTTAATACGCTTGGTGTTCATCAGATTTTGCCCTATAACATTCCTCCAACCCTCTTAAAATAGCTTAATTCCCTCTTTTCTAAGGGGAATTACGCAGCAGGATCGAGCCTTAACTGAATTGTATTAAGTTAAATTTCTTAATATATTTTTATTTTATCTAAATGTATATACGTAAATTAGTGTTTCAGAGGAGTTTAATAAGCTGTTATATAAAACGTTTACATTCGTAAAAATGAATAGTCAACAGTCAATATGAATTTTGACTATTGACTCCGATTGTTGCTTCCCTCTGCTTCAAAATTCAACTTCTGCAAAATCTAAAAACAGAAAGAATGCAACCCTCAAAAGCTTTAATGGTCAGAAGCCTTAAAATAGACTTCTCAATAAATTCATTTGTAGGGATTCTTCGTTTTGAATTCCCCCGCAGGAGGTTGAATCTATCGATTGTTCGATCTGACAATGGGATTTTCTACAGATTCTCGATACCCTTGGACTTGTTCTGTGTAAGCAATTGGTAGAACAGCTTCGACGTTTTCATGAGGACGAGGAATAATCACCCAGGATTCTAGGGTACCACCATATACATTCTCTGCGGCTTCAACACCAGCAGCCATAGCCGCTTTTACCTCAGAGACATCGCCACGAATATTAACTGTAAAACGGGCGCTACCCACTCTGATATATCCAACAAGGGTGACTCGACCAGCTTTTACCATAGCATCTGCTGCTGCTAGCACCGCCGGGAAACCTTTCGTTTCAAGTGCTCCAACTGCCTGTAATGACATTATTAATCTCCTGTATGAATAAACGATATGGGGGCTACAAGTTAATTGTACGAAGCTTCGCTACAGATTTTGATAGCAAAATTGCTTAGAACATGCGGAAAGGTTCTGATTCTTCAGTGAAATGGATTGGTAATATGGTTTCCACATTTTCGGGAGGATTAGGAACGATATAGTGGGTGATTACTGTACCAACCTTGACTTGCTCTCCAGCTTCGATTCCGGCTTCAACAGCTCTATTGACTTCAGAAACGTGTCCCCGGACGGCGACTAACAAACGAGCGCTTTCGGCTTGACCATAATACACAATCGTGACTGCGGCAGCTTTGACCATTGCATCTGCTGCGGCTAAAACACTAGGAAAACCTAAAGTTTCAATTACGCCAACCGCCATTGGCATGGCATTAGCTCCTGGAATAAGGGATAGGCGATATCAATTGTACGTGGCTTTAGTCCCAATTTTGACATTTTGCAAAATTTTCTTTGGTGGTGGGAATTAGGAGAGACGCGATTAATCGCGTCTTTACAAGAGTTAGAATATTTTGATTAGCCGCTAAACTATGTTTTATGTATTACAAATAATACTTGAGCATATTAGTTTGTGTAATTTTGTTGTTTAACAAAATCAGCGATCGCCAAAGCAAGCTAATACGATAAACTGAAATTTATGTTTCCGAATTTTCTTCCTCAAGCAGTTGGGCAACTGACAGAATCTGCCTCGATCGCACTAGCTCAGAATATTCAAACTGCTGCGATCGCTACTCCTTTAATTAATCAACCAGTTACCACAACTTATGTCAAGCAAGGGAGTGGTGGAACTCCTATTTTATTAATTCACGGCTTTGACAGTTCTGTATTAGAATTTCGGCGGCTTTTGCCACTACTCTCTAGAGATAATGAAACGTGGGCTGTGGATTTGTTGGGTTTTGGGTTTACAGATAGACTCTCAGGAATTGCTTATAGCCCAACTGCGATTAAAACCCATCTTTATTATTTCTGGAAAAGCTTAATTAACCAACCTGTAATTTTAGTGGGCGCTTCGATGGGGGGTGCGACGGCGATTGATTTTACGCTGACTTACCCGGAAGTCGTAAAAAAGCTGGTGTTAATTGATAGTGCGGGGTTGGCTGGTGGTTCACCGTTAAGTAAATTCATGTTTCCCCCATTGGATTATTTCGCAACTCAATTTTTGAGTAATCTAAAGGTGCGCGATCGCGTTTCTCGTATTGGATATAAAAATCAAAGTCTTGCTTCTGTGGATGCTTTATGTTGTGGCGCATTACATCTTCAAATGCCCAGTTGGAATCAAGCTTTGATTGCTTTTACTAAAAGTGGTGGTTACAGTGCTTTTAGATTTAAAAAAATATCACAAATTTTGCAACAGACGCTAATTTTATGGGGTGATTCCGATAAAATTTTGGGTACTAAGGATGCTATGAGATTTAAAAGAGCAATTCCCCACAGTACCCTCTTCTGGATTCAAGATTGTGGCCATCTTCCGCACCTGGAACAACCACAAATTACTGCACAGCATATTTTAGACTTTCGGGTTTAATTGTAATTTAAACCCAAGAAGTCTGCTGCATCTCTTGCACCTTATTTGGATGTATTTAGGGAGAATATTTGAAAAAAATACTCTATTATCCGGTGTCGGATGTTTACCTTTAACAAGAGGAATTATGCCCCTTGTTAAAGGTAGCTTGATTTGCGCCAAGCTGTACTAGTCAAGTAACCACATCTCATTAGAACTTTCAGGATACTCTACTGGTTGATTTTGTGGTTGATTTTGAGCTAATGTTTCCGATGAACGATGTGATTTTTTGTAGTTAAGTGGATTGTAATGGTCTTTGACTGGTTTAATAGCAGTACTTTCTTTGACAACAAGTTTTTTAGAATTATCTTCTGCTGTTTGTTTTAAAGCATTAATTTCTTCTATAAGCTTGGAATTTGCTTCTGCAAGTTGCAGTGCTGTTTTTTTAGTTTCTTCAAGTTCTTTTGTTAGTTGTTCTAGTAATGATTTTTGTTCTGATACAAATGTTTTTTGTTTAGATAATTTTGATTGCAAATCAGCAACTTCTTGTCCAAGAGATGCTTCTTTTTTGTGGCTTGTTTCTAAATTACTTGTCAACTCTTTAACAGTCGCTTCTAAATCAGCTTTAGTTGGGCTTGTACGCTTAGTAGAATTTGGCTCAGATGTTTGTGCTGAGGATTCTTCATCAGATGAAGCCTGTTCTTCGGTAATTGCTTTTGCTGTAACCTCGATCGCAGATTCACCTTCTGGGGGTGTAAATTTTTGTGCCTCTTCTTGTAGTAAGTCAGAGAGACTTTGTTTCCTAGCCATTATTATTTTCTCCAATCACGCTGTAATTCATCAGCTGCACGACGGTAGTCTAACTCCGCCTCTCGTGCATTACTTCCTCGCCATTGAGCGATCGCTACACCCTCAAGCGCCGCTCGTTCATGAGCCTTATAAGCACGGATAAAGGTATTAAAAGCAGGAATACCTAATCTAGTGAGAGTGTTTTTTGCTTCTAGCGCTTCCCCGATACTGCGCGTATCGACTTTAGTAAGCAGTACCCGATGGGGGGTTCCCACGGGGATGACGGCTTCCTTGACTGTTTCTACGAGGATAGCTAAATCCATTGCGGATGGGGGTGTAGGCAAAACTAGATAATCTGCGATCGCAACTACCGCCACTAATGCTTCAGAGCGCAGTGCGGGAGGCGTATCCACCACTACTAAATCGTAACCTGTTATCTTTCCTAAATCACTTAAAAGCTTGGGATCTGTTTCTTGAGATAAATCAAATCCCATTCCCTGCTGACTGCGCCCAAACCACCAGCTGGCAGAACCTTGAATATCTGCATCAATCAGCAACACCTTTTTTTTCTTCGCAAAGTTTGCAGCCAGATTGACTGCGGTAGTCGTTTTGCCGACTCCTCCTTTACCGTTGAGAATAGCGATGATTTTTGGCACTGCTTGCTTCCGATGCTGCCTCTTGTTAGCGCTAGCGGGGCGTTTAGCCCGTGCTGAGTTAGGAGTGCTGAGTGCTGAGTTAGGAATAGAGACGCGATGAATCGCGTCTGTACAAGAGTTTTTATTATTCTCTTTTCAGTTCTCAGTCTCCAGTCTCTAGTCCCCAATCATGAATATACCGCTTTCTGTAACCCTAAATAACATGAAAACTCGTAACAATAAAATTCAGAAGCCATCAAATCTACAAACTCCTATGACAGCAACTTACAATCTGCCTGATGGGCCTCAAATACCACGCTGGTTGCGGATGATCAAGTTTATTACTCAGCCAGTAAAATATGTCGATGATTTTGCCAAAACCTATGGTGACACTTTCACCATCAGGAGTACTAGCTCTGATAACCATATTGTGTATTTTAGTCAACCCCAAGCACTTGAGCAGATTTTTACTGCTGATTCGAGCCACTTTGAGGTTGGGAGGGGAAACACAGGACTAAGATTTTTACTTGGCGATCGCTCCTTTATGTTATCAGATGGCGATCGCCACCAGCGCCAACGGCAATTATTAGCTCCTCCCTTTCATGGCGAAAGGATGCGGGCTTATGGTGAGGATATTCGGAAAATAACCCAACAGGTGAGCCATGAATGGCAAATTGGCAAGCCTTTTAATATCCGTGAGTCGATGCAAGAAATTACTTTGCGTGTTATCTTACGGGTTGTCTTTGGTTTGAATGAGGGAGAGCTTTTTGAAGAACTAAGGCGATCGCTAAGTGACTTATTAGACTTCATCACTTCGCCTATAATGTCCAGCGCCTTCTTTTTCCAGTTCATGCAAAAAGATTTCGGTGTATGGAGTCCGTGGGGTTGGGTTCTGCAACAACAGCAAAAAATTGATCGACTGATTTATGCTTTACTTCGAGAACGTCGGGCCCAAGCAGATCAAAATCGCCAAGATATCCTAAGTTTGATGATGGCGGCTCGTTACGACGATGGTCAAGGGATGTCAGATGAAGAATTACACGACGAGTTAATGACACTGCTAGTTGCGGGACATGAAACTACCGCTTCGGCATTGACATGGGCTTTTTACTGGATTGATCGTTTACCAGAGGTGCGTGAGAAGTTGCTAAAGGAACTCAACACCATTGGAGTTAACCACGATTTGAGTAGTGTAGGTAAATTGCCCTATTTGACAGCAGTTTGCCAAGAAACACTACGAATTTACCCAATTGTGATGACTGCTTTCCCCCGGATTGTGAAAATTCCAATTACAATTATGGGCTACGAGCTGCGAGAGGGAACGGCAATAGTCCCCAGTATTTATTTAGCGCATCATCGAGAAGAAGTTTATCCACAATCTAAGCAGTTTAAACCAGAACGCTTTTTAGAAAGACAATATTCACCTTATGAATATTTACCCTTTGGTGGCGGTAATCGTCGCTGTATTGGGATGGCATTTGCCCAGTATGAAATGAAAATTGTCTTAGCAACTGTTTTATCTGACTTTCAACTATCGCTAGTTAATAAACGTCCTGTGCGTCCTGTACGCCGTGGATTAACTGTCGCTACACCAGCCGGTATGCGGATGGTTGCAACACCTCAAGTCAAGCGTGCAAATACGCCAGCCCTAGTTTAAGCAAGTAGGGTGGGTCGTTAATTCCCCACCCTACTATGGGTTAATAATTACGAATTAACTAGCTTTATTCTCGCCTTTGGCTAGTATTACCAATTATCCTGACTTTCTTGCTTCAATACAGTTCAGATAAACCCAAAATCCAGATTTAGAGATGCGATTTATCGCGTATTGAAAGACCAATTATTTACACCAATAACCTCATGATACTCACAGCTAAAGGATATAAATATATGTAATTTATTCAGTGTGGTATAACGATGGTGAATGACCGCACGCGATTGGCTAAGATGGTGAAAGCATTTATTCTCTAAGTCCCTTCCTAGCAAAAATAATCATTCTGTTATTGAGAAAATCGATGTTCTGAGGGTATATCAACGAAGGAGGCTTATCTGATTCTCTATCAAAGATTATTTTATAAGGATAGTTTTCCTTAATCAAATTATAAAAAAAATCATTTATTTTTGGATATAAACTCACTATCGAATTTTTAATCAGAAACCTTTGATAATATAAGGAATTAATTGCAATATATTCTGGATTTCGTTTTAGGAGAGCTTCTAAAGTATACCAGTTTAAATTATCTACTTTGCTTTCATGGCGTTGAATTGATCTCAAGATGAAAAGATTATCCTTAAATATATCCTCAAAGATTTTTTTTCTTCCTGATATTTTTGGAAACCTTTGATTTTTTAGTTTTACTTGTGGGAGAGCGTTCCAATTAGGAGTATAAGAAGTAGATTCTATTGAACTAAATTCCGGAATATTTTTCTTAACCCAAATTTGGGCTAACATCCGGGGATCTTCTAGAAATCGCTTTCCTACGTAAAAACTAGAAACTGTATTGTAACCTAGAAGAATTATTAAAAGGCTTAAGACAAGTATTCTATTCGGCTTAAGTTGGTTCCAAAATGGTCCTGACATAATTAGCCATAAAGGAAGAATAGGTAAGATAAAACGGGTTTCAAGTCTAGGAAAAGAAGCAAATTTATAAGAATATATCAAAAAGACTGGTAATAGCAAAAATATTGCTTTGATATAGGAAGGCTTATCCTTTTTTATCAAAGTCAAATATAAAGAAGCTAAAAAAGCAATAAAAAAGATTATAAATGAAGGTAAACCAATAAGTTCTTGAAAAGATACAAAGAATTGCCCGTAGCTATTTCCAGTAATTTTTCCTTCATAAATAGGAGTAGTCACATAGTTGTACCAAAAGTCAGAAAGAAAAGTTTGATAATCTAATAATGCAAAAGGGTTTGCGAATAAAAACCCCAATAAAATCATTATCAATCCTAAAAAAACTTTTTTGCTAAACAGTATTTCTTTCCAAGCTAGTTGATTGAATGATAAAACATGAGCTACAACAATTGTAATACCAATAGCTAAAGCGTTGTACTTAGTAGCTGTGGCAACGCCGGTGAAAAAACCAGCTAAGATATAGTCAAAAATCTTCCCTGTAAAAGATATATTTTGGCTAAAGTAAAAAGCTAGCAGCATCCAAAACACTACTGGAATATCTGCGGTTAAAAAATGACTGTAAGTGATAACTCCTGCACTACTAGCAAAGACAAGTGTGATAATGCGAGCAGCAAAAATTCCAAAAAATCTTTTAGTTATTTGAAAAAGTAGACCAATTGAGCCTAAAAACAAAATAATTGTTAAAATCCTAGACCAAATAAGTGCTGTGAAACCTGAAGTTAAAGAGTTATTGGGTAAGTTAAAAATAAATTCAATCAATTTTAGGGGGGCATAAGATAATAAAAAATTAAAATATGCATGAAACGGTGGTTTTAAAAACCATCCTGGACTTTGAAAAATGCTTTGTTTCCCAAAGAATAAAAAAGCTATATCATCTGGATTCCAACTTTCTACTTGTCCCCAAGTAATTCCATATAAGCAAAAAATTAAACCTGTTAAAAGAGACAATATTAGAAAGCTATCGATTTTGGCTATTTTCAAGAAACAATGTTTAAAGTTTGTCATGTGAAAATTCACTATTTGGACTCTTTGTTTTGGAATTTCGCATAATTTTCAAACCTTCATCAATCAGAGTAATAAACACCTTGCCGATTTCAAGATTATTTAACCCTGGAATTAAGATTAGCTTTTTAAAATGGCGACGTAGATGAGTAAAAAATTTATGTTGCGCTTTCACGTCATAGCCGTTATTGTTTTTCATAGGGTAAATGCACGTAATTATTTACCCATCCCAAAAAAGCTTGTATGTACTTTTATCGGTATGTCTTGCCCTGGAACTATATCCACAGACCAATTTGCAGCTTGCAAATTTCCACAACCTGAGCATATATAAGTATGACGATTATACTCAACTATTTCAGTTGGATGATCTCCCAACTGTTCTACTTGTTGTGTGTAGATTTTTATTGGCTCACAAACAAATTCTAGCTAACCACAGCAATCACAAATTTGGGGACGTAAAATTTTAAAATGGTCTACTTGACCAAACCCCTTACGCCTTTTTCCTTGGTACTCTGGTTGTCCTCCTAGCTTCCCTTTTATCGTCTCCTTTTATTTCATTATTATAATAATGCAATAGTACATCGTCCATAGAACACTGCGGAATCCCTAACTTATGATCAAGGAGTTTTCCAAGTGTGCTTTTATCTGTACTAATTGGCCCAATGAAAATTATCTGAAATCTTTTAAAAAACCTGAAGATTAAAAACAACTCTGCTATACAAATAAATAAGCCTTAGTTAGTTATAACTTCAACTCCTCCCTCATCCTTTCTTCCAGCACATCTAATAACCCATCCACATCCTTCCCAGCTTCCTCAAAACAAATTGGTGGTGCTGGTTCCGGTGCAAACTGAATTAACTTAATTTCACCTTTACCAATGCCAATCATCACAACTTCTATTTCAGGCTTATGATTCTCGACAATTCCCAAAATTTCTTGCAGCCGATTTTCAACTTTAATATTTAAATTCTCTATCTGTTCTTTCGGACAATAAACAAAATGCGGCGTTGGTTGCAAATCAATACCAACAGTACCTTGACTGTCACCATTTGCTAACCACAATCCCCAAAACAGCGCCGCTAATTCCTGCTGATTTGCTTTGACAAACCTATCCAACTGGACACGCCACTTGTTATCACCTGATTCTGGTTGATTATTGCCAAAAAACATAAATAATTCGTAATTCGTAATTAAAACACAAATAAGGGGGGAAAGTTATCTTAAGCCTGACTGTACACGCCAGAGGCTAGAATAAATTCCATTTTTCTCCAGCAATTGCTCATGAGTGCCCGACTCTACTAATTTCCCATGTTCCATGACATAAATGCAATCGGCATTGCGGATAGTGGAAAGACGATGAGCGATCGCAATTGTAGTTCTATCTACTGTAATCCGTTCTAGCGATCGCTGGATTGCCGCTTCTGTCTCATTATCCACCGCCGAGGTCGCTTCGTCTAAAATCAGAATTGGCGGATTCTTTAAGACTGCGCGTGCGATCGCAATCCGTTGTCTTTGTCCACCAGATAACTTTTGTCCTCTTTCCCCCACAATTGTCTCATAACCTTGGGGCAAGTTAATAATAAATTCGTGCGCCTCGGCTATCTTCGCCGCCGTGATAATTTCTTCCTCTGTAGTCTCAAAGCTACCATAAGCAATATTCTCTGCTACAGTGCCATGAAATAGAAAGACATCTTGACTTACTAAACCAATGCAGCGCCGTAAATCTTGCAAATTCAAACTTTGCAAATCAATGCCATCAAGAGTAATGCTTCCTGTTTGCACTTCGTATAACCGCAACAAAAGTTTGACTAAAGTGCTTTTCCCCGAACCCGTTGAACCAACAATTGCAATGGTTTTCCCCGCCGGAATATCCAAAGACAAATTTTTAATTACTGGAAATCTATCTTTATAGGCAAAATAAACATTTTTAAATTGCACTTCACCGCGCACTTCATTCACAGGTAATGCCACATCACCTGTATGAATGGCGATAGGAGTATCCAACAAATTCATGACTCGATTAGTTGAAGCCATTGCTCGTTGATATTGGTCAAAAGTTTCGCCTAATCTTGTTAAAGGCCATAGCAATCGCTGGATTAAAAACACTAATACGCTATAAGTACCTACAGACATTTGTCCAGAAACTGCTGCCATCCCACCATATAATAGTAATGCCGTGAAACCTACCAAAATCAGCATCCGAATTAACGGTACAAAAGCAGCAGAAAGAGTAATTGCCTTGGCATTACTGCGGCGATAAGCATCACTATCTAATTCCAAACGAGAGGCTTCATAAGTTTCGGCCGTGAAACTTTTAATGGTAGTTATTCCACTAATATTGTTTGACAAACGCGAATTTAGGAAACCAACCTTTTCCCGGACATCGGCGTAGCGAGGCGCAAGCAAGCGTTGGTAAGCGAAAGAACCCCAGAGGATAAATGGCATTGGTGACAAAGCCATCCACGCTACACTAGGAGCCAAAATAAAGAAAGCAGCGCCAATAATTAGAACAGTTGCAGAAACTTGAATAATATCATTTGCTCCTCCATCCAAAAAACGCTCTAATTGGTTAATATCATCACTGAGGATAGACATTAAACCACCAGTGCTGCGTTCTTCAAAATAAGCTAATTCCAACTCTTGCAAATGTTTGTAGGCATCTAAACGTAAGTCATGCTGAATATTCTGAGCCAAATTCCGCCAAAGTCGAGCGTAGGCGTATTCAAAAACAGATTCTAGTATCCAAATGATGACAGTGAGGAAGGAAATAATCAAAAATTGTTGAAAAACATCGCGTACCCCTAACTGGGCAATTATAGAATCCTGCTGTTTAACGACTACATCCACTGCCACGCCAATTAAGCCGGGTGGTGCCAAGTCGAAAAATTTATTGAGGATAGAATAAGTAGTCGCTAGCCAAATTTGTTTACGATACTGATGTCCATACTCAAGCAAACGCTGGAGAGGCTGCGTTGAATGTTTACGCCTTCTTGATGCCCGATGAGATTTTAATCCAGTAGCCACGGCTTTTTGCGGTTTCGTGCAGTTGATATTACCACATAACAAAGTCTTGAGTCCTGAATCTGAAGATTGAAGACTTAATTCAGACAGACTGATGAGGCACTTAAACCCAGTCCTTTATAAAGGAATAGAATTGATCGAAATCTTATCCACCTCTGAGGTAGCTTCATCTAAAACCAAAATGGTTGGATTCTTGAAGACTGCACCCTACAAACTAATGACAATATAATTTGGACTTTTTTCCGAGATGTCTATAATAAAGGGGCTTTTACCCGTGGCTCTTTAAGATTTTGGGTATTATGCTTAATTTGCCGCATATCATATCACATCTATGTGTGCAGCAAAAAATTGTCTATAAGAGTTCAAACTAAATATGGCAATCTCTAATATCCTCAAAGAACCACAGCTTTTACGTCTGAATCGCTGGTTTAGTGGACTGCGTGGCGATTTAACGGGTGGACTAACAGCAGCAGTGGTAGCATTGCCTTTGGCTTTAGCCTTTGCGGTAGCGAGTGGTGTGGAACCAAAGGCGGGACTTTATACCGCTATTGTGGCGGGAATTGTCGCGGCAATTTTTGGCGGTTCGCCAGTACAGATTACAGGACCGACAGGTGCAATGGCTGTGGTTCTGGTGGGAATTGTCGCCAAGTACGGCCTTGAGAAAGTTTGGATTGCTGGGGTAATGGCTGGAATTATCCAGATTGCCTTGGGAGTTGCCAAACTTGGACAGCTAGTGAAGTTTATTCCCTATCCAGTGACGGCAGGCTTTACCAATGGTATTGCCGTGATTATATTTTGCGGTCAATTAAATAATTTCTTTGGTTTACAAATACCACGTAGTGAACACTTTTTGCCAGGGCTTTGGCAAAGTTTAACTCATGTAGAAGCTCTAAATTGGGCTGCTGTTGGGTTAGCAATTGTGGTAATGGCAGCCAACATTTTATGGCCCAGGATTAATAGGACAATACCGGGTTCTTTAGTGGGGTTGGTGTTGGCAACGGGGATAGCAACTTATTTTCATCTGGATGTACCCACAATTGGCAGTATTCCACAATCTTTACCAATGCCTCAAGGTATTCCCCACTGGAATGATTTTAGTGTGATTCGAGAACTGATTAATCCGGCTTTGGCTTTGGCTGCACTGGGAAGTATTGAATCGTTACTGTCGGCGGTAGTGGCTGATGGGATGACAGTGAGCGAAAAACACAATAGCGATCGCGAATTAATTGGTCAAGGATTGGCAAATATTATTATCCCATTTTTTGGTGGTATTCCCGCAACAGGTGCGATCGCTCGAACTGCTGTCAATGTCCGTTCTGGCGGCAAAACCCGACTATCTGGGGTAATTCACGGCGTTGCTTTAGCCATTATTGTTTTGACTTTAGCACCCCTAGCAGCACAGATTCCCTTAGCAGCACTTGCTGGCATTCTGATGGTAGTTAGTGTGCGGATGATTGAGTGGGAAGCCATTGGTTTATTGATGCGTGCTACCTACTCCGACTTTGCGGTGATGATTCTCACCTGGCTAGTAACAATTTTGTTTGATTTAGTTCTCGCTGTAGAAGTAGGATTGATTGCAGCCGGAGCATTGTTTATCAAACGGATGAGCGATTTAAGCCTAGTTAAAATACCTGAAACCGAAGTATTCCCCCCTGGTACTCCTCTGGAATTAGGTAAGGAAATTGCGGTTTATCGCGTAGATGGCCCCGTATTTTTTGGTGCTGCTGAACGCTTTGCTACCTTCCTCCGCGATGAACCGGAAGTGAAGTATTTAATTCTCCGGTTGCGCTTTGTACCAAATATGGACACAACTGGGTTAGTAGCTTTAGAAGATATTTACCATGACTTGGAACGGCACAATTGCCGCTTAATTCTCACAGGTTTACAACCCGAAGTCAAACAACTATTAGAACGAACAGGGTTGTTAAAAACAATTGGCTTATCAAATTGTTTTGAAACAACAACAGATGCGATTTGCTCTATCTCTCCTCAGATTCGAGAATGTTCTCAGCCTGTAGCAGCTGATTTGAAAACAAAAGAATTGATGGAATTAAATGACTGATATTATTTATGTTTGAAGATGCCTCTATAAGCCTGTAGAGGCAATTCATGTAGACGCGGAGCATACTCTACGAGTTCTTCGACGGATTACCCGCAGAGTATTGCCCCTACATGAATAAGGCGCAGGATTGCGTGGAATGGGTATAACCCAAATGTATTGATCCATACTCACCTAAAGGTTGATGTTTATTCTATATTTCATGAGATTATGAAAAGAATATGAGAATATTTAATGACAAAGTAAATGACTCCCCCAGAAAACAAACCTAGCTTACCAGAAGTTCACCGTAGTATTGGAGTTCCTAACAGCAGCAGCTTTTGGCGTAAGATGATGGCTTATACAGGGCCAGGGTATTTGGTTTCAGTCGGATACATTGATCCTGGAAATTGGGCAACAGACATCGCTGGGGGGTCAAAGTTTGGCTACACTTTGTTAACAGTGATTTTGCTGTCGAACCTGATGGCGGTATTACTCCAATCATTATGTGTACGTTTGGGAGTTGCTACAGGGCGAGATTTGGCACAAGCTTGTCGGGACTATTTCAGCCGAAGGGTAAGCTTTTGTTTATGGGTACTGTGTGAAATTGCGATCGCAGCTTGTGATTTAGCAGAACTACTAGGAAGTGCGATCGCACTGCAACTTTTATTCGGTATTCCCTTAGTATGGGGTGTTTGCATCACAGCATTAGATGTACTGCTATTGTTATTCCTGCAACATAAAGGCTTTCGCTATACAGAAGCTCTGGTAATAATGCTGGTAGGAACAGTAGGTATCTGTTTTACAGCCGAAATTCTGTTTTCTCACCCTGACATGGGGGGGATTTTATTGGGATATCTGCCCAAGAAAGAGATTTTACAGAATCCAGAAATGCTCTATATTGCTATTGGTATTTTAGGGGCGACAGTGATGCCTCACAACTTATATTTACACTCCTCAATTGTACAAACCCGTAATTGGCAGCCTAATACTGAAAAAAGATGGGAGGCAATTAAGTTTGGTACAATTGATTCAACTTTTGCTTTATCTTTAGCACTATTTATCAACTCAGCAATTTTAATTGTGTCTGCTGCAACATTTCATTTTTCTGGTAATCAGGATGTGGCAGAAATTCAAGAAGCTTATAAATTGCTTTCACCATTGTTAGGAGTTAGTGCTGCCAGTGCTATTTTTGGCATTGCTTTACTTGCTTCTGGACAAAGTTCAACACTAACTGCAACTCTGGCAGGACAAATTGTTATGGAAGGCTTTTTACAATTTCGCTTTCCATCTTGGTTACGCCGTTTAATAACCCGTCTGATTGCCATCATTCCAGCGTTAATTACTATCATTATTTTTGGTGAAAATAGTACAAGCAGCCTGATAGTTTTCAGCCAAGTTATTCTCAGTTTACAGTTACCATTTGCAGTGATTCCATTGGTGATGTTTACGAGTAATCACCGCTTGATGGGTGAGTTTGTAAATCCCTTGTGGTTGAAATCGTTGGCCTGGTTAGTTGCTATTGTTATCGTAGGTTTAAATGTTTGGTTGCTATTACAAAGTATTTTGGGATGATTGTTATCAGCTAACAGTTAAGATGAAATAACAGATGCGTAGCGATTCAATGTCATGCTGCAATTGGGAAAAGTTAGACCTATAAACTGTAGCAATCGCTTGTACTATTACGCTAAATGGCTTTAAAGATCAACAAAAATGAGCATTATCGTCTTCGGTAGCATAAATATAGACTTGGTAGTAACAACACCCCGATTGCCAGTCCCAGGAGAAACGTTGCTAGGAGAAGAATTTTTTAAAGTTTCGGGAGGTAAAGGAGCAAATCAAGCTGTAGCATTAGCAAAACTGGGAATTCCTACCCAAATGGTGGGGCGTGTCGGTGCAGATGATTTTGGTGTGGAACTTGTCAACAATTTGCAATCATCTGGTGTGCAGATTGATAATATTTTTGTGGATGAAACTGTTAGTTCTGGAGTTGCTATTATCGCCGTCAATCATGCTGGGGAAAATCAAATTATTGTAATTCCTGGTGCAAATGGGCGTGTAAATCAAGAAGATGTAGAACGATTGTCCCAGTTATTACCAGAAGCTACAGCACTGCTTTTACAATTAGAAATTCCGATTACTGCGGTGGTTGCAGCCGCTAAAGCCGCAAAAAAAGCCAAAATCAGGATAATTCTCGATCCAGCACCCGCACAATCTGATTTCCCAGATGAGCTTTATTCATTAGTGGACATTATTACACCCAATGAAGTTGAAGCCGCGCAGCTAGTGGGTTTTCCTGTGGGTGGAGAGGAACAAGCGGCAAAGGCAGCTGAAGTTTTATTAGAACGGGGTGTGAAATGTGCGATCGTTAAACTGGGTGCTAAAGGTGTTTTTTGTGCCACTGCTGAGGAAAAGTTTTTTGTCCCTGTCTTTCCAGTTCATGCAGTTGACACAGTAGCAGCTGGCGATGCTTTTAATGGTGGCTTAACGGCGGCACTTTTTGCAGGACTTTCTTTACATGAAGCAGTTGTTTGGGGTGCAGCAGCAGGTGCTTTAGCGACGACGAAATCAGGCGCACAAACTTCACTACCCGATAGGTTTACATTTGATGCGTTTCTTAGGGAAAAGGCATCTGTCAGAGATTAAGTAAGTCAGCGTAAATAATTGTCGTTGAAATAAGGCAATAGGCAATAGGCATAAGGGTTTTAGCTTAGTTCATTTTTATTTGCATAGTTTGATTTTATTGTGCCAACTTACTTAGAATAAAGCGACTTTTGTCAATTATATGACTTACGCAAGAGTATACACAGTAGGGGCAATACTCTACGGGAAGCCGCTTTGCGTCTACATGAATTGCCCCTACCTCCAAATCAGGATTTCGGCTATTGTTTGCGTAAGTCCTGAATTAATTGAAATACTCAAAATGTTCTTAATTAGGACTTATGCAAAAAGGTAGTGATAGCTTTGATTTTATGTAGGGGCAATACCCTGTGGAAAAACCCTTTGTGTCTGCATGAATTACCCAATCTCTTCTAACCACGAGCAACTGTAATCTGAGTAACTTCAAAGTCTTTTAGCCGAGTCATATTTCCACTGTTCTTATCTACGCTATACACAGCATTAGGTGTTTCATACCTCATAGCTCCCAAGGCAAGGAGTTGACCTGTTGCAGAGCAAACTAAGCTTTGTAAGCCATTATTCCATTCTTTACCATCAACTTTCAATTGTGCCAGCCTAATCGGCTTTTTTTGATTTGAATCTAGCTGTACCAAAGTTGTATCACCATCGAATCCAACTAAAGAAGTATAGAGTTTTCCATCTGGACACTCAGCTAGATTGCTAACCCGCTCATCGTTCGGGAATTTAATCTTATTAATAGAACTTATTTCTCCTGTTTGAAGATTAATATCTACCAATAAAATTGGCGGTGTACCGTTCTTTTTGCCTACTAGACCGATAAGTCGCCCATCATTAGTGCCTAGCAAACTCCCAAGCTGTTGATTTTGTTTAAGTCCTGAGACTGTCAAAGTTTTTATAGGCGTACCCAAAAATGTAATCCGAGTAGGTGTTGCCAGTTTCCTACTAATCGTAACAGGAGTAGTGGCTACAACAAGTGTGCCATCGCTTAAAGAAGTGAAGCCACTTATATTTAATATCTCACCAGGCTCTGCTAAAGGCGTACTATTTGCAAGTACCTGACTATTTCCTGTAGTTAAGGATTGCAAAACAAGTCCTACGGGCTTAATATCTGTGGATAAATTGTTTGGGGCAGTGCTATCTAATTCAGTGGTGTTTACCTCTGGAATAACCGCTTTGTCTGTGGTGATGATAGAGCCAGAAGTTATACCGACAATATTATTTAAACTTGGTGTTTGCGCCAAGGCTTTGTTGGTTAAATAACTAAGCCCAGATACTACAGTTCCAGCAATTGCCAACTGGCCAAACTGCCGACGTGAGAGCTTGGAATTCATATTTCCACTCCTAGAATTAATGACTTTTATTAAGTTAAATGGGTAAGGCTAAAATATTCGCGTCCAGGTTGCTACTGAAGGTGTCCCATTGTTGTCACTAATAAAAAGCATGTACCACCCTGGCGGCGCTATGTTTCGATTGTTTGTTACCGTGACATTCAGAGAAGTAGAGTTTCTAGAATTAATCGGCACATCAACTATCCTTTGTTCTGTATCGCAGGAATGAGTGGTTGCCATTGGTCTAATCAGACTAACCCATTTAATATTTCCAGCCTGGGGTGTCTGAATCGTAAATTGCAGTCCGTAGCTCAATGTTTGAGGAGCGCTCTGAATAATTGGTCGTGACCGCGACATATACGCAGGACTGTAAATTTCTAATCGCAGTTCATTGAAAGTCCGTTGAGGGTTCCCCCCAGCTGCAACTACCCTACCATCTGGCAGCAGCAAGGCCACGGAGTGATATACACGGGGGACACTTTGTTTAGCTACTACTGTCCAGGTATTTGTGGCTGGATTGTAGATTTCTGCTGGCAGCATTGATTGTGTTGTGTCCTCACTCATTTTGCTACCATTACAAACAAACACTGTGCGATCGGGCAACAAAACAGCGCTATGATGCATCCGAGCATAATTTAGAGACTTTGCTGCTATGTAAATTGGATTAGTAGCTTTTAAATCTACAATATTTACCCTGTTTGTTGCTGTAGTACTAGTACCCCCACCGATAATCATAACTTTTTGGTCTTGTGCAGGTGGCAAAAGCACACTAGCAGCTTGATTACCGAAATCTGGGTTTTGCAGTCCTGACACAACTTTTTCTGCAATGGTTTGCGTAAATGTATCTGGCAGGGTTAGTATAGTTGGCGCTACTCCAGAATTGCCCATCTGAGCGCCTGAATAAAAAATTTTCCCACTACTTAATAGAAACAATTGCGCGTATGCCGGAAAGGGGCTAGTTATTGGAAAAGCGTTCCAACCATTTGAAAATGTAACAGAATAAATTTCGGGTTGTCTGTTGAGCTTGCCATCTTTATCCGGCCCAGACAGTGCAAAGATCCGACCGCTGCCTAGTGTTAACACACTAGGATACCAGCGGCCATTATTCATTGATGGGATCTTGACCCATTTCTCGGTAATGGGATCAAACAGTAGAGCAGAGGGTGAACCATAAAATGGGTCATAGCGCAGAGTTCCACCCGCAACCATTAACAGACCCTCAGAGCGGAAGGAGTGACCAGCGCAAAAAAGGTCAATAGGTTGATTATTACTATCTAATGGAGGTGCTTGATGGGTAAAGGTTCCTTTGTTTACATCCCAAACCACACTGTCATAGGGAGTATTTAATCGAGCGGGATCGTTACCTGAACCACAGAAAAGGAATATCTTACCAGTACGAAGAAGGGCGGCATGTATGGGTAGGATTGGGGCTTTGTACGACAATACTTGCCATTTATCTGTAGCAGTAGCCTGAGCTATGAAAGTCCCTAAATCTGGTTCCTCTAGAAGGTTATTTTTGTTGTTAGTTTGAGTCACTTTATTTACAATTTTTGCTACGTAAATTTCATGTTTTCCTCTTTAAGTAATTTATTCCTAAACTTATATCCATACAAAGACTTCTTTATACTTATTAATGATATTAAGATCCGATATTATTATTAATAAGCTAAAGTAAAATTTATTTAGTCAATAGTAATTGTGCTGTAAATCATCCATGCTGTTTAGTATTGAATTAATCCCTGTACTGGGTTCTGGGAGTAAGGGTATGTGATACTGTAATCTTTGTTATATAAGCATTTACCGACTTGGTACTAGATATCGCTGGCTTAAAATTTGTGTGTCTAAAATAGATTTATGCATAGGTTTTAAATACTATTACTTCTTAACACTAAACTTGAAATTTATGGTTTGATGTGATACAAGGCACGTTAAGTAAAAATCAAAATATCGCTAAATCCTCATTAAGCCTTTTAGTCAATTAATTGGCAATTTATTACAGCAAATACAGATATTAAAGTCTGGAAAGTAAAGAGCTTTTTAGAAAAGCAATACCTCTTTGGTTATAGATGTAGCAAAGCGATCGCAAGTTTGATACGATTAGCTTGTAAGAATTCCCAAAGCAAAGATTGTCACCATGAGCAACTCGACTCCGATGGATGACGAAAAAAATCTCCCCAAGAAAAAGGGGAGGACACTCCCTCCGAAGCTCATCATCTGGCTGGGAAAGTTTGTCTGGACGACTATGTGGCAAATAATGATGTCAAAGCTTGCTCCTAGCAATCAGTCGGGAGCATATATTCGTCCTAATAGCCAGTTTCGCAAGTTCATTGGTACAGAAGAAGGAAATCCACACCCACCAGCAGCAGGACGCTATAGACTCTATGTTGGGTTGGGTTGTCCTTGGGCGCATCGAACCCTGGTTGTGCGATCGCTCAAAAAGCTCGAAGCGGTAATATCAGTATGTATTGTCTCTCCCTCTCCCATTGAAGGCGGTTGGATATTCAACGAAGAAGAAGAAGGTTGTCGTACACTAGCTGAATTTTATCAATTAGCAGAACCTGGTTACAGTGGGCGCTCTACAGTTCCAATTTTATGGGACAACCAAACAAAAACTATCGTTAATAATGAGAGTTCAGAGATTATCGTCATGCTGAACTCGGAATTTAACGAGTTCGCCAACAATCCCACACTGAATCTTTACCCAGAAGTACTCAAAGAGAAAATTGACTGGTGGAATGAGAAAATTTATCACGCAGTAAATAACGGTGTGTATCGCTGCGGTTTTGCCCAAACCCAAGAAGCATACAATCAAGCTTGTAATGAACTGTTTGCGACTCTCGATGAGATTGACATTGCATTGCAAACTAGTCGATATTTGTGTGGAGACAATCTCACGCTTGCAGATGTCCGTTTATTCACGACGTTGTTTAGGTTTGATAGTGCCTACTACGGGTTGTTTAAGTGCAATAGGCAGCGAATTCGAGACTATCACAACTTGGGAGCTTACTTAAGGGATCTATATCAGCTTCCCGGTGTAGCTGACACCTGCGATGTCGAGAGTGTGAAACGAGACTACTATGGGAATCTATTCCCACTCAACCCCGGTGGGATTATTCCTGATGGGCCTGATATGTCTTATCTTTATGAACCATCTGGGCGCGATCGCATCGGCACGCTGAATGCTTCATAATGTACATTGAAAAAGAGGCAAGGGAGC
>NZ_JADEXU010000068.1 GCF_015206895.1 Nostoc sp. LEGE 12450 | reverse complement strand
ACTCATAACTCAGCACTCAGCACTTAATAATATGTGGGACTACACCGATAAAGTATTAGAACTGTTTTACGATCCCAAGAATCAGGGAGAAATTGAAGAAACGGGCGAAGCTGGAGTTAAGGTTGCAACGGGTGAAATCGGCAGCATTGCTTGCGGTGATGCTCTAAGATTGCACCTGAAAGTGGAAGTAGAATCTGATAAGATTCTAGATGCTCGCTTTCAAACCTTTGGTTGTACTAGTGCGATCGCATCTTCTAGTGCATTAACCGAAATGGTTAAGGGTTTAACCTTAGATGAAGCCCTGAAAGTGTCCAATAAAGACATTGCAGATTACCTTGGTGGTTTGCCAGAAGCAAAGATGCATTGCTCTGTCATGGGACAAGAAGCGCTAGAAGCCGCTATCTATAATTATCGTGGCATTCCTCTCGCTACCCACGATGATGATGATGAAGGTGCATTAGTTTGCAGTTGCTTTGGCATTAGCGAGTCTAAGATTCGTCGCGTGATTCTAGAAAATCATCTTACGGATGCCGAGCAAGTAACAAATTATGTAAAAGCTGGTGGCGGATGCGGTTCCTGTCTGGCGAACATTGATGATATTATTAGATCAGTTCAACAGGAATACGCCTCACCTGCTCTCAACAATTACGGCGTACAAGTTGCCACAGAAATTGTTACATCTAAGGAACGAGCGCTAACAAACGTCCAAAAGATTGCTCTAATTCAAAAGGTTCTTGATGAAGAAGTCAGACCCGTACTGATTGCAGACGGGGGAGATGTAGAACTCTATGATGTAGAAGGCGATCGCGTTAAAGTTGTACTGCAAGGTGCTTGCGGTTCCTGTTCTAGTAGTACAGCAACTCTGAAAATTGCGATCGAAGCCAGATTACAAGATCGTGTCAGCAAGAGCCTTGTAGTCGAAGCAGTTTAGGAATTGCTGTAGGACTTAACGTATTCTACAAATACGCTCTAATATGCATTCAGCCAGGAACAGAAAGTAGGATTTGAATCATATAATTGTCTCCACATCAATGTTTCAATCCTACCGACAACCGATAGCTCAATTAGCTATGACGGCTAACAGCATATAGGCAAAAAGATTAAGCGCCTACTTGCAAATTTCATCATCCAACTCGCTTCAAAGGAACAGGATATGAGCACATTGTACGACAACATTGGTGGACAACCAGCTATTGAACAAGTAGTAGATGAACTCCACAAACGCATTGCCACAGACAGCACCCTCAACACATTTTTTGCTGGTACAGATATGGCAAAGCAACGCAATCATCTAGTTGCTTTCTTAGGTCAAATATTTGAAGGGCCAAAGCAATACGGCGGTCGTCCAATGGACAAAACCCACGCTGGAATGAATCTACAGCAACAACACTTCGATGCGATCGCCAAGCATCTCGGTGAAGCAATGGCTGTGCGTGGAGTGTCAGCAGAAAATACCAAAGCTGCACTAGATCGCGTCACAAACATGAAGGGCGCTATTTTGAACAAGTAATAGGACTTGTGCATTGATTGTTGACAAATAGCAACATCAAGTCCTATTGAATCTTGCAAGCTGAAACACATTATGACGTATTTGTAAATTGCGTAATTTTCTTTGTTCTTTGTCAAAACAAATGGCAAAGGACAAAGGACAAAAAACCAAAAGAAAAAAATTTTAACGAGGAAGATCGATGAACTTACTGTCAATAATTTTGGCTGTGGAGCGATCGCCCCCAGCAGGCATTTATGCCAACGCTACCAACGATGCTCTACACGCGCTCACTACTGTCGCTCAACTGGCGTGAACGCAACTGACAAACGCACAGACCCACCAACCAACCAATTGCAGGGAAACAAGAACCATGACAGACGAAAACATTAGACAGATAGCTTTCTACGGTAAGGGCGGTATCGGTAAATCTACCACTTCCCAAAACACCTTGGCAGCTATGGCAGAAATGGGTCAACGCATCCTCATCGTCGGTTGCGACCCTAAAGCTGACTCCACCCGTTTGATGCTGCACAGCAAAGCTCAAACAACCGTTCTTCACCTCGCCGCAGAACGTGGTGCAGTAGAAGATATCGAACTCGAAGAAGTAATGTTAACCGGTTTCCGTGACGTTCGTTGCGTAGAATCTGGTGGGCCAGAACCCGGTGTAGGTTGCGCCGGTCGTGGTATCATCACCGCCATCAACTTCTTAGAAGAAAATGGTGCTTACCAAAACCTAGACTTCGTATCTTACGACGTATTAGGTGACGTTGTGTGCGGTGGTTTCGCAATGCCTATCCGTGAAGGCAAGGCACAAGAAATCTACATCGTGACATCAGGCGAAATGATGGCGATGTATGCAGCTAACAACATCGCTCGTGGTGTTCTTAAGTATGCTCACACTGGTGGCGTGCGTTTGGGTGGTTTGATTTGTAACAGCCGTAACACTGACCGGGAAATCGAATTGATCGAAACCTTGGCAAAACGGTTGAACACCCAAATGATTCACTTCGTACCCCGTGACAACATCGTTCAACACGCAGAATTGCGCCGGATGACAGTTAACGAGTACGCACCAGAAAGCAACCAAGCTAACGAATACCGGACATTGGCTACCAAAATCATCGACAACAAAAATCTAGCTATTCCTACACCCATCGAAATGGAAGAACTAGAAGAATTGTTGATTGAATTCGGTATCCTCGAAAGCGACGAAAATACCGCAATGCTAGTTGGTAAGAGTGCTGCTGAAGCTCCTGTAGTATAAATCGCTGCTAAAAAATAACGCTTTAGCACAAGGAAAAAGGAAAAAGGAAGAATCTCACATTTGACCTTTAACCTTTGACCTTTCCCTCTAATCTCCCCCCTAATCTTAGAGGGGACTCCTAGTCCCCCTATGCCCCGATCCTTACGAGTCACAGAGGCTAAATATGACACCTCCAGAAAATCAAAACATCATCGAAGAAAGAAAAGAACTAATTAAAGAAGTTCTAGAGGCTTACCCCGATAAAGCTAAGAAAAAACGGGAAAAGCACTTAAGTGTATACGAAGAAGGTAAGTCCGATTGCGGCGTTAAGTCTAACATCAAATCCCTTCCTGGGGTAATGACCGCTCGTGGTTGTGCTTACGCCGGTTCTAAAGGTGTGGTTTGGGGTCCTATTAAGGACATGATCCACATCAGCCACGGGCCTGTAGGTTGCGGTTACTGGTCTTGGTCTGGTCGTCGTAACTACTACATCGGCACCACAGGTATTGATACCTTTGGTACCATGCACTTCACCTCCGACTTCCAAGAAAGAGATATCGTTTTTGGTGGTGACAAAAAACTCACCAAGTTAATCCAAGAACTTGATGTACTTTTCCCACTCAACCGTGGTGTTTCCATTCAATCGGAATGCCCCATCGGTCTAATTGGGGATGACATCGAAGCAGTTGCTCGGAAGACATCGAAAGAAATTGGCAAGCCAGTTGTACCTGTGCGTTGCGAAGGCTTCCGGGGTGTTTCCCAATCTTTGGGACACCACATTGCTAATGACATGGTTCGTGACTGGGTTTTCACCAGATCCGACCAAGCTAAGAAAGACGGTACACTCAAGTTTGAAGGTACTCCTTATGATGTAGCCATCATTGGTGACTACAACATCGGTGGAGATGCTTGGGCTAGCCGCATCCTGTTAGAAGAAATCGGCTTGCGCGTAGTCGCTCAGTGGTCTGGTGATGGCACCATCAACGAAATGTTGATGACCCCCAATGTGAAGATGAACCTCATCCACTGTTACCGGTCGATGAACTACATCAGCCGTCACATGGAAGAAGCTTATGGTATACCCTGGTTGGAATACAATTTCTTCGGCCCCACCAAGATTGCTGAATCTTTACGGGAAATCGCTTCTAAGTTTGACGAAACAATCCAAGCAAACGCTGAGAAAGTTATCGCCAAGTATCAGCCCACAATGGATGCGGTAATTGCTAAGTACCGCCCCCGTTTGGATGGTAAGACTGTTGCCATCATGGTTGGTGGTCTACGTCCTCGCCACGTTGTCCCAGCTTTCCTAGACTTGGGCATGAAGATGATTGGTACAGGTTATGAGTTCGCTCATAATGACGATTACAAACGTACCACTCACTACATCGAAAACGGCACCATCGTTTATGACGACGTTACCGCTTACGAATTCGAAGAATTTATCAAAGCGCTGAAGCCTGACCTAGTAGCTTCTGGTGTGAAAGAGAAGTACGTCTTCCAAAAGATGGGTCTTCCTTTCCGTCAAATGCACTCTTGGGATTACTCCGAACCTAGCGATCGCTCCTCAACATCATATAATGCAAGGTTTTTTCGCGGTGAGAGAAAAAAGAGCCTATTTCTAGCCTAAATGCAAATTGCAGGGTTATTTAGGGACAATCTATTTTGATGCTTTAGATAGTATAACTCTTATGGAGTCTGGTTTTTAGATTTTGCTTGCATTTTAATCAAAGAAAAACTGTAAAACAAAAGACTATTTTAAATGACGATTTTTTAGATTAAATGGTACATAGGGGAATTATTAGCTCTCTCCAATGCTTAGGGTTCAACAATTAAACCCCTGATTTCTGGTATACGCTGAGGTTTACCTAAAATATTCATTGAAGGTAAAGCAGAGACGGTACTATGGAACCCACTACTGAAGCCAGAAATAATTAATTGTCCTCCTGACTGAGCAGTGTAATGGCGACGAAACTCAGAAATAGACCCTCCTGCTTTGTTTTCGATCAAGCACAACAGAGAAAGACACGGAAACCGATCTGCTCCTTTTTGCTCAACACGATATTTCTGAATCTTATCTACAAGGGGACGAAAAGTTTTCTCAATCAAAGCGTTGAGACTGTTCCGTTGCTCACCGACATAAGCAACAACTTCAAGAGGTTTCCATTTTACCAATCCACAAGCAGCATCAATAATTTCTAGATCGCTGTTAGTTCCCATGTATAAGATAATGCCATGTTTTCTCAAAGTTCCAACTGCATCACAATCTCGATTGATGAGCATAGTAATCGGCGCATCAAAAAAACCTGTGTTCAAAAGTTGCATTGCCTTTATAGCAAGCGCTCTATTATTAGCTACAGATGCATAACTACCGAAGTCATCAGGTTCAAAGGGAAGGTTAAGAGTAAAGTTTGCAAGCTTTAAGTCATGTGACATTAGAGACTTTGATTGCTTTGATGCTAATTCACACACCGTCGTTGAGATTTGATTGGCATGATAGAGCATGACAGAGGAAGTTTTTCCATAAACTTTCCCGTTCTCAAATAGCCAATCAAATATTTCTGATGTGAGCGCAGCTACTCCTTCAGATAAATATAAGTTTACAAGATTTTCATAATCTGGAGTAATTTCCAGCAGAGGCACTACAATATTTTGTTGCCACTTTGACTCCCCAAAATTTGGATCAGCTTGTTTGCGACGTTTTGCTTCTCCCATCTGTTTAACCTCACTCTTCGCTCTAGTAAATTACTTACTTATAACTTCTGTTATATAGTGTTCCCAGTCGCAAGAGAATGTGAACGAAGAAGGCTAAATAATTGATTTTGTGTGAGATGTACAAGAAGTATACCGTTGGTGCGACTCTTCTAATCGACAACAAAATAGGTGATCGTGTGATGGGTGAATGGGGGATATGCAATCGCAATTCTTTGTAGCAATTGTTAAACATTCATTATAAAAATCGCACGGCAGAAATTATTAATACTATTACCGATGTCAAAAATCAAGTCAATTATTTTCTCGCTGTCTTGTATTACAATTGTTTTACACCACTTTTGAGGAAAGGAATTTCCGTTATACTCAAATTCATCTAACTTAAACCCCAAATCAATTAGGCTTCTATTATCTTTTTTTAAATAAAAAGTTGTATTTAATAGCCTACGATGCTTAATTGTATTCACAAAACCAGATATATATGAAAACTCATCTGAATTATCGAGATTATTAATTGCATGGATTATCTCATCAGCATACGTGCGTTTCACAGAATCTAGAGTTAATTCAGTTAATTTCTTCTTTACTTTCTTGATAGTCAGTGTTTCACTACTTAAATGTTTCTCTGAAGGAAGCAGAGGTTTCAAAATTATCACATTAATTATCTGTCCCAAAACATCAGTTAATGAATGGAGATTTGATGCCAGAGATTCGATATATATTTCAACTTCAATTTGAGTCTTACTAAATTCACTGGAACTGATTTTTAAAGGTTGGTTTACAGAGGTAGTAAAGCGATCTTTAATAAATAAAATACGATCTATCTTACTTCTAACTGATGCTACATAAACTGCTGCCTCGTCTGTGAGATTTTGAGAGCAAATATCCAGTAATTCTTGAGTCTTCCAGGTTTTGTCGCTCATGTTTTTTTTGCACAAACTCTCAATAGCGAACTAAACTAACACGTTAACTCAGTAGATGACAAGTCAGTTTAACTCAACCACAAGCTAGGCGAACAGATGCACAACGAAGTAGACTGTTGTAGCGATGCCTACGACGGTCTACGCCTACGCCCTCACTCGACAATAAACTAGGCGATCGCGTTAAACCGTCCAATCCTCAATTAATAGTCCGGCTACTTTGCCCAAATCCCGATGATTGGGCGTTAATAAAACTAATTTACGAGATAGTGCGATCGCAGTAAAAGAAGTAGAGTGTTGTTGCGATCACACTTACTCGGCAACACATCATTGTATATTCATACTGGGTGAAGTTAAGCGATCGCCTCTAACTCAGGAATATACTCAGTTTCGTAGTTTTCAATTAAAACACCAATAACTTCCATTAAAGACGCGAGTGGATGCGTCTCGTCTTCACCAACTTGATTGATGAGACAATCAAGGATCTCAACCAAGCGTTCATATTCCTCTTCTGTGTGAGGAACAAAGACGTTTTCCGCAATGGATGACCAAGCGATAATAGTTTGATCTAGGTTTAAGCTTTGCATTATTCCTTCCACTTTCCTTCATCATATTCTGAATGCGTTAACACAGCCCGAATGTAGACCTTTTGGCGGTTGTAATGAATTGCGGCAATGAGTCGAACTTTGTTACCACCAATATTAAACACTGTCAATTTAGCAACTTGATCTGCTGAGGGAAACATTTCACGGAGTTCCACAAATGAGGTAAACTCATTTCCCTTGATCAATCGATACCACTGAGCCAAGGCGTTATTTGTATCTGGATAAAGTTTAGCAAATTCATTCAGCCGTTTACGAGTAATAACGTGCATTTAAAAACCCCTGATGTCTTAATAATTCTGTCATCCATATAACTCACCTCCCAGTGCTAATCTTAAATGAATTATCTGTGACATCGCAGTAAAAGAAGTAGACTGTTGTGGCGATCGCTCTCATTCGACAATAAACTAGGCGATGTCTACGACGGGCTATTCGGTGTCGCATTAAACCGTCCAATCCTTAATTAACAATCTGGGTACTTTGCCCAAATCCCGATGATTGCGTGTTAATAAAACTAATTTACGGGATAGTGCGATCGCCGAATAGCCCGTCGTAGACATCGCAGTAAAGGTGTTGCTGAATCACAATATGAATTATGCGATCGCCATATTCTCAGGGAGGCTTTGCCTCGGCATTGGAATACAACGATGTTTGAGATAATAAACGCAGTAAATCACTTTAATCAAGGTATTTTAGCCTGGGTTTTGGGACGACAACCAGTGCCGAAACTTTTGAGCCATTGTGGGAAATTGCTAAACAGTGGAAAAGCTATTTTTATGTCACAGATGGCTGGAAAGTTTACCCAAGTTTTATTCCAGATGGAGACCAAATTGTTAGCAAAACATATATGACACGAGTTGAAAATGAAAACACAAGACTTAGACATTATCTGGCACGTCTTCACCGAAAAACTTTATGCTATTCCAAGACAGAAGAAATGCTGAGGTACTCGGTTTAATTGTTACTTTATTACTTAAAGTATCAAACTGTACCTACATAAATCGATTCATCCCTTCATTCAGCAACGCCCCAATCCTTTATTAACAATCCGGGTACTCTGCCCAAATTCCGATGGTTGCGCGTTAATAAAACTAATTTACGAGATAGTGCATAGGCGCAGCTCGTCGTAGACATCGCAGTAAAAGAAGTAGACTGTTGTTGCGATCGCCCCAACTCGACAACACGCTACATATATTTAGAGATTTTATGTCAGATGCACAAAAATTAGCCCCTTGGAGCGATCGCCCCAACTCGACAACACGCTACTCTATATTTAGAGATTGTGTGTGAGATGCACAAGAAGTACCCCATCGTACACATCTCTCTGAATGGCGAATACGCTCATAACATATTCTGAACCTGTATTATCAAGCAACTTGATTGGAAACTAACCTACGAACTCACCTCCTGTAATGCTACTGTGCAAAAACAGGAAGACCAGCCATCGACATGATTCGAGATATATTATTGATGTATTCCTGTGTTTTTTAACCCTAGAAGGAGACTTATGGCAAAAATAAAAAACAATGCACAGCTAAGTTTCAACCAAGTTGAAATGGAAGAACTTTCTGATGCAGAGATGAAATTGGTTATGGGAGGGGCATCCTTGCCTCCAGTGCTACAGTTCCAAGTGCCGCAGTTCCAAGTGCCGCAATTCCAAGTGCCGCAATTCCAAATGCCGCAATTCCAAGTGCCGCAGTTCCAAATGCCGCAATTCCAAGTGCCGGAGTTCGAAATGCCGCAATTCCAAGTGTCGCAGTTCCAAATGCCCGAATTTAATTAGTCTCTGCTTCAATTGCCTGCACTTTGATTTCAGCAATTTGTTATGAACTTTCATGGTTGGGGCTAAATCGTACTTTCAACAGCATCAAAACCACAAGGCTCGATAAACTTCAATAAACTTCTGTCACTTCCGGCGTTCTGTACTTGATATTGTTTTCAAAGCAATTGCTCCCAAGGTAATATAATTGACTAATTTCCGACAGCGCTACCCAGAATCCAAATTGGCTCACAGAGGAGTCACAGGCGATGTCTACAACGGGCTACGCCTACGCAACACCTATAGATAACGTTTGCCATATTCAATTATTGGCGAGAAGTTGTAGCTCAATACACTTGAGGGACAAAGAACTGCTCATTGCGGGGAGCGCGAACATAATCCTCAGCCACAGGTCTAGAGGGAAGCTCTAAGGGAGGAGGTGTCATATCCTCGTAAGGAACTTTGCTCAACAAATGATGAATGCAGTTAAGCCGCGCACGTCTTTTATCATCTGCTTCAATCGTAAACCAGGGGGCTTCTGGAATATTCGTGTAAGCAAACATGGTATCTTTTGCTTTGGAATATTCTACCCAGCGATCGCGTGATTCTAAATCTATTGGGCTGAGTTTCCAGCGCCTGGCTGGATCGTGACTGCGAGAAAGAAAGCGTTTTTCTTGTTCGTCATCGCTGACGGAGAACCAGTACTTGATTAAAACAATGCCCGATCGCACCAGCATTCGTTCAAATTCCGGGCAAGATTGCATGAATTCTTGATATTCTGCTTCGGTGCAAAAACCCATCACCCGTTCAACTCCGGCTCGGTTGTACCAACTGCGATCGAAGAGGACAATTTCGCCTGCTGTGGGAAGATGTTGCACGTAGCGCTGAAAATACCACTGAGTTTTCTCACGATCAGAGGGGGTTCCCAGGGCAACTACACGACAGCCACGAGGATTGAGTGGATCGGCAATGCGTTTAATTACTCCTCCTTTGCCGGCGGCATCGCGCCCTTCAAATATTACGACAACCCGATAGCCAGTGTGCTTAATCCAGTATTGCATTTTGACTAGCTCAATCTGGAGTTGCTTTAGTTCAGTTTCAAAAGTCTTTTTGGGAATTTTCTTGGCAAAAACTTCAGTACTACCATCAAAAATCCGTTTGGATTTTTTAGATTTTTTCTTGTCTTTTGCCTTTACTAGGCTTTCTACTAAGTCTGTAGCGGGTTGAACTAGACCATTATTTTGCTGGTTTTCAACTTCATCAATTGACATCGCACTGACTCCATGCCATTGAATCGGCATAATTAGAGTTTATCTATCAAGTATATATTTTAATGCGAACTGAGTGTAAATATACACATTCGAAAGTATTCTTACACCAAAGATGTAAAACCAACAAGCTAACGACCAAGGTCAGTAGCAGTGAAACATACAAGGACATCAGCCTTTTGCTAACTTACTTTCTTATACAGATTGGGTTAGGTGCGATCGCAAACATTTTGTCACAATTAAATTCATCAATACGCAACCTAACTCAACTCTTAATCTTTAATGACCAAATCGCTACGGATTCATCCGAATCAAGTCTGTTAAAATACTATCCAAGCTACCGTTGACTTGAATTCGATCAATCTTCTCTGCAATCCGCTCTAATACTTCAAGTTCTTTTAGACGCAATGCAACGGGGTTATCCTCCATCACTTTAGCAGTGTTTAACATACTGCGAGTAGCAGCTGTTTCTTCTCTACGTCTGACTACGTTTGCTTGAGCGGTTTTTTCTGCCTCCACTACTTTGCTCAAGATAGCCTTAATCTCACCAGGTAAAATAATATCTTTGACACCTACAGAATCAACTTCAATTCCATATTCTGCGGCTTTCTGGCGAATATATTCAGAGATGCTTCTATCAATTGCACCTTTATCTTCTAATAAACCATCTAAGTTGCGTTCGCCGACTGCACCACGCAAAGCAAACTGTAATTCTTTGTATAAGAAGCCGGAAATATCTGACAACCCGTTTTTTGCTCTCAATGGGTCGAGTATGCGGAAGCCAGCTGTCAAATTCAACCGCAGAGGTACTTTATCTTTGGAGAGGATATCTTGACCAGATACTTCCATATTTTGTAGTCGGAGGTCAATGGCTTCGGTTTGAAAAGAGCGGCCAAATAACCACCAAGCGTGTACCCCTGGCGATCGCAGTCCTTGAAATTCTTGATTAATGTATACTAGTCCAACGTGTTGTGCTGGCACTTGGCAAATATGCAAACAGTTGCGACTGAGCAATTTCACTTCTGTTGAACCCTCAACCAACTCAGCGACTAAGGCAGCCTGCAACTGAGCATCAGCGCTAATATCGAGAACTTCCACTTCAACACCCTGCCAAAACAACTTGCGGCTGGTGGGTGGCAAAATAGAAATCACTTTTCCTCGATATCGTACAATTGCAACTTGCGAAGCCAGTAATTGCACAGTTTCACAGTAAGCAGCAATAAAGTCGGGATGTTTTTCAATGAGTACATCTTCTAGGGGAAAGTCTGGATTAGGGATAATCCGGCTGAGAATTCGGACTGTAACATCTCTATCTACCGACCAAAAAGCATACTCTCCTGGTTCTAGAGGTCGCACAAAATTGTTTTGCAGATATAGTAAACCAATCTCAGACTCCGAGATTTGGAACTTCTTCACTCCATTCAACGCAACTGAGCGCAATTGCTGTACAAAGGAACTAGGTAATTCCCAGCTTTCTTCCAAGTTGAATATATGAGACTCTACTTCAATAAAACCACGCCAAAAAGCAATCAATTTATTTGGTGCAACGCTTACCCAATTTTGACCGTAGCGGACTAACGCAACTTGATTGAATGCAGTTCTGATAATCAATAAATGTTCTTGTAGTTCGGCTTCGTGATTTCGCAACAACAGTTCTAGGTTCTCAATCTGAGCTAGTGGCTGGTTGAGGTCATGAATTTTTACTTGCCAATGCCGACCTAAATATGTATGTGTACCGGGTTGCAAAATTTTCTTAAAGTCACTGCGGTGATATAAGATGCCGATTTCGTTAGGTTTGATATAAAACGTTTCCCACATAGTGATTTGCATAAATAATTTGTGTGATAGCTTAAGTAAACTAGGCGATGCCTGCGGCGGGCGTAGCCATCGCAACTAGCTAAGAAGATTAGAACAACACATTTATAACCTTGCTTGAACTCAAATACCACCTGTGTATCACAGCTTAACTACTGGAGTAGACAGAATTAATTTTGAGGTTCTTAGGCTTTACAACCCTTTAAACAAAAGCTAAAAAATTAGTTTTAGCACTTTGTACTACTATATACTACAAAAGATTTATTTACTCTGCCAATGCAGGTTTTTACAGTTCCGGTGCGGGCAAAAGCTTCTCCAAAGCTGGATTAAGATTGCTGTTACTTTTCCCAAATTGCTCAATGGCAATCTAAAAAAGATAACCGCGCTCAAATATGCCGTTCGCTTTGCCAATCTAGAATTCCCAAAGGAAAACCAGATGTAGGAAAAGGAAGGAACATACTCAAGTTAGGGAGAGATACAGTTGCGCTAGCTCTTTTACTGTTATAAATACCTGCATGACAGAGTAGGAAAAACAAGAAAAAACAAGAAGTTTTTTTGATTGAGGTTTTTTGAACACCCAATACATTTGTGTAGCCATAAGGCTGCCTTGTCCCTAACAAGGTGCCCGTACCCAGGGCGAGGGTTTTTGGTGAAAGTATAGGAATCGAACCTACAACTAATCGGCGATACACCGATCGCTCTACCAAATGAGCTAACTTTCATGGTGAAATAGTTGAAAGTACTGGGCGGTATACGCTATTACCAGAGGTTAGCGTACCAGTCGGGTATACAGAACCCAAACTACAGCTTTGTGACTTTGTTACTATCCCGGTTCAAATCTAGCACAGGAAAAAAGTTAAAAGAGTGAATTCCATTCGCGCTGGCTATTATTGGCTGAGGTACACCTAAATAAGTCTTTTCTAGCTCAATAAGCAGCTTTAAAAACGTACTTCATCAGTTTGAGAGCCACCATATTTCTGCTTGATACGTTCCACACTTGATTTAAATTCTGCACCTTTGCTCGGGTTAATCATTGCTACATAATTTGCAAACCCAGTAATCGCAGCAATTAAATTAGTTGATTTTCTCCAAGTTTTTCCTGATAAACCTTCTTGTTCAATTTGATATAGAGTTGCACGAAAGGCTTTTAATGTCTTTTTAGATATATTTAATTGTGTATTTACAATAACACCTGTTACTTCTTGCTGAACTGATTTACCGGAAATCTTGGTTTTATTATCATTAACGGTAAAATTTTCACTATGAATAATAAATTTAGTGTTTTTAATTAAATTAGATATTTTTGATGATACATCCTTAGAAGCAGAAAATGTTAAATCGTCAGCGTACCGCGTATAGCAAAACCCAAGATTTTCAGCGATCGCAGCAAGACGACTATCGAGATTACGGCAAACTAGATTAGAAATAGCAGGACTTGCAGGCGAACCTTGAGGTAAATGGCGGTTTTCTGAAGGTGTATGATTAATTTGTCCATTTATTGCTATTTCAGCAGTCGTACAAATCAACCCGAAAATTGTCGCCGTAGATTCTGAATAACCAAACCCAGAAAATAATTCTTTGACACGTTTGTAAGAAATTGACTGAAAAAAATTCTTTAAATCAATATTGACTATTACATTTGCACCAACATGGGGTTTAGCATTGGTAACTATCGAACGATTTTTGCAAAAGCCGTGCGCTGCATTATGAACTTCTAAATTCTCTAAAATATTCTCTAGAATCCACCTTTGAGCAGCTTTCAGTTCGGGCTTTGGTGCAGAAATAATTCTGTCTCCACCTGTCTTTTTTGAAATTTTGAAAGGGAGGTAATGTCTAGTTAGGGATGTAATAGTTGTTAAAAAGCGCAGTTTCTCCAGGCTGATTTTCATTGCAAAGGCTATTTCTTCGGCAGTATTATATTCAGCTAAATTATGCGATCGCAAAAGTGCTAAATTATCAATCCGCAAGCTTTCTAGATTGCTTTCAGTTGCTAATGGAGTAGTGCTGAGATTTTTGCTGTACATACTACAAAAGATTTTTTTACTCTGCAAGTGCAAGTGTTTACAGTTTAGGTGTGGGCAAAAGTTTCTCCAAAGCTGGATTAAGATTGCTGTTACTTTTCCCAAACTGCTCAATGGCAATCTAGAAAAAGAACCGCGCTCAAATATACCGTTCAATTTACCAATCTAGAATCCTAAAGGAAAACTAGATGTAGAAAACGAAGGGACATACTCAAGTTAGAGAGAAATGCAGTTGCGCTTACTCCTTGACTGTGGCTACCGAACATCACCCTTACGAGTAATGACCGACAGCAGAACACTTACACCGCAGAGTTGACAAAATGAGGGGTCTCGAATCTGTTGAGATTCGTACCATATTGGCTACCTTGGAAGGGTATTGTCTTTTGACCCGGACAGGGTTGGGTGAAAGTATAGGAATCGAACCTACAACACATCGATTATGAGTCGATTGCTCTACCAGTGAGCTAACTTCCTGGGGTTTGATACAGGAGTCGAACCTGTGACCCTTCGATTATGAGTCGATCGCTCTACCAACTGAGCTAATCAAACGATGGTATAGTTTAAAGCACTCGGCGGTATACGCTTCTAACAGAAGTTGGCGCACCAGTTAGGGATATAAAACCTAAACCATAGCTTTGTAACTTTGTTACTATCCCGCTCCAAATTTAGCATATTGGAAATTAGATCATGGCAAGTTCGCCTACTCAGTCCGCAACTAGTAAATTAATTTTGCTGCAACTGGCTTGTTAGTGTTGTCCTGCTCCTTTTAGACCAATTAAGATGAATAGTGTTTTCATTGATATTTACCAAGGAAGTTTGAGCAATTATTCTTGGCCTTCAGTCTGGGAAAGCTAGACCAGTCATGGGGTCACGGATATATAATCCTAGCGTGAGACTACGGATTGCTTCATCCCAAACGGGTATTAATTGTTCTGCTTGATCTGCCCAATAATCGAATGTAATTAAACATTGAACATTCGACCCTAAACCAATGCAAGTCCGCGAAAAAGCTTCACGTGGTTCTTCTTGAACATCAATGAACTTCATCTCTGTCCAGACAATTCTGGCAGTTTGGCGCTTGATGGTAACAATTTCTCCTTTGGAAATGATGTTACGACTGTCGTCTTCCAGGACTTTCTTCAATGTGGATTTTAGGGGAAACTGGCTCCAGTCATTGGGTGGCAGACGATTGAAAGATACTTCTAGACAGCAATCATCGTTAGGCGGTTTTTTATCGAGGAATTTGAAAGATTTGTCTTGTGGCTCAAGAATCCAATCCTGGGGAACATTGAAGCGAACAGCGCCTCGATCTGCTACAAATATTTTGTAACCTGATGGAGATTCCCAACGATGGTCAGGTTTTAATTCAAGCGTTTCTTTTATCCACTGAAGATTGCTTTTTTTACGCTTTGCCATAGTGTTTCTGCATTTTATGCTGAACAGGGCGATGTGGAATAGCCCATCGTAGACATTGCCCTTTTTGTTAATGTTATCAAATTGTCAGGATTTTGAATAACTACTATATTAAATCAAGTAAGATTTTAGGAATTTTATCTCAATAAATCCAAGGTAACTGTAACGTTGTGATTAAAGTTTCAGCTTTTAGCATTAAAATCTTAGCCGCAGTATTCATGGTTATGGATCATGTGTGCTATTTACTAATGCCTGAGTTTAGAATTTTGCACTTTATTGGACGATTGAGTTTTCCCCTGTTTGCATGGCTTCTGGCTAAAGGCGAAAAACATACCCAAAATGTATACCGCTATGGGAGCAGACTATTAATTACAGCAATTATATCTCAGCCTATTTATAGTCTTGTTTTCCAGAGTTTATCATTTAATATTCTCTACACGCTTGTTCTTGGACTTGTGATGTTGCGCTTAGTAAGGCGTTATTCACAATTATGGCAGCAATTAATAATTACTGGATTGAGTGCAGCAGTTGCCGAGAGTTTGGGTGTTGAATATGGAGCTTATGGGATTGGAGTAATTCTCTTGATGTCTCTAACAGACAAACTCAAGCCTAGGGTATGGTTGCTCTGCTGGTGCATCTTTAACTTTATTTTGGTAACTCTATTTATACGTAATATATTTCAACATTGGGCAATTCTTGCAGGATTCATTGTTTTTAAATTCAATGGTAAACAAGGTCCACGAGCTAGATGGTTTTATCTGTTCTACCCGGCTCATTTAATTATTTTAGGTATAATAAATTATTTAATACATTCTAGATATAGCAATCTGCTTTGATTTTTGTTCGCACAGTGTGGCGTAGCCATAATTATTTGCGTAGAAGGCAAGAGGCAATAGTCAAGAAACCTCTTTGATCTGTACTTAATTTTTTCAAATATCAAATATCAAATATGTGTCCCTTGCGCGTCTCCCCTTCTCCAATTCGTGAGAGGCTAGCGCCAAGGGAGAAGGATGTGGCGTTTGAGGGAGGAACTAAACCCAACATTTCCGGGGCTTTTTTGGCTGCGCTTAGGCTACCAGAGTGGTGTAGAAAACGCAGAGAAAATAAAGAGGCATTTTCGCCAATGATTTAGGATTGCTATAGCATCTATAGCAATCCTAAATCATTAATATCTTACTTTAGAGGGAGATACTTTCCTCAAAAAACATTATAAACCTATAAAATTAAAAAATAATAGTATATACATTTAATTCAATGATATTCATTAGATAAATCTTAGTCTTTTGTTAACGTTTACCAGCTATGATGCCAGAGTAGTGAATGATAATGATTTGGATTTAGATATCTAGGGATAATTATGTGATTCAAAAAAAAGCCCTAGATTTATCTTCCAAGCTACAAAATGTAGCCGAAAGTAACTATTGAGCAGGTAAATCTTTAAGGTAACAAGCATGAATTATACTATCGAGTCTGCACGCAATATTTTCTCTAGCACTCAAGTGGCAGATGCTGTTCCAGCCACTACAGCAATGTTTGCTAAACTCAACATTGACGACCAATTGGCATTTCTCTGGTATGCCTATGCTGAACTAGGTCGTACAATTACTCCAGCTGCTCCCGGAAAAGCAAATCTCCAATTAATGGAGGGTATATTCAACGAAATTAAGCAGATGTCTCATGAAGAACAAACGCAATTAATGAGAGATTTAGCGAGTAATGCTGATACTCCTATCAGCCGTTCTTATGCATACTTTGGTGTCAATGCTAAATTAGGATTCTGGTGGCAGTTAGGAGAGTGGATGAAACAGGGTATAGTCGCTCCTATGCCAGCTGGCTATCAAATGTCAACTGAAGTTAAAGCAGTGCTAGAAGCTGTTCAGAAAATTGATTCGAGTCAGCAAATTACTGTACTACGCAATACTGTAGTAAATATGGGGTTCGATCCGTCTCTGGCTGATAACAAACAGGCACAAATAAACTTTAATTTCCCACGTGCATCTGTAAGTCCCCAATTTTCTATTGAGGGAGTTACAGAACCAACAGTGCTGAAATACATTGAAGCTATGAATGCAGATAACTTTGAAGCTGCTGTTGCTTTATTTGCTAACAACGGGGCACTGCAACCACCTTTCCAAAAACCAATTGTTGGCCGAGAAGCTATCACTTCTTACCTAAGAGATGAGGGACAAGGGTTAGTGATGAAGCCAACTAAAGGCGTTTCGGAAACTATCGAAGATGGTTATACACAGCATAAAATTACTGGTACAGTCGAAACTCCTTGGTTTGGAGGTAATGTTGGGATGAACATTGCTTGGCGATTTTTACTCGATCCTCAAGGTCAAATTTACTTTGTGGCTATTGATTTACTTGCTTCTCCTAAAGAACTGCTTAATTTAACTCGCAAGTAAAATTCTTTTGCTTTCTTAAATTGCGCTATGGTTCTCAAGGTAGACGAGGTTTAAGAACTTTTCAAACATCTTCTAAGCGTCATGACGATCATCAAATAAAATTTCAATCCATGCTCGGTTCACCTAAAACCGAGCTTTAGTCATGTTTTAGCAATTTCTAGTAGTTGTTTGGATTGCTTCCTTTAGGGACTATGTTTTGCGATTGCACTACCATCACGATAATCATAACTGGTCATTGCAGTCCAAAAATATAGATAAAGTCAAATTTAGTTAGCAAAAGCAGCTTTTACTTACTCAAACCCCAGTTTGCTTTCTCATTTTGGTGTTTTCCGCAAGCAAAATAAGCTTTTACTTACTCAAACCCCAGTTTGCTTTCTCATTTTGGTGTTTTCCGCAAGCAAAAGCAGCTTTTACTTACTCAAACCCCAGTTTGCTTTCTCATTTTGGTGTTTTCCGCAAGCAAAATAAGCTTTTACTTACTCAAACCCCAGTTTACTTTCTCATTTAAGTAGTTCGCGCAATCTGCTGTAATTATCTTTATGTAACAAAAGCTATTGCAGATTTGCCGGAATTCTCTCAGGCTGATCGATACGGAAGTTCTTTAAGGTAAAGAATATTAACCGTACTGTATTACAAGGTGTAGATCATGGCTAGGAGAAAAAGAACTTCCGCAGTGTTAGAAAGAGCAGTGCGTCGTGCAGCTAGCATAAACTCAATTGATCCAAGTTTAGATTTAGGCAATGGACTCACTTTACCTGCCTTCTCAACCCTGATCGAAATGATGCGAACTAAAGAAAATGCATATAACAGTGCCCTTTCCAGCTTGGATAAATTGTACCGTGAAATGCTGGAAACAGAAGACAAGTTGGGAGATATGACAGAACACATGTTAATGGCTGTTGGAACTCGATATGGCAAAAGCAGTGTGGAATACGGTATGGCGGGAGGAGTCCCTAAAAGCCAGCGTCGTAAGGGATTGCGAGGCGAGTCGCTAACTCCTAGTGCGGAGCAACCGTCATTTGTTGCCACTGTGGAGAGCAAGAATGGAAAGACAGCAGCAACAAGTTAGCATGTGTACTGTTACTCAAAATTTGGTCTAGTCTAAATAATTGCGTAGATACATACTTCTAGGGAGAAACAAGCTAGGTAGCGTTTGTCTGCGACACGATGTGCGAATGTAGAGAAGCAGTTTGTCGTAGACATCGCTCTTTGAAAAAGAGACGTAGCAGTGCTACATCTCTACCGCAAGCAGATTCTCTCAGATTTTTCATCAGCTACACTTTTATAGAGACTTTATCCGTTCTATTCCACCCCATATTTCAAAAAGCCGTTTAGTTTCAGCTTCTATTTCTGAAATTATTCTTGGCTGTCCATTCCCAGAACCTGGAAAAACAACATAAACAATGCCCTTGGGAATTCCTTGTCTGACTCTTGAGCGCACTAATGGATCGTTTCCAAGAGCCTGAGACAAAGCTATTGAACCCTCTCCTATCTGGTTCTTGGGCCCAATATCAGCATAAATTGCAAAAGCGAGTTTTTCGTTATTAGTGTTGTAAACAACTGCAAAATCCCCTAATTTAATGCCTGTAAGCTTTTTAAATTCACTATTTCCCGGAAGAACAATATATGGGATCTTGGTTGAATCAACATATCTGCGTGGATCTTGTTTAACAAATCCAGAATCGGATAATGCAGTTGTAGAAATATAGTATCCAGGATATGGATCTGTACTGCCTTGAATAAATGGATTACCATCTTTATTGACAACTATTGCCCACCAGTTACCTGGATTCCCAGCATTTGCCAAAAAATCAATTCCTGTATCTGCTGGGTGATAAGCATTAGGCGCACCATCAGCATTGATGCTCATACCTGCTTCATAAAAAATGGCAGATTCTCCATCTGCCTGTTGAATAGGAACTCCACCAATTTTAATAAGAGTATTAATAGAAAAGGTTGTGATTGGACTAAGAAATTTTTGAGATACAAAACCTTCCAAAATTTTCCCTTCGAGAATAGTTGTAACCTTTAACCACTTGTTATCATCCAAATTTTCGATTTTAGATACAATTTGTGATTTTGGAAGAACCCCAATTCGATTGGTATCGTTAACAATAGGTGCTGAACGTATATTTAAACTATCTGATGTAACTTTGAATTGGTGCATATTTTAGTCCCAATTTAAAAATTTAACTTATGGAACTACATTTTAAAAAGCAAATTTAGTAATGTCTACGATAGGTGTACTTAGATTATGGCGATTTTCATTTTAATCAGGATGAAGTACACGAGTTGTAAAGTTATATCAATCATGGGCATTAGAAAAATAAAGGCGATCGCATGAATTGATACGTTACATAACATTACATACAAAAAAATCCCCCAACTCCTTCTTTTTAAAGGGTGAGGGGGATTTAGGTTTCAAGTTTTTAGTGCGTAAGCCTTGTTTATACAGTTAAGCGATCGCATTCACAATTACGCTAAATGTACTGAACCTGTATATCCTTTGAGAACTCCCAAAGAACTACCTGATGAATTAATCAGCGTGTCATGTCCTATCTGGGTAAAGCTAGCGTTTAACCCGGTGACATCTAAGCGATCGTTGCAATCAAAGCCATAAATAGTTGCAAAGCCAATGCTTCCCAGAATTACTGTATCTCTTCCTTGACCCAAGTAAACTGTATCATTTCCCCCACCTATTACCTCAACAGATGAACCAAACAGGTTTGTATCCTTACTTAAAGGGTCAGGTAGAGAAACCGTTCCTCCTCGCAGATTTACTAAATCATTTCCATTTCCCACAAGGATAGTGTCATCACCTGAACCAGCAAAAATTAAATCATCACCTGAGCCAGACTTAATAGTGCTGTTCGTATCAATTGTAATAATTGTGTCATTGCCATTACTTGTAAAAATTTTTGTATCACTTGAGCCAGGGATTCCATAAGCAAGAATAAAATCCTCGCCGCAGCCGGTTTTAACTGTGGTTTCGCCATAGGGAGCAACAGCAATCTGATTGTCACCATCTCCGGCATTTATAGTTTGGTTATACAATGGCAAACCAGTGGCGAAAAAAATATAAGTTGCTATTGAAAGTTCACTGGTTATAATGTCATTTCCTGAGCCTGTTTTAATGTTGGCATCCCCGCTTCCCAAAAGAATTAAGTTGTTACCTTTCCCTGCATCAATGGTTCGGTTGGCAAATCCACCTAAATAGAAAATATCGTCACCTGCTCCGGCTGAGGCAATCACTTTTGGAATTGCCCCTAAGCCAATAATATTAGTACCATCAGCATCGTATAAATAGTTTCCACCGTAATCGTCTAAAAAGTTATTTCCACTACCTAAATTAATTTTGTAATTGCCAGATCCAAAACTGACATAATCATCTCCTACTCCAGTATCAACGATCGCACTAATCCCATCAGGATTAGAGGATAAAGGACTAGTTTGCAATACCTCTCCATTAAAAGTAGTAGATAGATAGATTAAGTCTATTTCTCTTGCTAGTAAAACAACATCATTGCCATCTCGTGTATTCACAACATTGTTGTTGCCTTCTACAACAAACCAGTCTGGATTAGCAGTACCGGAAACTCTTTGATTACTCTCTTGAATGACTTGTTCAGTGTAGGTAATGCCGCGAAAAACTTGGGTTGTCATAATTTTTTTTATACCTCAATACAGTTCAACGAAACCAAAAAGTTACGTATATGAGCTATTTTTCTAGATAAATCAATATAATCCGGTTAATTCCAAAATTTTTTATAATTATGGTTTAAATAAATGAAAAAGCCTGTAAAAAAAAAGCAATGTATAGGCATTATGCTTGTAACTGCGATCGCAAATCAGACTTGACTACTCTATCAACTGATCCAGCACGATACTTAGCCGTGAGATTTGGCTGGTGGTGAGGTTCAGCTTTTGTGAGAACTTTGGGATATTTGATATTATGGTGGGTTGCGCTTTGTGACAACATATCCTAAAGCTACCTTTGACTAGACTAAAAAACTAAACAAAGGTGAGTATGTGGACATATTGGGAACTATAGAAGCAAATCAAATTAGCATAACTTTCAGCTTCCAGCAATGAAGACTCACAACAGCAAAGGTAAAGCGTTCCCATTACAGATTGTTCTTGTTTTTCCCTTCTTAATCCAAATTTTTGGAGCGGTTAGTCTAGTGGGTTATTTGTCGTTTAAAAATGGACAAAGGGCAGTTAACGACCTAGCAGAACAGTTGATAGATCGCACGAGCGAGGTAGTGGATGAACATTTGAAGTCTTATCTTGCCATTCCGCAAACCCTTAATCAGATTAATGCAAATGCGATCAGCAGGGGAATATTAGACGTGCGCGATCGCAAAACCCTTGGCAAGTATTTCTGGGATCAGATGCAGGTGTATGACCTGACTTATATTGGTATCGGACTAACTACGGGTGAGGGACTAGGTGCTGCTCGTTATGATGGCAAGACAATTACCATTGATGATTGGACTGCCAACCCTCCAAACAATACCTACACCTATGCTACCGACGATCAAGGCAATCGAACTCAGGTCAATGCTCCCTGGACTTGGAAAAATTCTATCGAACCTTGGTATACCCAATCGATCGCCGCTGGTAAACCCATTTGGGGAAAGATTGTGACTGCAAATTTACCCACGGGTCCCTACATCGTCGCCTCTGCAAGTCGTCCGATCTATGATGCAAAAAATAACTTGCTGGGAATGATTGCTACGGATATTCATCTGTTAAAACTCAGCGATTTTTTACGCAATTTAGATATTAGTAAGTCTGGGCAAGTATTCCTTTTAGAGCGAGATGGCACATTAATCGCCAGTTCTGGTACAGAAAAGCCTTTTGTCCTCGTCAATCAAGATATCCGGCGATTACGAGCGATCGACAGTTCTGACCTAATCATACAAAACATTGGCAAACACCTCCAAACCTCTGGGTTTGGATCTATCACCCAAGACACAGATTTTCAACTTGAGGTGCAAGGAAAACGGTATTTTGTCGATGTTGCACCTTGGCGTGACAAGTACGGCTTGAATTGGCTGATGGTAGTGAGTGTGCCCGAAAACACATTTATGGCGGAAATTAACGCCAATACGGGCATCACGATCGCACTTTGTTTTGGTGCATTAGTCGTTGCCTCTGTGATGGGCGTATTTACCTCCCATTGGATTGTACGCCCGATTCTGCGCCTAAATTTTGCAAGTGAGGCAATGGCATCCGGTAATTTAGCTCAGACAGTAGAAACTGGCGTTATTCAAGAACTTAATACCCTGTCTAACTCTTTCAATTACATGGCAGGGCAACTATATGAATCGTTTACTGCTTTAGAGAAAAGTAAAGAAAAACTAGAAGATCGAGTAGAAGAACGTACTACTGAACTCAAAAATACATTAGAGGAATTGCAGCGCACTCAATCTCAAGTTATTCAAAGTGAAAAAATGTCTAGTCTGGGACAACTAGTTGCTGGAGTTGCACACGAAATTAATAATCCAGTCAACTTTATTCATGGCAACCTCGTCCATGTGCAAGAATATACCCAGGATTTATTAGCGTTTGTGCAATTGTATCAGCAGCACGATCCCAAACCTGCGGCTGAAATTCAAACCTTTACTGAAGACATCGATTTAGAGTTTTTGCAGGAAGACTTACCAAAAATGTTGTCTTCGATGAGAGTAGGCACTGAGCGTATTCGCCAAATTGTACTGTCGCTGCGAAACTTCTCGCGCATCGATGAAGCAGAATTCAAAAGTGTTGATATTCATGAAGGCATCGACAGTACCTTGATGATTTTGCAGCACCGCCTCAAAGCTAAACCAGAACAACCTGAAATTGAAGTGATTAAAGACTACGGCACTATACCCCTAGTCGAATGCTATGCCGGACAACTCAACCAGGTGTTTATGAATATTTTAGTAAATGCGATTGATGCGTTGGAAGAAAATAATACTAAGCATACCTATCAGGAGATTAAGGAAGATCCCAGCCGAATTAAGATTCGCACTTCTGTAATTAATTCAACGTGGTTAGAAATAGCGATCGCTGATAATGGAGTTGGTATCTCTAAAGAATTTCAGCAACGAATATTCGATCCCTTTTTCACCACCAAACCCATTGGCAAAGGAACTGGAATGGGTATGTCCATCAGCTACCAAATTATCACAGAAAAACATGGCGGCAAACTGGAGTGCTTCTCAACTTCGGGAGTTGGAACCGAGTTTATCATTCAAGTTCCTCTCCAGCTAAAGGTTCATGGAGTGGTTTAACTTAATACTAATTTGGAATTGCCAAATCATCTAGCCATTATTACGGTAGTCAATTCAAATTAAGTATTATATTGTACGTGTGATGAGAAATTAAAACCAGTAGTTATATTTGTTAAGGAACCTATGCAGATAAATCAGGTGATTGAAACCTACGATCGCGGGGCGGTAGATTATGACGCAATTATGAAGCGTTATTGGCACATTGAACGTGAACCCTTAATTGCTTCTTTGCAGCTTCAGCCAGGACAAACCGTGCTGGATGCTGCGGTAGGAACAGGTCTTAATCTTTCAGCTTATCCGGAAGGGGTAAGTGTTGTGGGTATTGATTTTTCTGAGAAGATGATGGATGAAGCACGTAAAAAACGCGTATCCGCAGACATCACCTTCAATATATCGGATCTTTGCAATCTTGATTTTCCTGATAATAGCTTTGATGCAGCAGCGTCGGGATTTACCCTCTGTGTCGTTGAAGATCCAGTTCTTGCTCTTAAAGAAATCCTACGAGTTACTAAACCTGGTGCATTGATTGCCATTCTCGATTACTGCAAATCCCAAGATCCAGAGATTCAAAAATGGCAAGAGTTAATAGCTGATGGTAGTTCACAGCTAGGCTTCCCCACTGGCAAAATTAAGTGGGATGCATTGATGGATTATGACGAATTGATTTACAACAGCAAGCTGACTATTGAAGTGCTGGCGGACGATCGCACAGACAGTCCAAACCCATTTTTATGTGGTTGTCAATTCCTGCTTAAAAACTCAAAAGGTTAAAGACAACAGTATTGCAGTCTTGTAATTTTATTTTGTAGTGAGGACTTTAGTCCTCTCTACGAGACGCTATACGAACAAAATCAGGACTAAAGTCCCGACTACGAACATTTTTAAAGGAAGATTGATTACCTTGTAACTATTCACAAGTGATTTTGAAACAGTTCTATAACATGTTGCCAAGCATCAGGAGCAGCTTCAGGATTGTAACTTGGGTGTTGTTCCATAAATGGGTATTTGTCTTTGAAAAATCCGGCAAAGAATCCATGTCCGGCATCGTATCGAAATACACGATTATTTATTTGATGTTTCTTTAATTCTGCCTCAATTTGCTCGGTTTCTGCTTGGGAAATTAATGTATCTCTTGTACCAAAAAAGGCATAAATAGTACCTTGAATTTCCGAGATGCGATTAATAGTTGGAGTCTCTTCGCCATAACTAGACGTGGTAATCCCAGCACCGTAAAACGAAGCTGTTGCTTTGATATCAGGGAAAGTCGCAGCGATGTAAGCAACATGACCACCAAAACAGAAACCAATGACACCGATCGCATTATCTTTGACATTGGGTAAAGTTTTAAGGTAAGTAATGGTAGCTTGAATATCACTTAAAATATCTTGATACTTTACTTTTTGATAGTATTCCAACCCCAGCCTATAGCTTTCTGGACTAAACCCAACATCTTCAGCGCTAAAGTCAGCTTCAAAACCAGGAGCAATACGTTGATACATCGCCGGGGCGATCGCTACATAACCTTGTTTAGCGATTAGTTCGGTGATATCTCGAATATTACTATTGATTCCAAAAATTTCTGGAAAAACTATAACCGCTCCAAAAGTTCCATTTTCTGCTGGTTGAGCTAAGTAAGCATCGATTTCTAAGTCATTGTTCGGTACTTTGACTTTTGCAGTATTAATTTCGATGTTTGTTGTTTCTACCATATTTGTTTCGGCTGCTTTTATACCAACTCATTTATTTTGACTGGTTTTCGACACAGACGGGCACAAACATCAGAAGTATTGCTCTCTTCACCTCAACCATGACTTTACAGCTATGAGCAGATCAAAGAAATTTCTAACTTTTGAATAGATACCATCTCAAACTTCTGGAAGATTCCAAGCGTTTTTGATTTGTGCGACCTTACATAAAGTAAGCATAAAGACTCAAAAATAATAACCACAAGAAAAAACAATGCCCGATCAAAGTTTTAGAACAAATATTCCAGAAGTTGACCCAACGGAGATTGAAGATACTCGAACTGCGATCGCAGACGAACATCACTCATTTCTTGAAAAAGTCATGGTTCGAAGCGGATTTGCAGATTTGTATGACGCAAGAGACTTTACCGAAGTTGTGTATCGCGTTATGCGTGACTTAATGACCGCCGACACAATTGATCGCGTCGAGTCAGAACTGCATACAGAAGCTATACCTACAGATGAAAAAGCACTCCAGTTTGAAGTGGCTGAACTCTGGAAAGACACCAATCCGATTGTGAGATTTATAAGTAAAATCCGTCAACCTTTAAAAGGCCCGGCTCCCATTGGAATTGATTCCAAGCTATTTCTAACGCGGGTTGCTAATGAAGGAGGAGTTCCAGGATCAGTCGAGGCAGAACAGGCAGTTAAAGCGGTATTTTCTGCCACCAAAGACGAACTTTCCCAAGAGCGGATTCAGGAAATTGCTGGCGCGCTCCCTGATTATGTACGTCAGCTTTGGGAGCAAGCTTAATTAGAAATGTGAAAAAGTCAAGTCTGTTTGTGAGTAGCGATCGCAAACAGGCTTTTTCAATAGGTTTAGCCTACAGCAAACTCTGTATACTGCCTTACATGAGGTGCATGATATGCTATCACAATATCTTGCTTAGGTACTCCCTCGCTCACAAGTTGATCTGCGATCGCATCCTCCGTTCCGTCATGCTGCACCCAAATTTTCCCATCCTTGATATCTATATGCAGCACACAGCCATAAATCCGGGTACTACTATCCTTCCATCCCACATGCACAAGCTGATAGTGGTCTTTTGTAGTATCAAAAATGGTTTGACTTTCTATTGGATCGCTCCCAGAACGCAACTTTGCTCGCGCTGTCAATAATTTCTGAATTAGTTCACGATACAAAATTAGCTTATCCATTCTGCAATCTCCTGTTTTTGTGTGTCATACACTAAAAGGGGAATTTTGTTACGCACAATGACTGTTTGAATAAATGGATATCTGAAAAATCGCTTATAAACATCGAGCGGAACTGCCAAATACAACCGCCGCTCTGGATCATCATCTTCCAAAGCAATGCGGTAGTTAATAAATTGTCCAATTGCAGTATGGAACTCAGAAATCGTTGAGGGTGCCAAAAACGTTTTGATTTCAACTGCAATCTTTTCCTCATCCTTTGTCGCTGCCAGCAAAAGTTCTGCACCTAAGTCGATGTAAAAATCAACAAACCCCAAATCAATGTGGTATGGATCATGAGTAATTATCCACCTTTCCTTCTCAAGGGCAGTTCTAACCAGTTCATGAAACCTATCTCTTGCAGACATCGTAGACAGCTAACCAGAAAGATAAAGTCTTTTGTAGAAAAAAGAATATATACACCGCAGGATTATATCACCTCACAAGTAAATCTGTGACAAAATAATATTGTTGTCTTATAGCCAATGCGATCGCTTACGACCTATGATTTCTACCATCTCGCGCCGCTACAGCTTAGATGAATATCGCGCGATCGAAGAAAAAGCCGAAGGACGCTAGTCTTGAATTGCCGATGGCGGAAATTTATCGCGGCGTTGTTTTTGAGTGAATGAGCTTTGCTTTTTGCGACAATGGACTTTAATATTAGGGATGCGATCGCATTAGGACTGTGGACACACATCAAATACCAGTTGTGAACGATAGAAACACACATCAAACTCCAAAAAGAAGTTCATACGTCCTAGCAACAAAGGTACATCATTAGACAAACTCCACGCAAAAACTAAGCGAACAGGCTCAAATGATCCAATCTGAGCAGATACAAGTAAACCTCTTGCTTCAACGGGAGCCAAATTACCAGCTAATGTTACAGAAACCGTCTGTTCTTCCCAAATTGCGCCTAGTTGGACACCAATACTGTATGGCAGAACGCTGACGCTTGCTCCAGTATCTAACAAGCCTGAAACGTCTACTGATGAGTTACGATAGGTTAATATTAATGGTAGCTTTGGCAGCGCATCAGGAACACCAAATGTATCGTATCCCTCTGTAAAGGAAAATCTTTGAGGATTAACCATTGTGCATTTATTCGTCCGACTCTAGCAGTTGAGCAAGTTGATGTGCAGCTGCGTGGGAATTAAGTGGCGACCAAATAGGATAGGTTGCACCCTGCTCTAATGATGGTTCCTCATCTCTAGATAATTCTGAAACTAAAAACTGCATAACTTTCAGTTTGTCTGCACGAGTTAAATTTCGCAAGGTGGGAAATAGCTCTACGGCGTTCATAATTGTCATGCTGGAGATGAATCAACATTTCTATCTTTCCACAAATTTTATCAGGCTGCGGTATCAGCTTTGTAAATTTGAGATCATACTGCGTTGTACTTTGCAACAATGCACCTTATGGGAGGGGTGCGATCGCACTACAACGTAATTATTAAATGACAGTTAATCGTTTAATCCGAAATGCTGAGATAGCCTTTCTATTGTAAAACTACACCTCATTTTGCATGCTGTATTCTGGTTTGTAAAAAGATCTTTTTCCCAGTATGCCTGACTTTTAGGCACTGTTTTGATCCATTCAACACGGACAAGGTACTCGGATTTATCCAAGTCATTGACATATTCATCCATTTGTGGGGCAACAAGTTGTTCACCTAAAATTGGTACTTGTTGTCCATTGACCAATACCGTGAAGTCTTTTACACGTATAGTAGGATCTGTTACTATACCAGCACCTACATAACCTTTTTCGGGTATGTAGACGAATACACGCGACCCTGGAGAAAGGTGATTTAAAGTTTGGCTACACCATTTCTTGCTACCACCAGAGACAAAACTATATTTTCGGCAGTCATGCCAGTTTCGATGTTTGCCTTCACCAATACTTACATAAAAATCACGACCATTCCAAGGCTCATTATCTTTTTTGGGGTTTGATTTACTGGCTTTTTTTTCAGATTTTTTAGGCGGAGTGATAATTTTTGATTTAATAATTGGAGCATCTGAATTTAAATGACTATTTTGGTCTTCAAGTATAGGTGTCGTTTTAATAATTCTCTGAGCATAGTTTTTTAATTCGGTTATATTAATCTCACTACTACTTGACCATGAGTTCTCAAACCATTTTTTAATTTCTTTAATGTAATAACTTTCATCTAGCAAAATTGACATTTCTGCTCTTTGAGTAATACCCATTCTAGTCAGGTTTGCAGAACCTAACAAGCATAAACTGTCGCCGATAATTAATTTTGCATGTAAATTTTTATAATGATGAATTTTATCTTTATTAAGAGTAATAAACTTAACTATATCTTCTCTTGTTTCACCTTGAAAAGTACTAAGCCAAGCTTCTACATCAGACATAATACGCCAGTTTACTTGCTTGTGTAAGAATGTTTTAATATAGATAACATCAATATAGGGACAGGCTATCAGTAATTCTTTACTATTATTACTCACTTGATGAATGGCTTCATCAAAAGGTGAAATTCCACCATTTATACTTTCATCCGTGTGATATATCAGCTTACTATTCATAAACTATTAGAATAAAATGTATGAGATTTATAATAATATCAATGCTTTTTCAATCACATCGGTATTAACACATAATAAGAGTAATTCTAGATATATCAATATAAGCATTTATATCTAGAAGTTAGGCTATTAAATATCCTATTGCTTTTCATAAGTAAACTAACTATGCTTATAAACTATTTCCATTCTCAGCTTTTCGAACTCCATTTTTAGCCTTTCATTTTCCATCTTCAACTTCTGATTTTCCTCCCTAATCAACTCAACTTCATTTCTCTTACTCAACGCCTGATTAATTGCTAACTTCCGCATATCTAGCGAAAACCAACGTTGATAAGTTTGTGTATGAACCTGCACACTATGTCCTAAATTATCTGCTGCCGCTTTAATTGGTATCCCCAAAATATGTGCCCGAATTGCCCAAGCATGGCGTAAATCATAAGGTTTAAAATCCAATCCTATTTTGCGAAACCACCAACTAACTCGCTGTGTTAACGCGGTTATCTCAGCATGATTTGTGTTATCTTTTTTAGCGATCGCACTCCTCAACATCTCCAAATACTTCGGATTTCTCAAATCAAAATCTTGAATCCATTGCCTATATAATGGTAATGCTTGTCTCTCACCAGTCTTACAATCTTTATCAACTTTCCATGTCAAATCTGTATTTTCTTGACTCAACCACCAATCAATATCAGGATTAATAAAAAGTTCTCGTGGACGTAAACCAAAAACTGCTAACATTCCATACGTCCAGCGCCAAAGTTGCCAACTGTCTTGAACGTTTTGATTAACTTGATTACCTCTACTATTAAGATAATCTTCAAACTTGAGAATTCCCTCAGCTATTTCCGCATCTGTAGGTATATTTCGGGAATGATTATCAGGCATTTGAGAATATTTAGATAAATCAATTTCGATTTTGAATGTCACACAAAATGCTGCGATCGCTCTAGCTGCATTATATTTAGCCCATTCTTTATCAATTTGTTCAATTGAACTTATCAGATTTTCAGCAGTAGCTAAATCTTTGAGATTCGTAAATCTCTTGGTTCGGGAAAAGTAATAAAAAAAAGTATGTTCGCTTTTAGTTGTACGCTTGTGAGTTTTAAAATACTCTTCTTCAAATTGTTCGAGTAATTCTCCTATAGTTTTAAACTCTTTTTTAATTGCCTCATTACCTAAATATTTATCATTCCATTCAAACGTTTTACGAGCAATTAACTTCCCTAATTCGTAAGCTTCTTCCTCAGCCGTCTTGAGTCCATCCAAATTAGCGGGAATATTCAAACTGAGATTGTATTGCTTTCTCCCAGTACCGTTGCTGTCTTTGTCTCCCGGTTTAATTGGTAACGTCGCCCGTAATTGCAGACTTCCATTCGATTCTCTAATTGTCACCTTTGCCTTTGCAGACTTCAAACGCAGATTAACTTTCTCTAATTCTAGTAGTACTTTCGTTCTCATGTGTTCTTTTTGCTGCTGTGCTTGCAGAGATGAGCAAAAAAATGGGCGATTTTTTAATCGCCTTGGCTCAGGACAACATTTAGATGATGCGTGAGTCCTGAACCTGATTATGCTGTGTTTTTAGCCTATATTTAGGCTAAAAATAAATGTGTTCTCAGAAAACAATGTTTAGCAGAGACATTGCTTACTGCAAACATTAGACAGTTGAAAAGAATTAAACCACAAAAAGGATTACTCCGGCCCTTATCACGGTTATGACGGCTTCGCCATCTTCGCACGCGATATGGACTTGGCACTCAACAGCCCAACCTGGGCATTAATTGGCGCTCCTTGGAATGAAAAAGCTCAGGCTAAGAAGGCTGAAGCTAAGGCTAAGGCTGCCGTTTAGGGAAATGGGAGAGTGAGATAAGTAAGGATAACCTGGGGCTAAAACCCCAGGGGGGAGTTGGCAATACAAAATTCAAAATTGAAAGATTAAAAATTTATTTTGATTTTTGCATTTTGAATTTTGAATCATATTTCCACTCCCTACTCCCCACTCGCACCTCAATCAGTAAAAGAATTCAGTAACCTTGGAGTCCAGAAGAAATGCCTCAGAATCCAGAAAAAATTCAAGATCACGTCGAGTTATTCCACCAACCTGAGTATCAACAGCTATTTGAAAACAAAAAGCAGTTTGAAAACGGTCACGAAGCCGAAGAAGTACAACGGGTTGCAGAGTGGACAAAAGGTTGGGATTATCGTGAAAAGAACTTCGCTCGTGAAGCTTTAACCGTTAACCCTGCTAAAGGCTGCCAACCACTAGGAGCAATCTTTGCTGCTGTTGGTTTTGAAGGTACTCTACCTTTCGTTCAAGGTTCTCAAGGTTGCGTTGCTTACTTCCGCACCCACTTAACCCGTCACTACAAAGAACCATTCTCTGGTGTATCTTCTTCAATGACTGAAGATGCAGCCGTGTTTGGTGGTCTGCAAAACATGATTGACGGCTTGGCGAACTCTTACCAACTCTACAAGCCCAAGATGATCGCTGTCTGCACCACCTGTATGGCAGAAGTAATTGGTGATGACTTGCAGTCTTTCATCAACAACGCCAAGGAAGCTGGTTCAGTTCCTCAAGATTTCCCAGTACCCTACGCTCACACCCCTAGCTTTGTTGGTTCCCACATCACTGGTTACGACAACATGATGAAGGGAATTCTTTCTAACCTGACCGCAGGTCATAAGAAAGAAACCAGCAATGGTAAAATCAACTTCATCCCAGGTTTTGACACCTATGTAGGCAACAACCGCGAAATCAAGCGGATTGCTTCTTTGTTCGGCTTTGACTACACAATTCTAGCCGACAACAGCGACTACTTGGATTCACCAAACACAGGTGAGTTCGATATGTATCCAGGTGGTACAAAGCTAGAAGATGCAGAAGATTCAATTAATGCTAAAGCGACGATCGCTCTGCAAGCACACTCTACCCTCAAAACCCGCGAGTACATCGAGAAAGAATGGAAGCAACCAACTTCAGTTTCCCGTCCTTGGGGCATTAAGGGTACTGATGAGTTCTTGATGAAACTCAGCGAATTGAGCGGTATCCCCATTCCTGAAGAATTGGAAATCGAACGCGGTCGTGCAGTTGATGCCATGACTGACTCTCACTCATGGATTCACGGCAAGCGCTTCGCTATCTACGGCGAACCAGATTTAGTATACAGCGTAGTTGGCTTTATGCTAGAAATGGGTGCTGAACCTGTGCATATCTTGGTTCACAACAGCAACGAAGTATTTGAAGCAGAAATGAAAGAACTGCTTGCTTCTAGCCCCTTCGGTCAACATGCAACTGTTTGGCCTGGTAAGGACTTGTGGCACATGCGATCGCTGTTGTTCACCGAACCAGTAGACTTCTTAGTTGGTAACACATACGGTAAGTACCTGTGGCGCGACACCAAGATTCCCCTCGTGAGAATCGGCTACCCCATCATGGATCGCCACCACTTACACCGCTACGCCACCATTGGTTATCAAGGTATAATCAACCTCCTCAACTGGACTGTAAACACCCTGTTTGAAGAAATCGATCGCAACACCAACATTCCTTCTAAGACAGATATTTCCTACGACTTGATTCGTTAGAAATTGCGTAGAAACACAACGTGTTAATTAAAGGGTAAAGAAGGGGAGTAGGGAATAGGGAGTCGGGAGCAGGGAAATATCCAAACCCAATGCCCGATGCCCAATCCCCAATCCCCAACTCCCCTTTTTCTTTCTAGCATTTACCCAAGGTATCTATAAATGGAAACCATCAATCACACTCACGAACATACTCACACTCATCCTCATCCTAATTACCATCCACCTAACCAGAAAAAACGAGGGTGGTTCAACAATCTTCTTAATCCGTTGCGCCGTGTAGTGGATGGAATTCAGGTTAAAAATAATCGCTTCGCTCATCTAATTTGCCAAACAATTCCTTGTTGTTGTCCCTTTGAGCGACAAATTAAATTATTTGGGAAGTGTATTGATATCCCACCACTATGTAAACTCAATCCTTTATATGACGAATTTGTAGGATTGCGTTTCCGCGCTCTATCTTACCTCGCCGATGTATGTGGAGAGGATGTCACAAAATACATTTGTTAGTCATTGGTCATTGGTCATTGGTCATTGGTCATTAGTTATTAGTCATTAGTTGTTAGTTATTCAAAGGACAAATGACAAATGACAAAGGACAATTAACAATTAAGAGAAGAGAGATGAAAAGCACCCAAGGCAAAATCAACGAGCTGCTGACTGAGACAGGATGCGAGCATAATCAGCACAAACAAGCGGAAAAGAAAAACAAATCATGCGCTCAACAGGCACAACCTGGCGCGGCTCAAGGGGGCTGTGCCTTTGATGGTGCAATGATTGCTCTAGTGCCGATCGCAGATGCAGCGCATCTAGTCCACGGGCCGATCGCCTGTGCTGGTAATTCCTGGGGCAGTCGTGGTAGTCTGTCGTCTGGCCCTCAACTCTACAAAATGGGCTTTACCACAGACTTGGGTGAAAATGATGTCATCTTCGGTGGCGAAAAGAAACTCTACAAAGCGATTCTAGAACTTCACGAGCGCTACCAACCAGCAGCAGTATTCGTCTACGCCACTTGCGTTACAGCCCTAATTGGCGATGATATGGATGCTGTCTGCAAAGCTGCGGCTGAGAAAATCGGTATTCCTGTTGTTCCTGTGATTGCCCCAGGATTCATTGGCAGTAAAAATCTGGGCAACCGTTTTGGCGGTGAAGCTTTATTAGAATATGTTGTCGGAACAGCAGAACCGGAACATACAACGCCCTATGATATTAACTTAATCGGTGAATACAACATCGCCGGTGAAATGTGGGGAGTAACACCACTGCTAGAAAAATTAGGCATTCGTATTTTGTCTAAAATTACGGGCGATGCTCGCTACGATGAAATTCGCTACGCCCACCGTGCCAAGCTCAACGTCATGATCTGCTCACGAGCGCTGCTCAATATGGCGAGAAAGATGGAGGAGCGTTACAACATCCCTTACATTGAAGAGTCTTTCTACGGCATTGATGATATGAATCGCTGTCTGCGAAACATCGCCGCTAAATTAGGCGACGCTGATTTACAGGAGCGGACAGAAAAGCTAATTGCAGAAGAAACGGCTGCTTTAGATTTGGCACTGGCTCCTTATCGCGCTCGACTCAAAGGTAAGCGGGTTGTTTTGTATACAGGTGGTGTTAAGAGTTGGTCGATTATTTCGGCTGCTAGAGACTTAGGCATTGAAGTTGTTGCTACCAGTACTCGGAAAAGTACTGAAGAAGATAAAGCCAAAATCAAGAAGTTGATTGGCAACGATGGCATCATGCTAGAGAAAGGCAACGCTCAAGAATTGCTACAACTGGTTAAAGACACTCGCGCAGATATGCTGATTGCTGGTGGACGTAACCAATACACAGCTTTGAAAGCTCGAATTCCTTTCCTTGATATCAACCAAGAACGCCACCATCCTTATGCAGGTTATGTAGGAATGATTGAGATGGCGCGGGAACTGTACGAAGCTCTGTATAGCCCGATTTGGGAACAAATACGCAAACCCGCTCCTTGGGAAGAAGAGGAGGAAGTTTAATGGCGATCGTTACCGCTTCTAACAAAGCACTGACAGTTAATCCCCTCAAGCAAAGTCAAGCTTTGGGCGCAACCTTAGCCTTTTTGGGATTGAAAGGGACAATGCCCTTATTCCACGGTTCTCAAGGTTGTACTGCTTTCGCTAAAGTTGTCCTGGTACGGCATTTCCGGGAAGCGATTCCCTTAGCTACCACAGCGATGACGGAAGTTACTACAATCTTGGGTGGTGAAGAGAATGTAGAGCAAGCAATTCTGACTCTGGTGGAAAAAGCTAACCCAGAAATTATTGGTTTATGTACCACTGGGTTAACGGAAACTAGAGGAGATGACATCGAAGGTTTTCTGAAGGAAATCCGCGATCGCCATCCCGAATTGAATGATTTAGCGATCGTTTTTGCACCTACCCCAGATTTTAAAGGTGCGTTACAAGATGGCTTTGCTGTTGCTGTGGAAAGCATAGTTAAGGAAATTCCTCGCGCGGGTGGACTCAGAACTGAACAAGTCACGATTTTGGCGGGTTCTGCCTTCACACCTGGGGATGTACAGGAAATCAAAGAGATAGTCACATCCTTTGGATTAGTGCCGATCTTTGTACCTGACCTTGGCGCTTCTCTAGATGGACATTTAGAGGATAATTATAGTGCGGTTACAGTCAGTGGAACTACCTTAAAACAGCTACGAGAAGTAGGTAGTTCTGCTTTTACCCTGGCATTGGGTGAAAGTATGCGGGGGGCTGCAAAGATTCTCGAAGAACGCTTTGGCACACCTTATGAGGTGTTTGGCGAACTGACTGGATTAGAACCAGTAGATGAGTTTATCCAAGCATTGGCAATTCTGAGCGGTAACAGCGTACCCGAAAAATACCGCCGCCAACGTCGTCAGTTGCAAGATGCGATGCTGGACACTCATTTTTACTTCGGTGCAAAACGAGTTTCCCTCGCACTGGAACCTGATTTGTTGTGGTCAACCGTGCATTTCCTACAATCGATGGGAGCGCAAATTCATGCTGTGGTGACAACCACGCGATCGCACCTCTTAGAAAAACTCCCGGTGAAAAGCATCACCATCGGCGATTTAGAAGACTTTGAGAGTTTATGCGCTGGGTCTGATTTGCTGATTGGTAACTCGAATGTGGGTGCGATCGCAAAACGCCTCTCGATTCCTCTTTATCGTCTAGGATTGCCCATTTATGACCGCTTAGGTAATGGTCAGTTTACTAAAGTTGGCTATCGAGGCACGATGGAGCTTTTATTTGGCATCGGCAACCTATTTTTAGAGGCAGAAGAAGCGAGAGTTAAACAGTTCCAAGAGTTCGGAACTGTGAGCGCTGAGTTTTGAATTCACACTTGAAATTCAAAACAGTTCAGTTAAAAGTTGATCCTCCCTAACCCTCCTTAAAAAGGAGGGAATAGAGCAAGCCTTAAATTAGCCCCCGTTATTAAGGGGGGTTGGGGGGATCTTCCGAGGCTAAATATTACTAACTGAACCGTATTGCTTCAAAATTCAAAACTTTAGAGAGGAGAATTACGATGAAAATAGCCTTCACGACGAGTGACCGAGTTCATATTAATGCCCACTTCGGATGGGCAAAAATGATTGATGTTTACGAAATTACCGATGAGGGATATCACTTCGTAGAAACCCTCACCTTTGAAGGCGAACTCAAAGAAGACGGGAATGAAGACAAAATCACCCCAAAACTTGAAGCAATAGGCGACTGTACGATTGTTTACGTAACAGCAATTGGTGGTAGTGCCGCCGCTCGGTTAATCAAGAAAGGTGTCACCCCAGTGAAGGCGCGATCAGAAGAAGAAGAAATTAGCGAAGTGCTAAATAAGTTAGTGAAAACCCTCAAAGGTAATCCTCCACCTTGGTTGCGTAAAGCTTTACAGCCAAAAACCACAAACTTTGCCGATGAAATTGAAGACGAAGCAACAGTATGACCACAAATAATAGTGTTAACGGAACTGCTACAACTGAAGTCTTGAACTCACCTTTTCTGAAGGTATTAATTAAACAAATCCGTGGTCAAGACAGTTATGGAGTTTATCGCAGTTGGTCGGATGAATTAATTCTCAAACCCTTTATTGTCACCAAACAAAAGAAACGAGAAATCTCCGTTGAGGGAGAAGTTGATCCGATCACACAAGCACGAATTATGGCATTTTTTCGGGCTGTAGCTGCTGGAATTGAACAAGAAACAGGTTTGATATCCCAGGTTGTAGTTGATTTGAGCCATGAAGGATTTGGCTGGGCGCTAGTTTTTTCTGGCCGTCTTTTGCTAGCTGTAAAAACCTTGCGAGATGCTCATCGCTTTGGCTTTGACTCAGTAGAGAAATTAGCAGAAGAAGGAGAAAGCTACGTCAAAAAAGGTCTTGATTTGGCGAAACGCTTTCCTGAAGTTGGCAAAATTTAATTAGTCATTAGTCATTGGTCATTGGTCATTAGTAAAAGACAAATGACTAATGAAAAAGGACAAAGGACGAAGGACAAATGACTATTGAGGAACTACAAGGACAAATCAGACGGCTTAACAGCAAAGCAGGTCAAATGAAAATGGATCTGCATGATTTAGCTGAAGGTCTGCCAACAGATTACAACCAACTTATGGATGTTGCCGCCGCAACTTATGAAATCTATCGCCAGTTAGATGAACTTAAGCAGCATCTAAAACAATTGGAAAATGCTAAATGACCTAGAAGGAAAAAGATACAAGCCCCTAAAATTATGGGTATTGTTAATTTTGACTTTTGACTTTTGACTTTTGAATTCGGAGCAAAGCGACGTGACTGGAACTATTGATGAATTCAAGAAGCTCGTAGATGCAGAAGAATTTTTCCAATTCTTTAACATGTCCTACGACTTAGAAGTTGTGAATGTGCATCGTCTACATATTCTGAAAAAGTTTTCTCAACACATGCAGGAAATTGATGATAATTCTCCTGACTTGAGTCAAGAAGAGAAATTAAATCAATATTCTTTGGCTTTGCAAAAAGCTTATCAGTTATTTACCGAATCGACAGCTTACGAACAAAAGCTGTTCAAAGTGTTTAACGACAAGCCGAAAAATGTAGTCACACTGACAGAAATCACTTCTGATTAGGAGGTATAAATTGGTTAACCTAACGCCTACCGAATTAGAACGCTATCGTCGCCAAATGATGCTTCCGAATTTTGGCGAAACAGCACAGAAACGCCTGAAGTCAGCGACAGTTTTGGTTACAGGTGTGGGGGGATTAGGCGGTACGGCGGCGCTTTACTTAGCAGTAGCGGGCGTTGGGCGGCTAATCCTAGTCCGGGGTGGTGACTTGCAGCTAGATGATATGAATCGTCAGGTTCTCATGACTGATGATTGGGTAGGTAAGCCAAGGGTATTCAAAGCTAAAGAAACTCTGGATGCGATTAATCCTGATGTCCAAGTGGAAATTGTTCATGATTACATCACCCCGGAAAATGTAGATTCGTTAGTGCAATCTGCTGATATGGCTCTTGATTGCGCCCACAATTTTACAGAGCGCAATTTGTTAAATGAAGCCTGTGTGCGATCGCGTAAGCCAATGGTGGAAGCTGCAATGAATGGGATGGAGGCTTACCTGACGACAATTATTCCTGGTGTGACTCCTTGCTTGTCTTGTCTGTTTCCAGAAAAGCCTGAGTGGGATCAGCGCGGCTTTTCAGTTCTAGGTGCTGTTTCTGGAACCCTAGCTTGTTTAACAGCACTGGAAGCTATCAAGCTGATCACCGGGTTTAGTCAGCCTCTATTGTCGCAATTGCTAACAATCGACCTAAATCGGATGGAATTTGCTAAACGCCGTTCTCACCGCGATCGCTCTTGTCCAGTATGCGGTAATAGTGCGCCTTGGAGACACGCGCAATCCAATTCGATGGAACCTACAGGCACGGGTATTGCACAAAATACTTAATTTGTCATTAGTCATTAGTCACTTGTACTGAGCGAAGCCGAAGTATTGGTCATTAGTGAATAACAAAGGACAAAAGACAACTGACAAATGACAACCTACACCTGAAATCAGAACAACTAATCGCTACAAATCAGGAGACTTAATGGCCGTTATTTTATCAGAAAAAGCAGAATTTCATCTGCGAGCATTCCTCAAAGGTTCAGCACCCGACGCTGATGGCGCAACTAAAGGTGTCCGCATCTCTGTAAAAGATGGTGGTTGCAGTGGCTATGAATATGCGATCGATATCACCAGCAAGCCCCAACCAGATGATTTGGTAAGTCACCAAGGCAAAGTGGTAGTTTACGTTGATGCCAAAAGTGCGCCCTTATTAGACGGAGTTATCGTTGACTTCGTTGAGGGAGTGATGGAAAGCGGTTTTAAATTCATCAACCCCAATGCAACTGATACCTGCGGTTGTGGAAAGTCTTTCAAAACAGACGACGGTACGCCTACTGGTGTACCTTGCAGCTAACATCATTCCGTTAGCGCCAAGTTTGATTGTAGAGGCTTTCATCATAGATGCGGTAAGCGTTCGCGGAGCGTCTCGTAGAGAAGCCATGCCGCAGGCTTATCGCCTTGCTGAGGTAGCTTCTCGTTCGCATTGCATCCCTTACCTCTATAGAGAAGCCGACTAAACTTTGCATCTCCGTAAGAAAGAGGGAAGCAAAAAGTAGGATAGGTTGCTCAAAAACTTCGGAAATTAAACCAACTGTATAACGTTTGAGGAGAATCGGAAAATGGCTTCCTACCAAGTTAGATTAATCAACAAAAAAGAAGACCTCGACACCACAATTGAAGTTGAAGAAGACACCACTATCTTAGAAGCAGCAGAAGAAAATGGTATTGAATTGCCTTTTTCATGTCATGCAGGATCTTGCTCTAGCTGTGTAGGTAAGGTTGTTGAAGGTGAAGTTAATCAAGAAGATCAAAACTTCCTGGATGACGATCAGGTTTCTAAAGGATACGCTCTACTTTGTGTAACTTATCCTCGTTCTAATTGCACAATTAAAACACATCAAGAAGCATATCTCGTATAAAGTATTACTTTGGTTGTTGTCTTTGGCAACCAAATAAAGCATGAAGGGTGAAGGATGAAAATATACTTCCTTCTTCCCTTCAAAATCCTTAATTTATAATTCAAATGTTTACCCCCTTTAGTGTAACTGGCTGTTCATTAGAATTATTGAGAACAGGAGAGCGAGGAATCGTCACCTTCTGTAAAAGTCAGGATGAAAGAATATTAAATAGACTAATATTAATAGGGGTAATGCCAGGAACTACTATTACTTTAGAACAAAACCTTCCATCATTTATTATTAAAATACAAAATACATCTTTAGCACTAGATACAGAAAGTATCCAAGCTATTTATGTCCGCATTCTTGATAATTGAATTAATTAAGTAGGTAGGCATCAAAAAAATCCGGTATGTTAAGATATATAAATACTGAAAATGCATCTACAAAGTGATTTGTGTATGGGGGCACGTTTAAGGGTATTTCTGACGCATGAGCAAGACCAAACTT